>CAZLFE010000027.1:0-9433 GCA_964558725.1 uncultured Nitrospiraceae bacterium | reverse complement strand
CCTGAAATGATAAAGGTATGTTCTGCATCAGCCACTATCAGGAGAGCCTCAAGCCTTCTTAAAATTTTATCAGTCCTCCAGTCTTTTGCAAGCTCAACAGCAGCCCTCGTTATATTCCCTCTGTAAGATTCGAGCTTGCCTTCGAATTTTTCGAATAAGGTAAGTGCATCAGCTGTTGCCCCAGAAAAGCCAGCAATGAGTTTATCTCCAAACATCCTTCTTATCTTTTTTGCATTGTGTTTGAGCACCGTGTTACCCATCGTAACCTGTCCATCTCCAGCTATTGCAACCTTTCCATCACGCCTGACGCACAATATCGTGGTACCTTTAAACAATGCTTTCTCCTTTGCGATTGGATTTTTTCTTTATCAGTAATCCCCTGCATCCCCCTTTATAAAAGGGGGACTTAATTTAGAAGTTGGTTAATTTACCCCCTCTTTTTTAAAGAGGGGTGAGGGGAGATTACCAAATTATCATTCCTCTTTATGCCAATTTGACGGTATGATTATTCATCATTCATATCTACATTTTAAGTTTATGATACATCATCGTGTTTCTCTTTTGCAAAAGGATGCGCCTTGTCATAGATGTCTATTAAATGAGTGACATCCAGATGAGTATATTTCTGGGTTGTGGAGAGGGATGAATGACCCAAGAGTTCCTGTATTACCCTGAGGTCTGCACCACCCTGAAGGAGATGGGTTGCAAAGGTATGTCTCAGGGCATGTGGTCCTATCTGCCCGCCGATACCGATCAATCGTGCATATTTAACCACCACACGCCTGACTCCCCTATCTGTCAACCTTGTACCGGTTCTATTGAGAAACAAAGCTCTATCCTTACTTTTGAGTGGTATCCTGTCCACCATATAAGACTTGATAGCATCAAGTGCTTTTGAACCAACGGGTACAATCCTCTCTTTCCTGCCCTTCCCTTTCACTTTTAATAATCCCTCTCTTGTGTTGATATCATCGAGGTTAAGTCCGGAGAGTTCACTTACCCTGAGGCCACTTGAATAGAGAAGTTCAAGGATAGCTCTGTCTCTTGAGGATATAAATCCTGTCCCTTCAGGTTTTTCAACAAGAGAAAAGGTATCATCAACGGAAAGAAATCTGGGAAGGAGCTTTGGGATTTTCGGGTTTGAAACAAGCTTTGCCGGGTTTGATTTTTTGTAACCTTCTCGGTATAAAAACTTAAAGAACGACCTTATGCTTGCAAGTCTCCTGCTAACAGAGGTCTTGTTCAGCCCTGACTTGATCTGTTCTGCAATAAAGCCACGTACATCTGCTAACTCTACTTCCTCAGGTTTTACGGTAACAAATTTGAAAAACTCTTCAAGGTCTTTCCGATATGCCCTGAGGGTATGGGATGATGCAGCTCTTTCAATCTCAAGATATTTCAGGAAATTATCAATATATTCTTTCATAGAAGTCTTCTCAATACATATTTTACCTAAAGGTATGGTAAATATCTTCTCGAATCACACCAGTCCAAATAATTATTTGAAGCCTTGATTTTGTTGACTCTTTAAAATGAGATTCTTCGCTTCGCTCAGAATGACAGGAAGCGAAGGAATGACATGAGGGGAAGGAATACAAACGAACAGCCTGTCATGCTGAACCCTTCACCATTTGTCACCCTGAGTGAAACGAAGGTCTCGTTTTGGCTCAGGGTAAACTCCGTGAAGCATCTCTTATTTTGGACTCTACTGAGTCAACTATTCTTCTTCATAAAAGCGTGTATTCTTGAAATCCCCCTCGTTTTTAATTCGCCTTAGGCGGAGGGGCGAGGGATATTACTAAAAGAAAAAAAGTGAATACAAAAGTAATGCATATTTTTAATAAATCTGTTAAGATTTTTTTCGATGCATGATGCATTGGATCATGCATCCTGTATCAGTTGTTTAAACAGGAGGTAAAAATGTTAGCACTATTAGTTATCCTGGGAATCCTTGTGGGTATTATATCTGCCGTCATAGCAATATATAACAAACTCATTCGTCTCAGGAATACGGTAAAGTCCTCATGGTCAGATATCGATGTCCAGCTTAAAAAGAGATATGACCTGGTACCAAATCTCGTTGAGACCGTTAAAGGGTATGCCTCACATGAGCGGTCTCTCTTTGAAAAGGTGACAGAGGCAAGATCTATGGCAATGCGGGCTTCCTCTCCGGCTGATAAGGCAAAGGCTGAGAATATGTTGACGGATACACTGAAAAGCCTCTTCGCTGTCGCTGAGGCATATCCTGATCTGAAGGCTAATACTAATTTCCTGCAGCTTCAGACACAGTTGAAAGAGTTGGAAGACAATATAGAATATGCAAGAAGGTATTATAATGCTGTTGTCCGTGATTACAATATCCTTATCGAGTCATTCCCATCAAATATCATTGCGACATCGTTCGCTTTTAAACAGGAGGAATTTTTCGAGCTCGAAGCCCCTGAGGTCGAGAGAAAACCGGTGAAGGTGAGTTTTTCGTAAACAGGAAATGAAAGGGAGACTTGCCAGTTCAGCCTTCATTTTATTCCTCGCACTGACTGTGTTTTCTTCTCTTGCTTTTGCATCAAGAAATCAAAACATAGATCATGTACTCAAAGAACAGGGGTATCAGTCAGTTGAAGAGGTACTTAATAAGCCTCCTTTTACTGGAACACAGGACTTCACCATAAATAAGTTTCACTCTTCTATAGCCATCAGTGAAGATTCATCCTTTACTGTTAAAGAAACAATTGATGTAGAGTTCCGCAGGTCAAGGCATGGTATTTACAGAGATATTCCTTTTAAATATACAGATGATCTCGGAAAGACGATAAAGACGCCGTTAGATGTTTTGTCTGTAACAGATAAATCCGGTAAGGGCTGGAAATACAGGGTCAGGAGGACAGGCAATGTCATTAACATAAGGATTGGTGATGCGAACACATATGTCTCGGGGAATCAGACCTATGTGATAACGTATAAGATGGAAAATGCCATACTCTTTTTTGATAACCATGATGAGATTTACTGGAACGTCACAGGCAATTACTGGAAGGCCACTATAAAAGAAGCATCAGCAGATGTAACTTTAGCGGTAAAGAATAAAAGCAAAAACCTCTGGGCAGCCTGTTATACAGGGGTATATGGTTCAAGAAGGTCTGACTGTTCATTCGAGGTATCCCATAACAGCGCCGAATTTGTTGCAAAGAAAAACCTCAATACAGGTGAAGGACTTACCATAGCATTTGGATGGGATAAGGGACTTGTGTCTCCTCCGTCTGCGTGGAAGAGATTTCTTTGGGCAATGGATTTGAAGGAGAACTGGATCTTTTTACTCCCTCTTTTATCATTTTTCTTTATGCTGAATCTATGGTATAGGAGGGGCAGAGACCCGAGGGTAAGAGAGGCTGTTACCGTTATGTATGAACCTCCCAAGTATAACAACAAAACCCTCATACCTGCAGAGGTGGGAACCCTCATTGACGAAAAACTTGATTCAAGAGATATCACTTCAACGATTGTTGGTCTTGCGGTAAAGGGATATATAAAAATAGAGGAAACAAAAAAAGAAGGTTTTGTATTTACCTCTACCGATTATTTTCTCTCAAAGGTTAAAGAGCCTGATGAGAACCTGAATCCTTTTGAGAGAGAACTCATGGAAAACCTGTTTTCAGATAGCCCTTCAGGCATATTCGTCTCTGACATGAAGAATAAATTCTATAAGAACTTACCAACATTAAAAGATACCCTTTATGGGGAGCTTGTGGGGAAAAAGTATTTTCTGAGAAGTCCTGAGAAGGTAAGAAACCTGTACATGACCGCAGGGATTCTCATAATCGTCTTTGGTAGTGCCTTAACTGCATTCCTCGCCTCTTCTCTAGAGATAAAAACAATGATTTCGTGGGTGTTGGCAGGTCTGCCTTTGTTTGCCTTCGGCAGGGTAATGCCCGCAAAGACAAAAACTGGTGCCTCTGCATATATGGATGTTTTGGGTTTTCAGGAATTCCTCAGTCGTGCTGAAAAAGACAGACTCGAAAGAATGGGAGATAGAAATCTCTTCTCCAAGTTTTTACCATACGCCATTGCCCTCGATGTTGCAGATAGCTGGGCAAAGGCATTCGAGGGGATATTCCAGGAACCGCCTCAATGGTATGTTTCTTCAGGGGGATTCAGGACTTTCAGCCCTTACAGTTTTTCCCATTCCATTGGTTCCTTGACATCAAACCTTTCATCTGCGATGTTCTCATCACCGAGGGGGAGTGGTGTTAGCGGTAGTAGTGGAGGCGGCGGTTCTTCCGGAGGTGGATTTGGAGGAGGAGGTGGTGGAAGCTGGTAATCAAATGGGCTCAGGGGTTAAATCCAAATTACGTAAGGGTATCAACAAAGGCTCATGAACTGTCACCCTGAACCCTTCGCTCTTGTCATTCTGAAGGGGACTGAAGAATCTCGCTCAGGACAGGCTTCGTGAAGGGTCTCATTTTTAGAGATTCTTCGCTCCGCTCAGAATGACGGTTTATAGCGGTTCCGGCTCTGTCAGTATGCAATAATCTCCCCGGTCTCGATTATCTTTACTGGTATGTCTTCTAACACTTCAGGAATCACACGTCTCATTTCATGCACTGGTCTTTTAACGTATACCTCCATAACAACCTGACCGGGTACTGTTTCAGAAAGCCCGATTCCAGTTCCGACAGCATCTTCAATACTGAGAATCGCTTCCTCGTTGCGCTCTTTTACCCTGCTTGCAGCTTCTATAGCCCTCTGGTTTGCCTGAGGAGGTAATTGTGGTGATTTTGCTGTCATTGCAAATCTACCTTTTCTTAGTGAAGTTACCGATGATAAACAATAAGTAGGTGTTCCTACCATACTGACGCCTAACGATGATAAAACATCACTGATAGGGTTAGCAACGGTTACGGAGTTGCTTCCGGCAAACAGGAGACCTACTGCCCTCGGATAACTTGAACAATCCTCAACAATCAATGAACCTGAATCTCCACCTGCACTGAATCCTGCGGGACCAATCATAATTTGATTAGTAAATATTGCAGTCTGCGAACCCGTTCCGCATGCCTTGTTATAAGCAACCTTCACTGTGACGTTAACAGCAGTGACTGTTCCAAGTGTGAGACCAGTTGTGCGTCCGCTTTTTTTGACCGGCATATTAAGTATAGGTGAAACTGTAGAACTGCTCACTTGTCCTATGTCAAGGATAGAGCCCGATGTGTCTACTGCACCAATTCGGCTCTCGGCAATAGCAGCATCAACTCTATTTGTAGTACCTTTCGTAAATGAGATATTCACAAACTTAGAGAGGTCAGCTACCGCATCGGTATAGTCCTTGGAGCAAACTGTATTCTGGTCAATGAGTCCGGGCTGGATGATATCTTCACCTATTATGCCTTTATTAGTTTTCGCCAGTACATGATTATTGCTCAGAATATATTGGCTGCTAGCATCTTGAACCAGAGATCCTAATGTCCCACCACAGCAATATAATCTGCTGCTATCATTGATATTTCCACCGGATGCTCCCAACTGAATAGGGCGGGATTGCCATAGGTTATCAACCGCCTCTGCGGATTGAATGGACAGCAATATCAGGATAAGAAGCATCAAAGCAATTTTACAAATATTCATCTTTTTCATGTTTGTTCTCCTTCTTTTACTTTTTCAGGTTTCCACTTAAGCATGCATAAACAAACGGCTCATTTTAAATGCCAATTTTCCTCTTAAGTATATATAAAACAAGATGTTTCATTTGTCAAGGAAAAATGAAACTTATGAAACTTATGAAACTTATTATTGATTGCCATTTGAAACGTTGTGTGAAAGGAAAAGTTTTGAAAATCTCAAGGTCAGGATGAAAGTGAGAATGTGACTTTTATTTCGTAATTAGCGGGGTCAGAAACTTTTGAAAGCGCGGACTAATGTGAAATCTCCCTTTGTAAACCCTCGTACGAATTACTCTTATTCACAAGTCCCCATGTAATCGCCATGCCCCAAATGGGCTTTCACTGCTGCCTCATCAACATAGATGGTTTTACCTTTATGACAAATAGCTACTTTGCCACTGGTTTCGGGAGCTTTTTCTTCAACCACAACAGCACACCCAAAACATGAAATCATTGCAATGAAAAGGATAGTTTTTGTAAGCAAATTCATAGATGCCTCCTTGCATAAGTTTATGGTTCTTTCATTAAAGAAGATAAAGTATTATTTAGACTCTTCTCATCCTCAACATTGAATATTTTTACTGAGGGTTCTATTCTTTTGATAAGACCTGAAAGGACTTTTCCAGGACCAACCTCTATGAATGTATCTATTCCGGAATCCGCGATAACTCTTATTGAATCCTCCCATAAAAGCGGGTTGTTGAGTTGACGGATAAGAGAATTCTTGATACTTTCTTTGGCAGTCAGAAACATAGCGTCTGCATTATTCACTATTGATATCAGAGGAAATTTAAAATCTATTCCATCAAGCAATTCGGCAAGCCTTCTGGAGGCATCAGCCATTAATGTGCAATGAGATGGAACACTCACTGAGAGGGGCACTACCTTTTTGGCACCTTTCTCTTTGGCGAATCTCATTGCCTCTTCAACTGCTTCTTTTTCACCTGCAATCACTATCTGACCAGGTGAGTTGTAATTGGCAGGTGATGCATAACCCGATTGTAAGGACAGGCATATTTCATCAATCTTATTTCTTTCCAGACCAAGGATTGCAGCCATGAGACCTTTCCCTTCAGGAACGGCCTCCTGCATGAATTGACCCCTCTTCTCAGTTATTTTCACAGCTTCTCTCAAAGACAAGACCTCTGCTGCCACAAGAGCAGAATATTCTCCGAGGCTATGACCTGCAACAACTGAAGGCTTTACCCCTTTTGATAACAAAACCCTGTTGATTGCAATGCTTACTGTAAGGATAGCGGGTTGAGTTTTGAAAGTCTTATTGAGTTCTTTTTCGGGTCCTTCAAAGCAGAGCTTCGCGATATCATAACCGAGTTCTTCCGAAGCCTCTCTAAATGTCTCTCGTGCCTCGTCAAAATTCTCATAGATTTCTTTTCCCATTCCCACATACTGGGAACCCTGACCAGGAAAGACAAAAGCAACTTTTTTCATAGTGAACAGTGAACAGTAAACAGTAAACAGATTAATACTTTAATTATCAAACTCATGACCTTTTGGCCTCCTTTATCTTCTTGATAAGCAATGGAATGATCTCATACAAATCTCCAACGATTCCATAGGTTGCGACGTTGAAAATTGGTGCATCATGATTCTTGTTTATAGCAATGATTATGTCTGACGACTGCATACCGACAAGATGCTGAACAGCACCTGAAATACCACAGGCAATATAAATTTTAGGGCATACCGTCTTTCCTGTCTGACCAACTTGGTGACTATAGGAAATCCAGCCCTCATCCACAGCAGCTCTTGAAGCACCAAGAGCACCACCGAGCAATTCTGCCAGCTCTTTGAGAAGCTCAAAACCTTTTGTATTTCCAAGCCCCCTACCCCCGGATACAATTACTTCTGCCTCCTGGAGATTAACAGCTATGTCAGAGACTTCCTTTACCGTATCGATGACTCTTGTTCGGGAGGATATACTATCTGCCTTGATATGTATGATCTCTCCTTTTTTATCTTCTTTATATTCTCCCTTTTTCATCACTCTCGGTCTTACAGTAGCCATCTGGGGTCTGTGATGAGGGCAGAGAATTGTAGCCATGATATTTCCGCCAAAGGCAGGACGCACCTGCAAGAGGTTCCGTGTCTCCTTATCTATGGAAAGAGATGTACAGTCTGCTGTTAAACCAGTACCCAACCTCGCTGCAACCCTTGGTACGAAAGATCGGCCTATCGGCGTTGCACCCGCCAGGACGATCTCAGGTTTGTAGGTATTTATGAGAGAAGAGAGGAGTTGCGCGTAGGGTTCGTCATTAAATTTCTTGAAGATTGGATTATCGCAGTAATAAACCTTATCAGCACCCCATCGTATGAGTTCTTCTGCTGCATCTTCAGAAGCACCGAAGAGAACTGCTGAGAGGTCTACATTTATCTCATCAGCGAGCTTTCTCCCTGTGCCGAGAAGTTCGTAGGATACGGATGCAATCTTTCCATCTCTCTGTTCTGCAAAGACCCATATTCCCTTAAAATCTGTGACAAGTGATGGGTGACGCGTGACGAGTGTGTCTTCAATTTCTACTATAGCCCCTTCAGGACAGGCATTCAAGCAGGCCATGCAAATCTGGCAGTATTCGTTAATAAATGCCTTGCCCTCTCTTATTTCGATTGCATCAAAGGGACATGTAGCCAGACATTCTTCACAACCTGTGCATTTTTCTCTATTGACAATTATAGGCATTTGAGCCCCCTGAGTTCATTAATCAATGCATCAACCTGTTCTTCAGGCGTCCCCTGAAAAATCTTTCTGTCAGATCTTGCCTCAGGTGCAAAAATATTCTTGACCTGAGTTGGTGACCCTTTAAGACCGAGATTCTTCTCTTCTGCCTGGATATCAGATGACCCCCATTTTTTAATCTCAGCTTTTTTCGCAGCCATCTTTCCTTTCAGTGATGGCAGCCTCGGAACATTTAGCTCCTTTACAACAGTCAGAAGAACAGGAAGTAACGATTCTACAATGTCATATCCTTCATCCATGAGTCTCTGTACTATTATGGAGTTCTGGGTGATATCTTCTATTTTTCTTACATATGAGATATGGGGAATAGTAAGAAACTCTGCTATCTCAGGCCCTACCTGTGCAGTATCTCCATCTATCGCCTGTTTCCCGCAGATAATAATCTCAGCACCGAGTTTTTCAATGACCTTTGATAGAGTATATGATGTTGCCCATGTATCAGAGCCTGCAAAAGCCTTGTCTGTCAGGAGCACAGCCTCATCAGCACCCATGGATATTGCATCCCGTAGGGCAACTTCAGCCTGTGGAGGTCCCATGGTTATAACGGTAATGTTCCCTCCAACTTTTTCTCTTATCTGAAGTCCTGCCTCAATGGCATGCATGTCATAAGGATTGATGATACTCGGAACTCCTTCTCTTATAAGAGTCCCCGTTTCAGGATTGATTCTTACTTCAGCAGTATCCGGAACCTGCTTGATGCAAACGACTATTTTCACAATTATTCTCCTGATAATTTGAAGAGGTTATTTTTAAACTTGTTATTCACTGTAATCTTGCTACAGGTCTCCTTATTTCTGTCATTCTGGCTTGTCGTTCGACTGAGCTCACGTCGAAGTCCAGAATCTTTCTTTTGATTACAAACAAGTCGAAAAAATTCCCGACAAGCGGGAATGACAAATAAAACAAAGATTTATCTTTCAGATTTCGAGTGAATATTATATGAATTTATGTTTGAGTAAGTAAAGAAGACGAATTGCATCATCAAAAATCCAAATGAAAGCGAATCGTTGCCTCATTTAAAAAT
>CAZLFE010000026.1:20232-23271 GCA_964558725.1 uncultured Nitrospiraceae bacterium | reverse complement strand
GGAGCTGCTTTCTTCTCCTCTACTGCAAGGGAGAGAGAGGTTATGGAAAATACAAAGAGTACTGCTACGAAAATAGCTATTACTTTCTTCACTTGTATCACCTCCTTTCATTCAGAAAGGAAGAGGAAAGCAATGATCATGCCAGGACTAAATTGGCTATAAATAAGCACGAACAAAAAAATCCTTTGCCCTTTTAGGAAGGGGTATCCTCTTTTGGGGAAGTGAGGTTGAACTTTTCCCACCTGTAACAGAATGTCTTATAACTCATACCGAGAAGTCTTGCTGCCTTTGTTGCAACACCATGTGACTTAACCATAGCCTTTTTCAGGAGTTCTTTTTCAAGCTCCTCAAAATTTATCCCTTCTTCAGGCAGATCGAGGTCAAGGATATCACCACCATGCGACGATCGTAATTCACTCTTAATATCCTTCAGGCATATATAAGGAGATTCACTCATGAGGAGGGCTCTCTCTATGGCAGATTCAAGTTGTCTTATATTCCCTGGCCAGTGATATTCGACAAGTGCCTTCATTGCATTTTCCTCAATTCCTTTTATTCGTTTGCCAAATTCCTGGTTGTATTTTCTCATGAAGAAGTTCACGAGTTCAGGGATATCTCCTTTTCTCTCACGCAATGGTGGAAGCTCGATGGATATAACCCTCAACCTGTAATAGAGGTCTTCTCGAAAGTTCTTCTTGATAATTTCCTTCTCAAGGTCCCTGTTTGTTGCCGAGATTACTCGTACATCAACCTTTATGCTTTCACGGCCCCCGATCCTCCTTACGTCCCTACCCTGAAGCACCCTGAGGATTTTCGATTGCATCACTGCTGGGAGGTCCCCAACCTCGTCAAGGAATATTGTTCCACCATTCGTGGACTCGAAAAGTCCTATACTCCTCGATGTCGCACCTGTGAAAGCACCTGGCTCATAACCAAAAAGCTCGCTCTCTATGAGGTTTTCAGGGATTGCAGCGCAGTTCACAGCAGTAAAGGGCTTTGAGCGTCTCGGGCTGTTATAGTGGATGGCCCTTGCCACAAGTTCCTTACCTGTGCCGCTCTCACCAATGATGAGAACAGTTGCCGGTGTCGAAGATACTTTTTTCATTATCTCTATCGCTTCTCTCATCTTTCTGGAGCTTCCAATGATCCCTTCCATGGCAAATTTACTGTAAAGTGCTTTATGAAGCTGCAGATTCTCTTTCAGGAGAGAGGCCCTTTCAGCAGCCCTTTTGACAGTCAGAAGCAGTGAATCTTTATTGAGAGGTTTTGTCAGATAATCAAAGGCGCCTTTCTTCATTGCTTCCACAGCAGAGGATATTGTCCCGTATGCTGTCATAATAATCATTGACGGCTCAAAAGGCTCCTTTGGAATAGCTTCAATAAATTCTATTCCTTCCATGTCTTCCATCTTGAGGTCAGTCAGAACTACATCAGGATTAAGCCTCTTCACAGTCCTCAGCCCTTCCTCCCCTGACGAGGCAGTATGGGTCTCATATCCTTCGTCATCCAGTATTGTCTTAAGGATCTCCCTTTGCAGGGGTTCGTCATCTACTACAAGCACAACAGCCATTTTACCCCTTATATTTCCTTTCTCTCTACCGAACAGGAAAGGACATTATGATTGTGCTTCCCTTTCCTTCTCTACTCTGGAAATCCACCTTTCCGCCGTGTTCCTCGACAACTCTCCTTGTCATGGCAAGCCCGAGACCAAGACCCGTCTCCTTGGTCGAGAAAAACGGGTCAAAAACCTTTGATAGATTTTCCCTGGAAACGCCGATACCCGTATCCTCAATAACAATAGAGACCTTGCTGTCAGAGGCCTTTGTGCTCACTGTAAGTCTCCCGCCATCAGGCATCGCCTGGAATGCATTGAGGATAATATTAAAGATACATGTCTTTATCAGTTCAGGGTCTAAGGAGAGCTTAGGCAACACCTCATATTGCCTGTCTATCTCAATACTGTCCTTTTCTGCTTTTGCCAATACCAGTGCCATTACCTCCTCGATAAGACCAACCAAATCAACCTCCCGGAAGCTCAGCTTTATTGGCCTTCCATAATCCAAGAAATCTCCTACGAGTTTGTTCAGCCGCTGTATTTCCTGCTTGATACTTATAATAAGGGACTCAAATTTCTCTTTTTTGTTGTTTCCCAAAGGTACATATTTTTCCCTGAGGTGATCTATCGAAAGGCTTATAAAATTCAGGGGATTCCTTATCTCGTGGGCAATGTCCCTCGCAAACTGTCCTATCCCTGAAAGGTGTTCAACCTCGCGGAGTTTCTCCTCAAGGGCTCGCTTTTCTCTCAGTTTCTGAACCATGAAGTTAAAACTCTGCGTCAGTTCTCCTATCTCGTCTCTCCTTTCTGTAGAAAGGTCTGGTGTCAAATCGCCTGCTGCAACCCTTCCTGCAGCATTCACGATATTATGTATGGGTCTTGTATACATCAATGAAAGAAACACTGCTATGACTATTCCAAGAACAAAAACCAAAGAGGCTGCACCTATCCTCTTTATTGCATGGATTTTGAGAAGCTCAGAAAAATCTTCGGCATTTATCTGCAGGTGGATATAGCCGTAATGTTCATTGCCGGCAACTACAGGCACAATAACATTATAGACCTTTCCCTCTTCAGAAACAGGCTCGCCGAGTTCTGCCTTTATGATACGTTCTTTTTTCTTTTGGCTGACCTGCTCTCCAACCCTCATAGGATCAGTACTTGCTATAATCTCATCGGTATTACTGATAATAGAAATCTCTTTCACACCTTTTGAATTGAGCTCTCGTAGGTAATTGTAAAGCCTCCTCTGGTCTGTTGATCCCGTGCTCGTAACCTCTTCCACGCCAACCTGTATTGCCTTTGAAAGCTCTGCGGTCTGACTTTCCAGTTCTTTGAGCAATGCCTTTTCAGATTGTGAGTAAAGGAAGAGCAACACCGAGATGAGGACAAGGCTCAGGAAAATCATCATCCCGATCAGTTTTTTATTCAGGGAAAGGCCAAGGAAATAATTTCTTAAAGACATTTAAAGATATTTTATATGT
>CAZLFE010000026.1:0-20222 GCA_964558725.1 uncultured Nitrospiraceae bacterium | reverse complement strand
TTTATATGTTATGCATATCTATAAGTCAACCAAATCACTCCCCCTTTTTCTCTTCAAGGTTCTCCTTGCAAAAATTATAATGATAAAATAAAATGTCTAAGAACAAAAATAAGTCCTTACTGAAATACAAAAGCAATCGAGACAGATGATCATCCTCTAATGTTCTCAATATCTTTTAGCCTTTTGTATAGGTTAAAATGAAAAGAGGCTTTGTATGGCAGATTTAAAGTCAAAGACACCAACAGAAATACTCGATGTTCTCGGAACGGTTTGTCCTTATCCCCTTATTTTAGTAAAAAAGACAATGGAAAAATTACATAGAGGAGCACTATTAAAAGTACTCTGCGACCTGCGGACAACTGTTGAGGACTCTATCCCTCGATACTGTGAAAAACACGGATATAAGTTAGAATCTGTATGGGTTGAAGATAAGGACTACTGGGAGATTTATATACAGAAACCCTGAACAGCATTTTCTCACTCAACTTTTACTATTTGATCCGTTTCTTTTCTTCCTTACATCCCTTACGAACCAGATGATGAAACCAATGACCAGAAAACCCAATGCTACAGGCAATTCATATTCTTTAACGTTGCCCAGGATATTTTTCAGTGTTGCCCCAAAGAAATAGCCTCCATACGTGCAGATGGTTGCCCAGATGAGGCAGCTCATAAGCAGGAAGGTAAAGTATTTTCTCTTTCCCATGCGCGAAAGACCGAGGACTGCTGCACTCAGCAGCCTGAAACCATAAAGCCACTGACTTATGAATATCGATGCAGCTCCATATTTTTCCATTAAGGATTCAAGCCTCGATAGGTTAACTTTTACTATTTTCTGGGTATATTTAAGGAAAGCCTCTCTCCTGTGGAGGGCGATAAGAAAGAATGTACCATGCCCTACGTATGAGGCCATGGCTGAAATAAGCACAACAGCATTTACATCAAGGTGCTTATTATAAGCAAGAAACCCTGCCGCAATGAGTACGCTCTCTCCTTCAAAAAAGGTGAGTATGAAAATGGCTATATAGCCGTATCTTGAGACGAAATCTTCCAGAAACCCTCCCGTGCTAATTTAGCGGAGAGAATACTTTATGTCAAGGTGAGAAAGGTTATGCCCACACTCGATACACTTTAATTACCAATGAGACTGTAAAAGAAAGGGGCTTATTCCAGCCTGGAATAAGCCCCTCGAATATAGCAACATCTCTCATTCTAATGGTGGTGTTCTTCTACGCCTACCTCTTCTTTTACCGAGACAGCGATTTTATAAAGGATCGTGAGTACCAAAAAACCTGTTGCCCAAACTGCAAGGGTAATAAGCGTCTCAGGCAATGTAGGCCAGTACTCAGTTATTCTTTCAAAGGGGTTGGGCACAAATCCGCCCACAATCAAACCAAATCCCTTGTCGATCCATAAAGAAAAAAATGTTGCTATGGAAGCAACTGCTAATACACGCTCATTCCTTCTAAATTGTGGGAAAATCAATAAGAAAAGAGCTACTACCGCAAGGATGGTAGACAACCACATCACAGGAACAAGCTTTCCATGCCCTTCTATACCAGCGTAAAGATACATGAAGGGGTGCATATGCCCGGGTATCTTGCTGTAAAATGCCGTAAAGAATTCAAGGCCGAGAAAAAATACGTTCGTAAGCATGAAGTAAGTCACAATTTTGCCCAACGCCTGAATCGCCTCTTTCCCAGCATCAAACTTGGTGTACTTTCTGACAATTAATGCCAGCATAATGAGAAGTGCCGGACCACCGGCAAACGCCGAGGCCAAGAAACGGGCCGCCATAATGGCCGAAAGCCAGAAATGTCTTCCGGGAAGACCTGCGTACAGGAAGGCTGTTACGGTATGAATAGAAGGAGCCCACGCAATGGATAAGATTATAAAAGGTTTTACCCATTTTGGCGGTGCCACTGATTTACGTTCTGCACCTAATACAGTCCAACCGACTAACAAGTTGAGAAAGAGGTAAACACTCAAAACAAGCATATCAAAAAACATAACAGAGTTCGGGGTTGGGTGGAGTATTACATTGAGGACACGGAGGGGTTGACCCATGTCAACAAAAATAAACAACATGCACATGATAACAGAGGCAATGGCTAAAAATTCACCCAAAACAGTGATCCTGCCAAATGCCTTATAGTTATGGAGGTAGTACGGCAAAACCACCATAACTCCAGATGCTGCAACACCAACGAGGAAGGTAAACTGACCTATGTATAAACCCCACGAAACATCCCTGCTCATGCCTGTTACTCCCAGGCCAATCCTAAATTGGTAAAGGTACGCAATAAATCCGGTTCCGATAACGGCAAGCAAAAAGAATATCCATGTCCAGTATCTTCGACTTCCCTTTAGCGCAGTTTCAAGCATATGTATTACCTCCTCTTATCCTAATACGTAATAAACACCGGGCTGTGTCCCAAGCTCGGGCCTGCGTCGAAAACTGTACCGGGTACTAAGAACCTTTCTGACCTCAGAATTGGGGTCTTCCAGATCACCAAAAATCAACCCGCCCCTGGACTCTTCCACACACGCTGGCTTAAGCCCTATGGCAAGCCTTTCATAGCAGAAGGTACATTTTTCAACTACACCCTTCATTCTTGTCGGAAACTCGAGATTTTCCTTGTCCTTATCAATAAATGGTCTCGGGTCTCTGTAATTAAAACTTCGTGCTCCATAAGGACATGCGGCCATGCAGAATCTGCACCCAATACAACGATGCATATCCATCATGACAATCCCGTCACTCTCTCTCTTAAAAGTGGCTTTTGTGGGACAAACTCTCACACAGGGAGGATTATTACAGTGGTTGCACAGCACAAGAAAGGGCAAGTGTTTTATTTCCGGTGAGAGGAATTCATCTTCCTGGCCAGGAAATGCATGCTCATACGTCTCTTTCCATATCCATTTGATTTCCTCTTTTGGCTTGCCAATATCAGGAACATTATGGACACGATGGCATGCTTCGATGCATCTTCTATAGTCATTCTCAGTTTTGAACTTGCTCATATCAACCACCATAGCCCATCTTTTCGCAACCAGAGATCTCGGATCCGGCATGACCTGAGATGCCTCCAGCCAATTCTTCTTGAGTAAGGTGCTAACCGAAATACCTCCGAGTCCCAGTATGGTAGAGGCACCAGCTATCTTTAAAAATTCTCTTCTGCTAATACTCATGTCGCATCCTCCCTCGGCTGGATATGGCAATCCCAGCAGTAAGGTTTTACTGCTGCGTAATTGTGGCATTCATCACAGAACTTTTTCTTGTTAGAATGACACTTCATGCACGTATTCTGCAAACTCATCACATATTCTTTCCCATCACTTGCAGTAAAAATCCGGTCGCCTTCGCGTACAACCGAATCTCTCCAGTCATTCAACATTACCATATGTTCAGCTCTCATAAAAGACTTTGCCTCAACGCACTTTTTCTCTGCCATTTTCTGGATTTCGGGTGTATCGATATTTGGCTTCGGCGGAGGTACAGCCGCCTTCCCCATATCATAAAGAAAGGGGAAAGTTACTATGCCTACGAAAATGATAAGCCCGATTATGATCTTCAATCCGTCATACATTATTCTTGAGCCTCCTTTCCGGGAAGGGGTTCGCCGCGCATATCAGTCGTCCTCTCCTTTGCACCCTTCATTACTAATGCATTCCCAACCAGTTCGTGAACGCCTGAGACAATTACACCAGGAACCCAGTAATCCATAAGGGGCTGAAGGGCTGCTCTGTCGATCTGACAGATATTGGCAAGTCTGTTCACCCCGTATTTATCATGAACATATCTAACGGCATTTGCCCTTGGGAGACCACCCCTTAACCTCAATTCCATATTCTCTGACGCATTCAAGCCTGATCCGCTTCCGCAGCAGAAGGTCTGCTCCCTGATGGTGTTTGGCGGCATCTCATAGAAATTATTACATACACTGTTGATGATGTACCGTGGCTCCTCAAACATTCCCATGCCCCTCGCGACGTTACATGAGTCGTGAAAGGTCACAACATAGTTATCATTCCTTCTTGGATCAAGGTTTAGTTTTCCATTTCTTATAAGATCAGAAGTAAATTCACAGATATGGACTATCTTGTTTGATTTTGCATTCTCAAATTTAGTACCTGTTATAGGCGAGACAGGCTCCTCAAGAAAGTCTACAGGCCCAAACCATGTATTGTGGTACTGATGCCACACCCTCCACATATGTCCACATTCCCCTCCAATGATCCATTTTACCTTCAACCTCTTTGCCTCGGCATATATCTTTGAATGAAGTCTTTTCGCCATCTCATTCGAGGTAAAAAACCCGAAGTTTCCCCCCTCGGAGCAATAAGTGCTTAGTGTATAGTCAAGGCCGATCTCGTGGAATAACATCATGTATCCCATGAAGACATAAGTGCCACGTTCATCGAAGTATTCACCAGAAGGATTCACAAAGAGGACCTCGGCTCCTTTTCTGTTATAGGAATAATCTACTTTAACACCCGTTAGGTTCTCTATCTCTTCTTTAAATGAATCGACCGTATCTATGATTGTATGGGGAAGGAGGCCCATGTGATTTCCCGTCTTCCAACAATTCGCCACAGGTCCGGCAATCCACTCGATGTTCAGACCAAGGAGATTGATAAGTTCCCGAACCAGTATAGTGACTTCAGCAGTATCAATACCATAAGGACAGAAGAGTGAGCATCGGCGGCATTCGGTGCATTGGTATGCATAGTACCATAGCTCTTTAAGCACGTTCAGGTCGAGTTCCCGCGCACCCGCAATACTGCCTAACATCTTTCCGGGTGTAGTAAAGTATTTCCTGTATATTGACCTGAGAAGCTCTGCCCTCAGAACAGGCATATTCTTAGGGTCTCCGCCGCCAATAAAGAAGTGGCACTTGTCAGCACAGGCACCGCACCTCACACAGATATCCAAGAAGAGCTGGAACGAACGGTACTTGCTCAGCCTCTCTTTTAACCCTTCAAGGAATATCTCTTTCCAGTTTTCAGGCAGTTTCCAGTCTTCATCAGCTACTGACCATGCCCTCACATTCGGAAGATCAACGGTTTTAAGGCTTTTTTCCTTTGCACCCCAGCAGAATATACCCTTTTTTAACTCAGCCGGGGTATCCATCCACGATGTTTTTGGCGGCTTATAATCAATCTGAGAAAGTTCTTCAGGTTTCTTAATTGCCATAGTTTACTCCTTTTCTACTGGAATTCCAGCATCTTTCATGAATTCTCTATAATCATCTTCGTATTCATCATAGGTATGAACTTTAACAGGGTAATTCCACGGGTTGACATGCTGTTTTGCACGATTATTATTCGCAAGGTTCCTTGTAGGACTGAGAAAAACCCCTGCCATGTGGGTGAGCTTACTGAATGGAAAATAGGCAAAAAGTATGCTCACAAGGAACAGATGGATATAGAAAATAACGCCTATCCCTTCTGGTATTTTGGGGTTCAAAGTAACTAACCCCATGGTTAGTTCCTTGACTCCTATCACACTCACCTTAAAAAAATAACGCGTGAGCACACCTGTGGCTCCAATACCAATGATGAGGAAGAGAGGAAAGTAATCAGCCGGGAGCGAAATATAACGCAACGTCGGGATAAAAAGTCTTCTGAGCAACAGATAAGTCACAGCAAGGAGAAAGATTACATCTGTGAGATAAAGGAGTGGCGCACCTACCTGGAAAAAGGAATCTAATGACTCGAGAATTTTGATAGGAAACGGCACGGGCTCCAAAAAAAACCTGAGATGTCTTACCAGAATGATGAGAAAAGTCCAGTGAAATGCCAGCCCAGCCATCCATAGCCATTTAGCAGACGCATAAGACAGCTTTGGTCCGCCTCTTAACTCGGTCCTTGTATTTCTGAAAAGAGAACGGAAGAGGAATACCTCGAATGCCATCCTCACAATAACACCGAGAGTGCTTGAGGGGTTATCAATCTTATTTTGCTTAATCCACGGTAATGATTTTTCTTGACCAGCGGTTGTGGGAATACGGAACGGGACTGGTCTTGCTGCCCACTGTAAAACGCGGTAAATAATACCGATAATAAAGGTTGCAAAAGCAGCATAGGGGATGATAACTCCAAATAGGTTATTGAGGTGTGCTGCCCCAACACCAATGTAAGCAATCAAACCAAGCCCTGCAACCGCCAACAGAGAAAGCCAGAAAGACAATCCAAAACTCATGTCTTCTCACCTCGTTTCATTTAGATTACCGATAGATCCATCTATGGGATCAGTTTCTTGTTCTTCGAGATCTACAATTAGCTTTGCCTTTTTGAGAAGCGTATACGTCTGGTTGCTCAACTCCATAGCCTTGAGCTCATAAATTTTCTCCCGACACTTCATGAAAATATCAAAAGAAAGAAGGGCAAAATTATCGATCCTGGATTCAATAACAAGCAATTCCTCGGCAATACCATTTTCTCGAATTTGCCTATCAAGATCTTCTCTCAAGACTTTTTTCAGGAGAAAAAGAAAAGAAATAGCCTGGGAGGGAGTAAAATCCTGAATAGCTCTGACTCTGATAATATTGTCAAGAAATAGTGAGACTTTTTCAGAATCAATTCCCTGGAGAATCTCATCAAAAAGACTTTCTACCCCCTGGAAAATAGTGTAACCAACAGGATTTGTAAACTGATCCTTTTTATTTTTAAAAAACAGTGCAGTTTCAGGAGGATACGTCTCGAGGATAAGATCGAACCACCTTTTTAAAATGGCTGACCTTTTTTCATTTAATAGATTCTTCAGCTTCATGTGCAATAAGGGTGACCCATTAAGTTTAATATGTTTAAATTGGTCAAAATCGATACCCCTTAAAAGTGTTGCGCGCTAAAGTCTGTTCAGAGTCTCCTAAGTAAACCCCTTCTACTGTTTTTTCCAGTCAAAGTAAAAAAGTAAGGGTAGAAAGTGAAAACTTCTACCTCTTACTTTTTGAATCTTGATCTTTGCTCTTATACGCAGCCTGTTGGTTTCGGGAGCCCTGCAAACCTACATGCCTGCTTTGCAGGTCCTGCTGGGAAAAGCGAATAGAGATATTTCTGGTTTCCCTTATCAGGTCCAAAAGCCTTGGTCATCTCCTTAATAAGCATTTTGATAGGCGGCGCTATATTGTACTTCGTGAAGTAATCTCTGAGAAATCTTATGATCTCCCAGTGTGCATCAGTGAGGGTAATACCATCGCCCTTTGCCAGCTCATCTGCCATTCCTTCTTCCCATACCTGCCAGTCCGTAAGAAAGCCATCCTCGTCAAGCTCGAACTCCTTTCCCTTATAGTTCCACATTGGCATTGTCTTTACCTCCCTTTCCTTACTTGAATTTAAATTTACTCGGGAAAATCCCAACCGTAGGCAAAATACAATATCATACTTTTATTTATAACGCAACAAAAAAGATTTGTTTAAAGAAGTCATACACACTAATATAAAATGATACCTATGGTCAAATAAAAAAAACTTATTAAACCATAAAACTTCTTTCTATTTTTAATAAAGATTAGACAGCTACAGGCTATCGTCTTTCTGAGTCTTTATCCACTTCCAACATTCAACCTGGGATATTGAAAAATCCATGATCCTCATGGACGAAGTATATATATAAAAAAGGATTGTCAAAAGTCAACTTAAATTTAGGATTATAAGATGGGCTAAATTTACAGAAAATGAGGACAATTCATAATGCTTCCTGCAGTCGTCTCTGTTCTTTATAAGCTACCGCTCTATTCATAATACCTTCAACCCATTCTTTTGTACCAAAAGCATGGAGGTGAGTGTAGGTAGCAAGGACATTTTTATAGCGGAGACCATCCATGTTATTCTTTATCCCCTGTCCCCTTTTCATCTTAAAAGCAAAATAGATATCTTCATTATGAGTTAAGTCGAGGATATGGGAATAATGAAATTCATGGCCGCGTAGAATCTGCCCTGGCTTGAAAAAAGGATTAGGGGCATGAACCTCAATAATGCTGTAGCCGTGGCCTTGTGGTTTCTTGCTCACTCCAATGACCATAGGAAAAACACCTACCATAGGATAGTCTTTTCCTTCCCAGATCAACTTTTCACCAAGATACATCAAACCACCACATTCAGCATAGATAGGCAATCCATCCCCAGCAGCCTGTTTAATTGATTGCCTTAATCCCACATTTGCTGATAGAGCGGCGGCGTGAGTTTCAGGGAAACCACCCCCTATATAAAGGGCATGAATTGAAGGTGGTAATTCGTCTGTTAAGGCGCTAAATTCAATAATTTCAGCCCCTTCCCTTTCTAAGGCTTCTATATTTTCCGGATAATAAAATTGGAAAGCCGAGTCACGAATAATGCCAATGGTTACCTTCTTTTGTTTCCTCTCAGGATATATTTTGGAACTAACATGTAATTGTGGAGCATGGTTAGCGATCTGCCACAATGTATCCAAATCCAAATACTTCCCGGCTATTTCAGCAGCATTACCAATTGCCTCTTGAGCCCGAGGATGTTCCTGAGGAGGCACTAAACCAAGATGTCTTCCTGGGAATGTAATATTGGTAAGTCTCGGAATAGCCCCAACGACAGGCAGCTGGCAATACTGTTCAATACTTTTACGGATAATATTTTCATGGCGGGGACTGGCTAATCTGTTGAGAATCACGCCTTTGATTGGCACATCCGGGTCAAACTTCTGACAACCAAGCACGACAGCAGCAACCGTGCGAGTTACTTTTGTACAGTCTACAATAAGGATAACAGGAGAGTGAAGAAGTTTCGCCACCTCAGACGTGCTCACGCTCCCTTCCACATCCATACCATCATAAAGTCCACGATTTCCCTCAATGATGGCTATGTCTGCTTGCTGGGTGTTTAGACTAAATGAAAAAAGTACCTGATCCTCAGTCATGAAAAAAAGATCGAGATTATAGCACGGATGGTTCGCGCCCAGGCTCAACCAACTCATATCTATGTAGTCGGGACCCTTTTTAAAGGGGATGACCTTATACCCCTTT
This sequence comes from uncultured Nitrospiraceae bacterium, assembly GCA_964558725.1. Classification (GTDB taxonomy): domain Bacteria; phylum Nitrospirota; class Thermodesulfovibrionia; order Thermodesulfovibrionales; family SM23-35; genus DASPRG01. The sequence continues at coordinate 11,223 of CAZLFE010000026.1, read as the reverse complement.
TCCCACCAGACCCGGCTCAGGCCTACACTAACAACGGTCTTGCCTGTATCGCCCCCAATTCCTGTGATTGTGAGCCTGGGGCACTGAGTCATCTCTTATGGCCAGGAACATCTATCGTGGCACAGGTGCCGCCGCCACAGCTTTTAACAGTGCTCGTGGTCTTTCCACTGGATGACCTAGCTACATTTACTGTACTTAAAACTCTTTCCACTTCTGAGAAGTTGCATTTCGGACACTGCATCTCTACTCCTTCAGTTTCTTTCTTTAATTTCAGAAACTCAAAAACATGTCCACAGCCGAGACACCGAAACTCGTAAATAGGCATAAAAGCTCCTTTCTATAAAAATTATTAGCAAGAGGAATGACTTTAAATATCTTAACCTTAAAAAGTCACAGCGTCAAGGAATTCGAGTCAGTTAGCCTTTCCAGCCTTCTCAGCACGGTTGACTCCTGTTCAGAATCCCCCAGCGCTCGATAACAGGCTGCAGTGTACTGCAGTGTTTCCCGCGAATCCGGAAACTTGAGAAAGCATGTCAGAGCATTGTCATATTGGCCAAGGTTCATGTAGCTTATGCCCAGACACATGGCTAATGGCTGGTTGTCGGGGAATTGATTTAAGCCCTCGGAGAGTATCCGCACAGAATCCTCGTATTCTCTCCGCTTCTGCCTGATAATCCCCAATCCCAGATATGCCCTCTGGTTGGGATGGTACAACAGGGATCTTTCGTATAACCGTTGTGCAACTTGCTCTTTTTCAGGGATGGCTTCGATTGACGCATAATCCCCGTGGCTCAAGGTCATGGCAAGTCTTGAGAGAAAATCGGCATGACTTTCATAAAGGTCCTTCTCATCAACAAGCTGGATCGCGTCTGCGAACTCGGGAAAACAGCGGTAATAATCAGATCTGAGCTTTTGGCCGAAGGCCAGGATCATATCTTTGGACAACCGGGGATCTGACTCAAAGTACATGATGTCCTCTACTCTCTTCAACCAGACATCGTCACTTAATTTTGTCTTTTGTTGAAAGTCCGCATAGAGGGCAGTACCGGGAAATATATCCAGGATATAAAAAATAATACTCAGGGGCTTGATCTCATTGATAAGGTCTATTGTTTCTTGTATGGTCTCCCAGTTTTCTCCCGGTGATCCATAAATGAAATAAGCGCGGGCCAAGATTCCGTATTTGGTGGTCAGAGCAAAAGCTCTTTTGATATCGTCTGTCTTGATATTCTTATTCAGAACGCCTCTGATTTTCTCCGAGCCGCTTTCTACTCCGTAACTGATCTGGATGCAGCCGGCCTTCCTCATCAAGTAGAGCATTTCTTCGTTCACGTAATTGACTCGAGATATAGCGACCCAAGTGATCTTGAGCTCCTTTTCGATAATCTTTTTGCAGATCTCTATCACCCGATCGCTTCTCATGGTAAACGTGTCATCCGATACATAGAAGAAACCAATACCCTTGCGGTAGAGCCTTTCCAGTTGCTCTACAAAGTATTCCGGTGAGTGGAATCTGACTTTATGCCCCCAAAACCTGGGGGATCCGCAAAAGGCACAGTTCGCAGGGCACCCGCGGGAAGAGACAAGGTGCTGGACATCGAAGTATTTTGACGGCATGGGCAATCTGTCCAGATCCTGAATCACATCAGGATCGCCCGTTTTGACAACCTTTTCCCCTTTCTTGAAGGCGATACCCTGAATATCGTTGATGCCCTCGTAGTTTTTCTTCTCTATACACTGGATCAGCTTGAGAAAGCTGTATTCGCCTTCACCCAAGACAGCGAAATCTATTTCCTTAAAGTGTTCCAGCAGATGCTCCCACAAGAAGGTCGTTCCAATTCCACCAAAAACGATTTTTACCTCCGGGAGAATCCTTTTCGCGATTTTAGCAATATCTATGCCCCCCCACCGGTTGGCGTGCAGGATGGAAAATCCAATCACGTCAGGCTTCTTCTCTCTGAGTGTCTCCTCGATCTTGTTCGGTGTCTTATTTATATCGTGCCAGTTAAATACTTCGACATTGTAGTGGTTCTCTTTTAAGATTGCACCGATGTAATAGAGCCCTATTGGCACCACACGCACATCCTCAGCATAGAGCCTGTCATCAAGGCAATAGGGATAGACAAGAATTATTTTCAACTCGTTCACCTCTTGTTTCTTTTGCCACTGCAGAGTGAATCTTTGCATTTTTTCCGGTTAGTGAGGAAAATACTCACTTCTGCTTTGAAACGAAAGCACCAAGATAGTACCTAAGAACACAATTTAGCTTGCGGGGAATCAAAAATTCCTGTAATTCATGAGAATGCCAGATGTCAGTTTGTTCCTGATTAATTTCGATTTTTCTAGCGTATGGTAACATTCCTCCTCGGCATTTCTCAACCAAACTTCTTGAACAATACTACAGTGAAAAAACTCTACGATCCTACCATTGACAATTCTCCCTCTTTAAAATAAAAATAGGTGTGCACAGCAATGAAAACTTCATTTACAGAACTAAGATGCCCTTTCTGCTATTGCGCTGTTGAGCAGCCAAAGGAATTGAAAGAAAGAAAGCTCCGTGAATTTCCTCTCGGTGCTTGCGAGCACTGTGGGGCTGTGTATGCATACGACGCCACAGGGCATAACAGAGGGGCAGCTTTTGTCGAAGCCCTGCTCTTCGCCTGTAACTATGATGATTACGTAGCCTTTTCACTTTCAGCAGGAGAAGACTATGAAGACGCTATTATTGAAAATTATGACCCTATCTCTCATAAAGTAATTCCTGAAAGAACTTTTGAAGATAGAACCATCAGAGGGGTACTGATTTTTGTCAAACTCAAGCCGGAATTCAGGGAATTTGCAGAGGAAAAGGTAAAGGAAAAATTAAAGTCCACGCCACCACCTTCTCCAGCTAAAAAATTACGTTCAGAGAAATTTTCAAGAGAGATAGTGCAGAAGTATGTACTAGAAAATAAACGTGACGAACTCCTCTTCTTAGCTGAAGAAGACACACGGTTAATCTCTGAACTTGGTCGTATGCTCTATACACCCGATGAACATCTCCGCTGGAAGATAATTGAAATATTGGGCGATGTAAGCAAAAAGATAACAGAGAAAAGGCCGGACATTATTACTAAACTGTTAAACCGCCTCTTACGGAGCGCAGCAGATTCCGCTTCATCAGCATGGGGTTCCTTGGAGACCACGGGAGCGATAATCAGTAAAAATCCTGAGGTATTTGGAGAATTTAGCCAGGCTTTACTATCCTTTTTAAGACACAAAGATTACTGGAAGGAAGTCACATGGGCTATAGGAAAGATTGCAACAACAAAACCAGAGTTGGTCAAATATGCTTTCCGTGCTCTCTGTTCATTTTTAACGGAGCCAGACCCTACCCTGCGAGGATATGCTGCCTGGGCTTTGGGCAAGTTAGGATTTAAAGATGCAATAGATGAGTTAAAAAAATTACAAACTGATGATCAGCAACTTTCTCTCTATAGAGAAGGAGAATTAAAAGAGGTAACGGTTGCACAATTAGCAAAAGAGGCCATTGAAAAACTCACGGAATGAACAAGCCCTTCATACGATATTTCGTTTCCTCACCTTATGGTGATATCCCTGCAGATGAAAACAAGTGGGATTTACCATTAGAAGGCGATGAGCTAAAGACCTCCTATAAAATATATTTCAATTCTATTAGAGATTTCCTTTCTCAAGATGAATTCAAACCATTCATTTCTTCACTCTCCCAAAAACTCGGGAAGAAAATCCATCTCAAGGAAGTCAATGAAATCATCGTCCGCACAGAAAAGCACGGACTTTTATACCACCCTGCCAGTGTGGAGTCCATCCTTCAAGAAGGTAGGACAAAATTTGGTTTAAATGTTGCTACTTCAGATATAGGCAGACATTGGTTGAAGGAAGAATATAGCGTCCTCCAGAAGTTACATACAAAATTTGATCTGCCTTATCTACCCAGGGTCTATTATTTTGGGGAGCTTAATGCTATGGCATTCCTCCTTGAAGACTGGTTCGAGGGATACCATGAATTCCATATCACCAAAGACAATGAGGGTACACAACGGTTAAAGCTCTGGGATTTTGATAATAACTATAAATACCTGTCTCCTGAACAGAGTTTTGAAATATATAAACAGGCTTCCCATATCCTAACTCTCTATTATGATCTGGAAAACTTCAGTCAGATCCATCCCTGGCATCATGCAGGAGGAGACTTTGTCGTAAAAATTGAAGACAAAACAATAGATGTTCGCCTTACAACTGCAAGGCGATATGAACCATTCATAGGCTTTGCAGATGAGGACACGTTAAATCCAATCCTTGCCTTATGCTATTACCTTTTGAATCTGACTATCAGAATGCGTCTTGATAAAGTGGATGGTCTTGGAGAAGTAGTATGGGCAGACGACACCTGTGTCAAAGCTACTCTCACAGGTTTTTTTGAAGCCTTGAAATCAAAGGGAGAGCTGAAACATTATCTTGCTCAAGCAGAGGATTTTGCAAGTTTACTTCAGTCCTTTAGTCAAGAGGAACTCAAAACTATCTTAAATCCTTTAATAGACAACTACAGGAGCACTGGAGATTTTCAGGTGATAATATTGAATTTAGACAAACATGTAAGTGAGCTCTATGCTACTCTTCAAAATCTCCCTTTACAATAGCTTCAAAGGGCATCCTCAATATCCTCGAGAGGGGTAACATGAGAGTAGCCTTCTCTGGATGGGCAGAACCTGTCTTTTTAAAAAGCTCGTCTGAAAGTTTGCAAAGTTCATGATATATCTTGTAGAGTTTCACAGTTGGATAGGTAACTTTTGCCTGAAAACCAGAGGCAGCACAGACATATGCCTGCTCCTTATCCCCATTTTTCAGGCTAAAAGGCACTCCATAGATACGGCAGATAATCGGGCGTTTATCATAGAGCACACATTCTTCCCTGTCTGTCAACAATGGACATCTTATCCTCTGTTTCCCCAATCCGTAGACTTTCATCTGAGGCTTATCATCAAAAACCTTCAGTGTATCCTTTGCTTTCAATATCTCAGCCTCTGCCTTTTCTGCCCTTCGCAGAACATCTCTTCTTATTTTTCTTTCTAACCGATTGAAATGATAATTGATATAAGCCGCCTCTATGGGAAAGACACCAAAAACAGCATGACAACAATCGCAACAATGCATTCTGCACTGCACGCTGAGAGGATATTTTTCCTGAATTGTCTTGAAAAGATGGTCAGCTTTTTGAGCTTCGAGTACGTATTTTGAGAAAAGATCATCCAGCATGGGAGCTGTCTTTCTTTCGATGAGGTTCCAGGAGCTTCAAAAACTCAGGGTGCACTTCAAACCCTAACTCTACAGCCTTGTCACAGTTTTTAATCGCCTCTTCAAACTCGCCCTTTACATAATAGGCATTAGCAAGGTTATTGTAGCCTAAGGAAAAATCTGGGGCCATCTCAAGCATCTTCTTGTTAATCTCGATACTCTTTTCCACATCTCCCTTCTGAAGATAAGCATTGCCAAGGTTGCACATGGCCTGAACAATCTCTGGATTGAATTCCAATGCCTTCTCCAAGGCTACTATAGCCTCATCGGTTTTACCCATCTGGAGATAGGCAAAGCCCAGATTTGAATACCCCCTCGCATATCTTGGTTCTATTTCTATCGCCCTTAAATTTGCCTTAACTACTTTCTCCAGATCCCCCTCTTTGTAATAGATATATCCAAGATTGACAAAAGACTCGAACATACGGCCACCGGCTTCTATGGACTCTTCAAATGCCTGTATTGCCTCATCGAACTTACCCTGATCCATAAAGGCTACCCCTAAATTATAGAGAGCAGAAGCACATTCCGGTTTCTCTCTGAGTAGCTTCTTCTGTTCAGAGATGAACTTCTCAATATCCTTTGGATCTTTCATAATGTTAGTAGTTTAACATTTATGCAAACCAAATAATACGGGTGGATAGTTTACCTACCCACCCGTCTCTCAGTCACTTCTGAACTACTTTCCGGTAATACGTCTTTTTACGTGCTTGTTTTATGTACCGCCTGTATCACCTGATTTTTCAACAGATATGCCTCTTCCTTTCAACCCGTACATCGTAGAGCTGCCGGTCGAGAATAGCTCTAAAACACCCTCTCTTACCATTTCGGACGCTACACTCTTTACTTCCGATGCACCAGTGGTCGGGATAATCTTCTTCACGCCTTCAAGCATATCTTTGAAATAGAACTTGGTCTTTGCGCCTTTTGAGGCATAGTCAATAATAGCCTGTCTAATTTCTTCCTTTCCCATACTATTTTTCACACTCCCTTTTTTGCTTAATATATCATGGTATCCATACCATGTCAAGTTAGCAACAAGTTCCGTACATTTTTGACATTACCCCGATTAAATAATCTATCGGCCCCTTAAGACCCGGTACCTTTTAAATATTTGGGTATTCGACGTGTTTAATATATAAGGACATTCTACCAGCCTTGAGGCTGATAGAATGTCCGCTACAGTCCTTTTATATACCGCCAACAGCCTTAGATACCGCCCATGCATGCTCTGTAAACTTGAATTGCGTTGATGTCCGGTAAGTATCTACGGCTAAGCGATAGTCATCTAAACTCTTTTCTGTAAACGGTATTTCAGTTTTCTCAAAGAATCTCTCCCAACCAATACGCTCTGCCCAGTCACCAAGCCTTTCATACTTATTCGCATTCTTTGCATAAACATCTACGATCCTCTTGACGACATCTGTTACTTCGGGCCAGCGCGGCATATTATTGGGCAACCAGGGAATAACCACCTTCGAGAATTTCGGCGCGCTTATGCGATTCGAGATCTTTCCGCCGACTAAAATAGCCACACCGTCTCCTTCTTTGTCGGATAAAGGCAGCGCCATACACATAGTATAGCAATTTCCACAGTACATACACTTTTCATTATTAATAGTTACGCTCTTCTGTCCTTCCGGAGTTGTATAGGGCTTAATTGCATAGAGAGGACAGGCAGCAATAACAAGTGGAATCTCACAGACCTTTCCCAGGACCTCGTGGTCAATTGCAGGCGGCTTGCGGTGATAGCCCAGAAGTGCAATATCAGAGCAGTGCACTGCTCCACACATATTGAGGCAGCAAGCAAGAGCGACTCTCAGCTTTGCCGGTAATTTCATAGATTGAAGATGCTCAAATAACACATCTGCAGTAGCCTTTACAGGGCCAGAAGCATCAGTCGCAGGCGTATGGCAGTGAATCCATCCCTGAGTGTGCACAATGTTTGAAATACCAAATCCAGTTCCACCTGTTGGGAATTTATAGGAGCCTCCAGGGTATTTCCTGCTATTCAATTCCTTCATTAAGGCTTTTGCCGTCTCTTCTTTCTCTACGATAAATTCTATGTTGTTTCTCGTTGTAAATCTCACATAGCCATTGCAATATTTGTCTGCGATATCACAGACTTCACGAATATACTCTACTGATATCGTCCGTGGTTCAAAAGCCCTTACGGTATAAGCCTTTTCTCCTGTCTCAGAGACATGTACTAATAACCCTGGCTCCAGTATCCTGTGAGATACCCACTTTCCGTAATTCCTTCTGATGACAGGCGGAAGAAACTGTTCAAAACGTTGCGGCCCTATATCAGTAATCCTGTTCTCTAATGGCTTTTTAGGATCATAATAACCAAGCTTACCTTTCGACATAATTAACCTCCTTTATTTTTATCTCGGGTGTCTGCTTCTATAATCTGCTATGTCCCTTACCCATCCGCCAGGAACCTCTGACTCCTTGAAGAAGACATACGGATTGGAACGAGGCTCTTTTACCATCTGAGGCATAGGCGGAATCCCGAGCACTTCTATAAATGTCTTCAAGCTCATGCGTTGAATGGTTTCACCCAAACGTTCGCGGTTTTTACCTTCTTCCATCCACCAATCAAAGACCTTTCTGGCAACGTCTTTAATATTATCGTATGGCTTTTTGGCATACATAAACGGTATAGTCATGAGCGACATCTGTGCTCCCTCTAAGATAGGTGCCTTTGCCCCGAAGAGGATACTCAAACCCTGATCTGCGCCCACTCTTAATGCCTCTGGCATAGCATCTATGCAATGCATGCAGCGGGTACATTCTGCATTGTTGATAGTAAGCTTCTTCCCGTCCCAATGCATACATTCTGTAGGACAGCGGTTAATTATTTCTTCCTGAATGTTGAATGGCCCCCAATTTGCCTGCACTGCCCCTCCATTCCGTGGGATTTCTCCACCAATATACGCCTTTACTGCATCCTGATTAATCCGGATGTCATCCTTCCAGGTGCCGATATAAGACATATCTGACCTGGCAATAGAGGCTGTACAGCCGTTGGGGCATCCATCAAATTTCATCTTGAACTTATACGGGAAGGCTGGCCTGTGTAATTCATCCTGGAAAGTCATGGTCATGTCATAACACAAGTCCATGGTGTCATAACATGCAAACTCACACCGTGCCTTACCAATACAATCTGAAGGGGTACGGAGGTTTCCACCCGAACCACCTAAATCAACACCCAGATCATGAGTAAGATCAAAGAACATAGGCTCCAGCTGCTCTGTAACGGAACCCAGTATGACAAGGTCTCCGGTGGAACCATGCAGATTCGTTATGCCGCTTCCGCGATATTCGCATATATCACAGAAGCTCCTCAGCCAGTCAGTTTGATAAAATTTGGCGCTCGGCTGGGCAACCCTGACAGTATGGAAATGTGCAACAGCCGGGAATTTCTCCTGCTGGTCAGAATAACGGCCTATAACGCCACCGCCATAGCCGAGGACGCCGACGATGCCGCCGTGTTTCCAGTGGGTTTCACCCTCTTTATAAGAAAGCTCAACTATTCCCAGTAAATCCTCGCATACCTCCATGGGTATATTCAGATTTTCTTGTCCCAGCTTCCTTCTATGTAACGCTTCTCTCTTCAGGTCGCTTACAAAACTGGGGTAGGGACCTGTCTCCAGTTCATCTAACATCGGGGTAGCATGCTTGTTTTTAAAATTCTTCAGCTCCTCTTCTGTATAATTTTTGAGCTGTTCGTCGGTAAAAATCCTTATGTCTTTGTAAGTTCTGTGGCCGGGTACTTCTTTATCCCACAAATGCTCTTGACCTTCAATTCCCATCATCTACCTCCTTGATCTTTAAGTAAGTTTTCGCACTTTCCCTTTTAAAAGGAACTTCTAAGTTTCCACCCCCCTCCTGTTCAAAAAATTTTTTAATGGGATACCTAAAACAGCATGGTGACTATATATTTATTTAAAGCTACAATCTTCCTGTTTTTTGGGAACTTTCTTTAACTACACCTGGTTAGATAGGATACCTTACTAACTTGGGTTCATAACTATAAATAACTTTATTCCTTTTGTCAAGAAGAATTTGAGGTCTTTTGCATCCAAAATTCAGGCTTAAGACCACCCTTTGAGACTGGACATTTAGATGTCTCCTTCTCATAATTTCTGTTTACATTCCTCCTCTCATGAATGCTATACTACTAATTCAAAAAAATGGAAGGATTAAGAGTGGTAAGAATATCTCAGAAGTTTTTCATCCTGCTATTTATTATCTTAACCTCATGCTCTGTTTATGCCCAGGAACTCCCAATTGTCAATTCAATAGAGATAAGGGGATTGAAGAGGATTGAAGAGAGTGCAGTAAAATCTAAGATTACCCAGAAAATAGGCGAGTCAATATCTCAAGAAAAGGTAAATGAGGACATTAAGAACATCTTCAAGATGGGGTATTTTGAAGATGCAAGGGCGGAGATTGAACCATTTGAGGGTGGTATAAAACTCATCTATGTGGTGAAGGAAAAACCCACCATTGTAAAAATCGAATTCCAGGGCAACTCAAAGTTTGATGACTCCAAGCTCAGGGAAAAGATCACCATAACAACTGGCTCTATTGCTGATGCTGTTTTGATACAGGACAATGCAAGCAGGCTCAGGGCCTTTTATGAAGAGGAAGGATACTGGCTCTCAAGTATTGTCCCTATCCTTAAAAGGATAAGCCCCGAAGAAGTCAGCTTGACCTATCAGATAGAGGAAGGCCCAAAAATAAAGATAGATAAAATAGTCGTAGAGGGTAACAAAGCCATCTCCACGAAAAGTATAAAAAAGGTTATGGATACCAAGGAATGGTGGCTTTTCTCTTTTATTACTTCTTCTGGTTATTACAAAAAGGATCGAATGGACGTAGATGTAGAAAAGATAAGAGACCTCTATTTCAACAATGGTTACATTAAAGTAGCTATCGGAGAACCAGGAATTAAACTTACCGCTGATAAAAAGGGGATGATCATAACGATCTCGATCTCAGAAGGCCCTCAATTTAGCATCTCCTCTGTGAAATTCTCTGGCAATAAGGTTTTTGGAGATGATGTAATAAAGAAAAGAATTACCCTGTTACCGAACACGCCTTTCAGTAAAGAGCAACTGAAAAGGAACATACTCTCTCTATCTGAGCTGTACTCAGAAAATGGATATGCCGTTGCAACGATAAGTCCTGACCTGATACCAGATGAAAACAAAAAACTTGTAGACGTACTCCTGAAGATTGACGAGGGCGATAGGTACAGGATCGGCAAGATAGAGATCTCGGGAAATACGAAAACGAGGGATAAAGTAATAAGGAGAGAGGTAAGGCTTGACGAGGGTGATATTTTCAACAGCAGGCTGTTGAAAAGAAGCTATGAAAGGATCAACAACCTTAACTTCTTCGAAACTGTAGAGATGATCCCGAAACCTCAGCCTGAGGAAAAACTGGTAGACCTGGATATCAAGGTGAAAGAACGGCCTACAGGCATGTTAAGCATCGGAGGAGGTTATAGCTCTGTTGATAAACTCATTGGAATGGTAGACCTCACACAAGGCAACCTCTTTGGCAAAGGACAGTTATTAAAAATCAGAGCAGAAATCGGTGGAAGAACCACATTCTATGAAATCAATTTCAGGGATCCCTGGTTCATGAATAAGCCCATCTTATTCTCTACAAGCATTTACAAGATCACAAGGGAATACATAGTATACGACAAAAAGGCAACAGGATTTGGGTTCTCATTTGGTAAGGATTTTTCGGAATACGTGAAAGGTGAAATTGAATACAACTTTGAGGATGCAACAATCTACAACGTATCTAAAGATGCTTCTATTGTTATAAAAGAACAGGAAGGCACAAACACAACCAGCCGTATTACCCCTTCCCTGGTAAGAG
>CAZLFE010000025.1:12147-23379 GCA_964558725.1 uncultured Nitrospiraceae bacterium | reverse complement strand
TCAGGCATGAATGTCAAAAGGGAGTCGAGATTAAGTTCAAAAAGGACGACCTCTACCTTCTTTTTCTTCAGGTCGAGTTTTTCAACTATGTCAGGTGAAAGAACCCCGATGTATCCAATACGAGAAACTGATATATATATATCAGATGCCTGACCCCTATGGAGAAAGGGTTCTGAAGAAGGAATAAAGGAATATTCTTTTATCTTCAATTCTTCAAACAAAGATTCCAAAGCTCCCTTGGTAATAAAAAACCCATGTATATCTTCCCTCCACAGTGAAGGAATCCTTTCTGTATAGAAAATCCCTCCGAGCCTTAACTCCTCCAGGGGAAGAGGGTCCCCTCTATCCTCAAAGACTACTGATACCTCGAAAAACCTTATATCTTTTACCCCTCTATCCATATTGTATCTAAGGTTTTCGATTAAAGACGGTATCAATGTTGTCCTGAGCAAAGACTCTTCTTTCTTCAGAGGATTTTTTATAGCAATGGTATTACGTCTTCTGTCTGTATCAGGAATAGCAATAAGATCAAGACTCGATGGACTCATGAAGCTGTAATTAATAACTTCCGTAAACCCTGATTTCCTCATCGCCTCTTTGATCCTAAAAATATTTTCCATCTTTTTATCAGGCTGAGTTGAGGAAAGAGGACTCCTTGGAATTCTTGCGGGGATTCTGTCATAGCCATAAGACCTTGATATCTCTTCAGCTACATCGCAATCTCTTTTAATATCACGCCTGAATGCAGGGGGATATACAATAAAAAAGTCTCCTTTATCCTCAGTGATTATTCCAAGTCTCTTCAGGATTTCAAGCATTTCCTCCTTCGAGAGCCCTATTCCCAGGATTCTGTTTATCCTCTCGTATCGTATCCCTATACCTTCAGGCTTATATTTCACGGGATATCGATCTACTAATTCATGAATTGTTCCGCCAGCAAGTTCTTTTATCAAGATGGCTGCCCTATTGAGGGCTTTCTCAAGAAACTCTATATCCGTCCCCCTTTCAAACCTGTAGGAAGATTCGCTAACGAGGCTAAATCTTTTTGAGGTTCTCCTGACAGAAAGAGGATCAAAGTATGCACTCTCAAGGAAGATATTTTTTGTGGTATCGCTGACTTCGGTTTCCACTCCACCCATTACCCCAGCAATGGCTATGGGGTTTTCAGCATCCCATATCAGAAGTGAGTCTCCTGGTATTTCACGCTCAACACCATCAAGGGTTTTTATCTTTGTCCCTTTCTCTGATACAGTGTCTGGTGTCGCAACTCTTATCTTTCTGCCTATGATCGTATCAGCATCAAATGCATGAAGTGGGTGGCCATACTCTAAAAGCACATAGTTTGTAATATCAACAATATTGTTTATCGACCGTATACCGCACTTCTCAAGCCTCTTTTTGATCCACTCTGGGGAATCAGAGGCTACAACATCTTTTATTACCCTGCCGGCATATCTGTTGCAGAGATCGGGGTTCAAAATCTCTACTGGAAAATCAGACGAAGGAAGTTCGCCTTTTATATCATGGAGAGGCATTTTCAGAGGGGCATTAAAGGCTGCAGATACTTCTCTTGCAAGACCTATGATACTCAGACAGTCAGGCCTGTTTGGTGTAACATTAACTTCAAAAACAGTATCGTCTTCTATATGTTCAATCGCCTCAACTTCGAAACCAATCATAGTAAGTCTCTCAGCAACCTCTTCAGCAGTAGCTGTAATATCAACGAATTCCTTTAACCATTCAAGGGGTACACGCATAATAGTCAGTTATTATATCCTGCTAAACAAGGATTGACAAGCAGTATAGTCATTGTGGAAGTAACAAATCTTTTGTGGGGGTTAAATAAAAACAGCCTGTTGAAAAACTCTATTTCCCTGTCACCCTGAGTGAAGCGAAGGGTCTCAATTTGTCTGAGACTACCAGATTCTTCCTCCGAAATAAATTCGGGGTCAGAATGAGAGATAAACGTTTTAAGACTTTTTCAACAGGCTGAAAAGGAGTAGTTATCAGTAAAAATACCTTAACAAGATACCTGTTGGGTATTTTAGATATTTTTACTCTTTATAACGCATCCCTCCCGGCATCTGTAATTTCTTATACCCTGCTGGGAGCTCAAAGAGGCTATTTGGCTGTGGTTCAATTTTGACATTCTTGTATTCCTGGATCCAAGATCCGTCGATTGCAGCGCTCTTTACACCAAAATTTATGTCCGTCGCCCACCAATGGTAAAGCTGCTCTTTCTTATTGCCTGATTTATAGGTAATCAGATATTTTTTCGTAGGATGTCCATCAATAGTCTCGTTACCAACATGTTTTCTCTCTATCTCACCCTCAAATTTTTCCTCGACCATTGGTTTATTTTGTATGTTAAAAGGCATCTCCATATACATCTTTTGTGCTGGCATTATATTCCATATAACCTTTTTATCAATCCTGGTTATCGTAATCATCTCTTCCGGGGTTTTCATGTCCATCCTGAACCTGTCTGCCTTATAGTAGATTTTCCCTTTTGTCGTCATTCCCTTTGTTGTCATGATGGTATCAGCAGAAAATTCAAAAGCCAGAGCCATTCCTGAAAATAAAGTGAAAAACAATAGAAGAGTAAAAAACGTTTTCTTCATCATAACCTCCTGTCTATCAAAATTGCCTTAGAAATCTCATATCATTCTCGAAGAAGAGTCGTATATCATCGATAGAATACCTGAGCATGGCCGGTCTTTCTACCCCCATACCAAAGGCAAATCCTGAATAAATCTCCGGATCATATCCAACCATTTCAAATACCCGCGGATTTATCATACCAGCACCTAATATCTCGAGCCATCCTGTATTCTTGCATACCCTGCATCCTTTTCCGGAACAGAAGTTACATCCTATGTCTACCTCAGCGCTTGGCTCTGTAAAGGGGAAAAAGCTTGGCCTGAATCTCACAGGCGTGTCCATAGTAAAAAAGCTATGAATAAAGGATTCCAGCACTCCCTTGAGATCGCTGAAGGCAATATCTTTATCAACCATGAATCCTTCCACCTGATGAAACATCGGGGTATGGGATATATCAGCATCGCATCGGTAAACCTTGCCAGGAGCAATAATCTTCAGGGGTGGTTTTTTCTTTTCCATAACTCTGACCTGAACTGGCGAGGTATGGGTCCTGAGGATGACATCATCGGATATATAAAAGGTATCCTGCATATCCCTTGCAGGATGGTCCTTTGGAATGTTCAGTGCTTCAAAATTATAATAGTCGAGTTCTACTTCTGGTCCTTCTGCAACCTCGAAACCCATCGAAACAAATATCCCGATTATTTCAGTAAGCACTTTGCTTATAGGATGCTCCCTGCCAAAGGGCGTGAACTTTCCAGGCAGTGTTATATCTATAGTCTCTGATACAATGAGCCTTTTATGCTCTTCTATCTTCAGGAGTGTTTCTTTCTTCTTGAGCTCTTCATCTATATAGCTTTTAACCTCATTGACTGCTTTTCCGTATGCTGGCCTTAACTCAGGAGTGATTGCGGAGAGGGTTTTCAGTTTTGAGGTAACAAGACCCCTTTTACCTAAATATTGTACCCTTAACTGTTGAAGATCAGATAGGGATGTGGCTGATCTTAAATCTTTTAGGAAGGAATTTTTTAGAGAAAGGATCTCCTCCACTTTTTACCCCGTAGGAATGCCCCATTGCTTGCCATGGGGATAGTAAACCCCGTTGATGATATCTACGGGGTAAATTAAGAAATCTTCCACTTTTGTGCACGGGGTTCAATGCCCCGACCCGTAGCAAATTGCAACGGGTCCCGTGTACAATTCCAACGGGGTTTACTTCTCATTTTTCACTTTCTCTACCAGTTGACTGAAAGCAGAGGGGTCATTGTAAGCCATATCTGCAATGGCCTTTCTATTCAATATGATATTTGCCTTATTCAGCCTTGACATGAACTGGCTGTACGTTAGCCCAAGGGCACGTAAAGCAGCATTTATCCTGATAATCCAGAGAGCTCTGAACTCCCGCTTCTTTGCCTTGCGATCCCTGTATGCATACAGAAGTGACCTGTCAACGGCCTGCTTTGCAATCCTGAAAAGACGGCCTCTGGCTGAATAATAGCCCTTAGCCCTCTCTAATAACTTCTTTCTTCTTCTCCTCGTCTTGAATCCACCTTTTGCCCTTGGCATCTATTCCTCCTCAAAAATCAGTAACGAGTAACGAGTTTTACTAGAGATTTCTGTATTTAAACTTGTCACTTTTCACTCGTCACTGTTGTTACTTATATGGTAAGAGTCTTTTAATATTATCATATTCGCTATCTGAAACCAATGTCGCTTTCCTGAGACCTCTCGTCCTCTTAGCAGATTTGCCTGTCAGAAGATGGCTCTTGTAAGCCTTTCTCCTCATTATCTTTCCCGTACCTGTTACCTTAAATCTTTTTGCTGCTCCAGTATGGGTCTTAAGTTTTGGCATTCCTATACTCCTTCTCTACAATTAGTAACGGTTACAGGTAACGAGTTTAAAGATCGATATTTGCCTTTACAGTTACTTGTCACCCATCAACTGTCACTGTCGTTATTTTGGTGTCAGAATCATGGTTATGTGATTACCCTCGAGCCTGGGTGACTGTTCAACATTAAATTTACCTGTTAATGTTTCTAATATCTTCTGAAATACTCTCATCCCGAACTCGGGTCTGACAATTTCCCTTCCTCTAAAAAACATCATCACCTTTGCCTTATTGCCATCGTCAAGAAAACGCCTGATATTCTTTACTTTCAGGCCAAGGTCGTGCTCTGTTATTTGAGGCCTGATCTTAATTTCCTTAATATCTGCAGTTTTCTTCTGTGCCTGTTTTTTGCTTAATTGGTATCTGTATTTTCCAAAATCGAGTATCTTGCAGACAGGGGGCTTCACATTTGCTGCCACTTCTACAAGATCAAGCTCTCGTTCGCTGGCAATCTTCAATGCATCAGCAATAGGCATAATGCCAAGCTGCTTTCCGTCAACATCTACCAGCCTAACCTCCTTAGCCCTTATCCGTTCGTTTGCTCTTATTTCCTTAGTTATACTTTCACCTCCTGAATTTAAAGCTCCAAACTTTTATCTCTTATTTTGTTTTTCAGTATTATAATAAATTCTTCTATTGTGAAGGGCCCTATGTTTTCACCACTACGCTTCCTGACAGTTACCTTCTGCTCGGAAACTTCCCTGTCGCCTATTATAACCAGATATGGCACTTTCCTCAAGGTAGCGTTTCTAATTTTATAGCCAACCTTTTCATTTTCCATACTTAATTCAGTCCTGATACCTTCTGATATTAACTTTTTTGAAAGAGATACGGCATAATCTGCATGCCTTTCAGCGATTGTAAGGATCTCAATCTGCACAGGTGCAAGCCACAAAGGAAAGGCTCCAGCATAATGCTCTATGAGTATCCCGAAGAACCTTTCTAAAGAACCCATGAGGGCCCTGTGTATCATTATCGGTCTGTGATCCTTACCGTCACTACCCCTGTATGTTACATCAAACCTCTCGGGAATATTGAAATCAACCTGAATGGTGCTGCACTGCCACGGCCTGTTCAGTGTATCTTTGACCTTTATATCTATCTTTGGGCCATAGAAAACACCCTCCCCTGTATCGATCTCGTAAGAAAGTCCCTTTGTCTCGAGTGCCTTTTTCAGAGCATTCGTTGACCTTTCCCAGTTTTCAAGACTACCGACATACTTTTCTGGTCGAGTAGAAAGGTAGACTTCATAATTCTCAAAACCAAAGGTTCCGAGTATGAAAAGAGTGAACTCAAGGACGCCCATTATCTCATCTTCTATCTGGTCTTCCCTGCAGAATATATGCGCATCATCCTGCGTAAAACCCCTGACACGTAAAAGGCCATGGAGTACCCCTGAACGTTCATATCGGTAAACAGTCCCCAGCTCTGCATACCTTATCGGGAGGTCTCGATAACTTTTTAATGAATTCTTATAGACGTGGATATGAAAAGGACAATTCATGGGTTTAATCTGGTAGTCTATCCCTTCAATCTCCATAGGAGAATACATATATTCACTGTAAAAGTCGAGGTGGCCGCTCTTCTGCCATAGCTGAAGTTTTGCTACATGTGGTGTATAAAGGATTTTGTACCCTGCTTTATAATGCTCCTTCAGCCAAAAATCTTCTATAGTCCTCCTTATCGCCGCGCCGTTCGGGTGCCAGAGAATGAGACCGGGTCCTATCTCTTCACTGATGCTGAAAAGATCGAGGTCTTTTCCGAGTCGCCTGTGATCCCTCTTCTTAACTTCCTCAAGGAAATGAAGATAGTCCTCTAAGTCTTTCTCATCTGTAAAGGATGTACCATAAATCCTCTGGAGCATCTTGTTCTTCTCGCTTCCGCGCCAGTAAGCACCTGCGATACTCAGAAGTTTAAAGGCAGCAACCTGGCCTGTTGATTCTATATGTGGTCCTCTGCAAAGGTCTGTAAATCCGCCTTCCTCATAGAGGCTGACCTCATCCTCTTCTATCTCTTCAAGGAGCTCAACCTTGTAATGCTCACCCATGCTCTGAAAGAGCTTTATCGCCTCTTGTCGTGAAATAATTTTACGCACAAAGTGATTGTTCTTTTTTATGATCTCCGACATCTTTTTTTCTATCAAAATGAGGTCTTCAGGTGTGAAGGACTTATCGATATCAAAATCGTAATAAAAACCCTCATCTATTGCAGGCCCTATGGCGAGTTTAGCTTCAGGAAAGAGTTCTTTTACAGCATGAGCCATTATGTGGGATGTGCTGTGCCTGTAAATCTCCCTCTCTTCCTTAGAATTAAAATTGATAACTCTAATTCAAAACCTCCATGTTCTAATTGTTGAAACATTATTTATAACTATCAAGAAATATATAATACAGGGTTTATTCTTGTATTTCAATGAGTTAAAATCCACCAAGTCTACTTTTCCGTAATGGCAGAGAGGTATCTGTAAGTTTTTAAACTAAATTAGCTTTTGCTTTACAAGTAGCCTACACTTCCCGTGTCATTCTGGCTTGTCGTTCGACTGAGCTCACGCCGAAGTCCAGAATCCTTCTGTGTCGGAAAGATTCCAGGCAAGCTGGAATGACTTGTAATCGGATATTGAGTCTGAAAGGAGAGACGTAATGTCGTGGACATTTCTCCCCAGTCACAGAATTGGCCATATAATAGTGAGGGTGGCACATACATTACGGAAATATTCTATAATTATATATGGCTTTGCTTGAGATTAAAAAATATCCAGAAAAAATACTAAAACAAAAGGCAGCCTATATAGAAACCATAGACGATGACATTCAGCGTCTTATTGACGATATGATAGAGACGATGAATGCTGCAAGGGGTGTGGGACTTGCAGCGAATCAAGTGGGTGTCCTGAAGAGGTTGTGTGTAATTGATACAAGGGAAGAAAAAAGTCCTCTTATCGTCTTTATAAACCCTGTCATTCTTGAAAAAGAAGGTATCGAAGAGTCCGAAGAGGGGTGTCTGAGTGTCCCCGGATATCTGCCAGTTATTAAGAGGGCAGCTAAGGTCTCTGTAAAAGGTCTTAATAGAGAGGGAAAGCCAATAGAAATAGAAGCAACAGGCCTTCTCGCCAGAGCCTTACAACATGAAATAGACCACCTCGATGGGATTCTCATTATTGACAGGATTAGTCCTATCAAAAGAGAGTTCTTTAAAAAGCGGTACAAAAAATCACTGAAGGCAGCAGCGAGTAGCAAGTGACGGCCATTGACAAATATTGGAATATACAAATCAGACGAAAATATTCAGTGATCAAATTGTATTGAACAAACAATCAATAACCAAATTCCAATAATCAAACAATAACCAATGTCTCAATAACCAATAATCAAAATAATACAAATATATCAAATAAGGTGTCATTACGAGGAGGTTATTATGACGGCGAAGCAATCTTATCGCAGGTTCAAGGTAGACTCCACAATCCCAAGCCCGCAAACTGACAAGTGTGTAAGCAGGAACATCGAGATTGCTTCACTTCGTTCGCAATGACGCGAAAATATTTGTTTATTGGTGCTTGGTTATTAGAATTTATTTGATGTTTGAGATTTGGTTATCGGAGCTTGAAGCTCAAGATCATTTGACAGAAATTACTCATAGGTACAAGGTAAGAAACAAGAGATGCGCATAGTTTTTTCCGGCACACCTCTATTTGCCGTACCATCACTGAAGGCACTCCTTCAATCAGGGGAGGAAATTGTTGCAGTGGTGACACAGGCGGACAAAAAAAGAGGGAGAGATCGGATACCCTCCCCCCCTCCGGTTAAAGAATTTGCTATACATAGTGAAATCAAAGTCTTACAACCAACAAACATGAAAGACCCTGCCTTTCTCAATGAGCTTTCATTCATGAAACCTGATATCATTGTTGTTGTTGCATATGGGAAGATATTGCCACTACCGATTCTCAAGCTCCCTCACCTTGGCTGTATAAATGTACATGCCTCTTTACTTCCAAAATACAGGGGAGCTGCCCCAATTCAGTGGGCTTTAATTAATGGTGAAAAGAAGACAGGGGTAACCACAATGCTTATGGATGAAGGACTCGATACAGGCAATATTCTCTTACAAGAAGAAACAGAGATAGCTGATGAAGATAATGCAGGGACCCTCAGCCAAAGGTTATCAGAGATGGGTGCATCTTTATTGATGAAGACAATAAAAGGCATAAAAGGTGGTTCTCTTAAACCCGTACCTCAAGGAGGAACTCCGAGTTATGCTCCACCCCTCAAAAAAGAAGACGGAAGGATTGACTGGTCAAGAAGTGCAACAGAGATATTCAATTTTGTCAGGGGCATGTATCCCTGGCCATGTGCCTATTGTTATTTCAATAACGAAAGGATTAAGATTACCAGGGTAACGGTTTTCGAAGGCTCAGGTGTGCCTCGCAGAGTTGAGAAGGCATCTAAAGATAAACTTATTGTTGGCACAGGTAAAGGATTGATTTCAATACTCGAACTTCAGCCTGAGGGCAAAAAGTCGATGCCTGCCGCAGCATTCCTCCAGGGAAGGAGATTAAAAGAGGGGAGTTATTTTGATGAGCCTTAGATTGGTCAGGGGGCTGACTCTTAAAATTTTATATCCTCTCCTTATGCTTGCAGGCTCTTTTTCGAAGAACAGAAAAGAGGCCTATCAGAGGTTGATTATTGATCTGAATAATATACTTGTAAAGAGAGAAAGACCCAGAGTAAAAAGCATACTTATTCTGTTACCACACTGCCTTCAGATAAATGGATGCGATGTCAGGCTAACATTCAACATCTACAACTGCAAAAGATGTGGCAAATGTGAGATTAAAGACCTGATCCAGATTGCCGATGACAATCATCTTAACCTCTTCGTTGCAACAGGTGGCTCACTCGCAAGGAGAATCGTAAATGAGGTAAAGCCGGAGGCAGTTGTTGCCATTGCATGTGAGAATGACCTGAGTAGCGGTATCGCTGATACGTATCCACTTCCTATATTGGGTATCCCTAATGAACGGCCTTTTGGACCATGCCTCAATACGAGCGTCAATTTAGATAAAGTAAAAGAAGCGATAGAGTTTTTCTGCAAGGGTTCCCGCTATTGAGAATTTTATGAATTAAGAAAATGTCGAAATTTATGAGAGAAAGGGAAAAATTATCTATACAAAGAGAGATGAGTAAACTGATAAAGGTACCTCTTTATATACTTTTTTTCATTCTCCTCGGTCTGATCTTTGGTTATCTCACGTTTAAGGTTCTGAGTTTCAGCAGAACCGTTGAGGTGCCTGATTTATATGGGAAGAGCTCGGTGGAGGCAAGTAAACTTCTCAAAGAGAGGGGGCTCGATCTTAATATTGAGGGTGAAGACTATGATCCTACCATGCTAACTGGGCACATACTCAAACAGGATGTGCCAGCAAATAAAAAGGTTAAAGAGGGAAGGGGCATAAAGGTCATCGTAAGCAAAGGTCCAAGGGTGCAGTCAATACCGATGCTTGTTAATGAAACACTCTCGAATGCTGAATCTATACTCTTTCAAAAGGGGTTAAAGATTGCAAAGGTGATAAGGTTACACTCGAATAAGATCGAAAAGGACAGGATTATAGCTCAGAAGCCTGAATCCAGTGACAAAGTGAGTGACTATATAACAGTACTTGTTAGTATGGGACCGCATGAGTTAATCTATTACTGCCCTGACTTCAAAGGTATGCCTGTTGAGGAGGCAAAAGAACTTATAGAAAGGTTGAACCTTAAAGTAGAAACGGGAGGTTCTGGCAATAACGTGAGGACTCAGAAACCAAAGCCCGGGACATATGTAAAAACTGGAGATACAATTTACCTACAACTTGGATGATTAAGTTCGTATTCCCCTCACCCAAACCCTCTCCCGCAAGGGAAGAGAAATTAGGGGATAAAGGGGAGGGTGAATAAATAAGTTTCATTAATTCGTTCACTGCAGAACTTGTTTTGGTATTATTTGGATTTTAGATTTGGTTGTTAGTTAGGAATTTTTATTGAGAGGGATACTATGGTTAAAATTGCACCTTCGATACTTTCTGCCAATTTTCTGAAACTCGGGGAAGAAATAAAAGCTGCTGAAGAAGCAGGCGCAGACATGATTCACATCGATATTATGGATGGCCATTTTGTGCCCAATATAACGATCGGCCCCTTTATCGTGGAATCAATTCGTAAGATCACATCTCTGCCACTCGATGTCCACTTAATGATTGAGGAGCCAGACACATATCTCAAGGATTTTATAAAGGCAGGCGCTGACTATATTACCGTCCATCTCGAGGCATCAGTGCATCTTCATAGGACGATTCAGTGGATCAAGGAAGGGGGTGTTAAGGCAGGTGTCTCGCTTAACCCAGCAACACCTGTCTGGGGTCTCGAGAATATATTGCCTGATATAAACATTGCACTGTTAATGTCTGTAAATCCAGGGTTCGGAGGCCAGGAGTTTATACCTCAGGTGGTTGAAAAAATTAAGGCACTGAAGAAATTCATTGAGGAGAAGGGACTTCAAACTCACATAGAGGTTGACGGCGGCATAAACCTCGATAATGCTAAGAGTGTTGCATCTGCAGGGGCTGACATCCTTGTTATGGGATCTGCCTTTTTTAATTCTAAAGATTACAAAGAAATCATGAAAAAAGTAAAAGAATGCCTTGGAAATTGAAAACCTCATTGACCGTGCAGAAAAGCTAAAAGAAAAGTCTTTATATCTACAG
>CAZLFE010000025.1:0-12137 GCA_964558725.1 uncultured Nitrospiraceae bacterium | reverse complement strand
TCACTGAAACTCTTTAAAAAGGCATTTCAGGGATATGCAAAGATATGTGACTTTGAAGGCATGCTCCACTGTATGCTTTCTCTGGGTGATATTTATAGGATGCTCGGAAGCTTTGACCATGCTGCAAAAAACTATTCTGAAGCAATAAAGCTTGCCAGAAAACACAGGGAAACAATCTGGATTGCTGATGCAAGGGTTGGGCTTGGCCTTTCACTGAGGGCACAGGGAAAATGGAAGGATGCACTAAAACTCATCCGTGAATCGAGGAGGATATACCGAGGAAGAGGCGACAGAGAAGGTTTTGCCTTTTCACTCTGGGCAGAGGCAGGGGCATTAAGGATAAAAGGCAGAATCTCTGAGGCAATCAAAACCTTCAGGGACTCTCTTAAGGTATTTAAGAACCTGGAGAACAGACAGGGAATAGGTTTTTGCCTTTGCGGTCTTGGAGGGACATCCCGGGTTGCCGGGCTTTTCAGTGATTCTCTCAAATACTATACTGCTGCAAATAGATTATTTTCTCATATCAAAGATGTATTTGGAATAGCCTATTCTTACTGTGGTATCGGAAACGCTTACAGGATGACGAGGGATTATGAAAGTGCCCTTGCCAGTTTTGCGAAAGCAATAAGACTATATAAAAAGATTGGTGACAGGGTAAGTTATGCTTATACTCTATGGAGTCTCGGGACAACCTACAAAATGATGGGAAACTTCAAGAAGGCGCGTGATAATTTTATCAAGGCTATGCTACTATTTAAAAAGACAAGAGACCCGAGAGGCATTATCTACTGCAGGCTTGGGTTTGGCGAACTCGATTTCCTCGAAGGCAGAGAAGCTATTGCCATGAAACGGTTAAGAGAAGCCCTTTTCGAATCGACGAGGAATAACTTTGCTATTGAGAAGAGACATGCAGAAACGATTATATCCTATATAGGCGGGAAATTAGGTAAATGTAGTTATGATACGCTCGGATTGAGACTTGAGTTTCAGGGGCTACCGTTTAACATACCGTAATAAAAGTGAAGAGTGACAGGTAACGAGTGACGAGTCATACATAGTATTTCTTTTTCTTGTATCTCGTTACGTGCAACTTGTTACTGATATTTTGGTGGGGGCTTAACGTGCGATCTTTCAACATTCCTAATACACTTACGATAGCGAGGATTATTCTTATTCCTGTATTTGTAACCGTCATAGTATACAAGCGCTACAACTATGCCTTCTATCTCTTTGTAATTGCAGCACTTACGGATATATTTGATGGTCTTTTTGCACGTCTTAAAAAACAAAAAACTTCATTGGGCACGTTTCTCGATCCCCTTGCTGATAAGTTTCTTATTGTTACAGCAGTCATCATCTTATCCACCTATGGTTGGATACCTAAATGGCTTGCGATCACCGTGATAAGCAGAGATACCATCGTTGTTATCGGCTGGTTTCTCCTTTATCTTGTGACAGGTGCGGCTAAGGTTGAGCCTTCAGTACCTGGGAGAGTTACAATATGGATACAGAGTATCTTTATTGCGTATGTGCTTATGAATATGACTTTTCTCTCGCTGCCGGCACTACAGCCTGTTCTTCAATGGATAACGGCAGGAATAACAATAATTTCTGGACTCCACTATATTTACATAGGGCTGAAACGAACACGTGCAATCTGAAGATGGCATAGAGATTGATCATATCTACCCTGGGAGTCAGGCAGAAAGATTAGGTCTTCTTCCTGGAGATGTGCTGGTTTCCGTCAACTCACACAGACTGCGTGATCCTCTTGATTTTGCGTTTTACAGCTCTCGTGATTCTGTTGAGATAGAAGTAAAGAGAGATGGGAATAAAATTAATATCCAAGTTGCAAGAGAAGAGGGGAAGGAATTCGGCATAGATTTTAAGCCATTAAAGGCAATGACATGTAGAAACAACTGCATATTCTGTTTCGTCAAACAGTTACCCAAGGGACTCCGTAGAACACTATACGTAAAAGATGATGACTACAGGATGTCTTTCCTGTATGGTAATTATGTTACCCTTACGAATTTGAGGAAAGAAGACAAGAAGCGCATTATTGAACAGAGGTTAAGCCCCCTCTATGTCTCCGTGCATTCAACGAGTAAGGGCTTGAGGAATAAACTCCTCGGAAATGTTAAAGCTCCCGATATCCTAAAGGAAATAAAATTCTTTACAGATAATAAGATAAGACTCCATACGCAGATTGTCCTCTGCCCTGGCTACAATGATGGGAAGGAACTCCAAAAGACAATTCATGACCTCTGCTCCTTTTATCCCTATGTCTCATCACTTGCAGTAGTTCCAGTGGGACTCACTATGCACAGAAACCCTGCTATCAAGCCTGTCGAGAAAGGAGAAGCCAGAGATGCAGTGAAGATAATCGAATCTTTTAAGAAGAGGTTTAAAAAGAAATATGGCGACCCTATTGTATATGGAGCAGACGAACTCTATATCAAGGCTGAAATCCCCTTCCCGCCGCTTAAAGACTATGGAGATTTTCCCCAGATAGAAAACGGTGTAGGAATGGTAGCGCTTTTTATGAACCGCGCAAGGAAACTCAAGATACCAAAGTTGAATCTTCGAAAAAAGAGTTTTTTTACATTCACAGGGCTATCGTTTTATCCCTTTCTCAAAAAGTTTATAAAACTCCTTAATACAGAGGGCATAAATGTAGATCTCATACCTGTTGAGAATAGATTTTTCGGGACGTCCGTTACTGTTACAGGACTGCTAACGGGAAAGGATATACTCAGAACCCTATTTGATAGAATAGGTGGTCAGGAAATGGTACTCGTACCAGACGTAGTATTGAAAGACGGCGAGGATATGTTTCTCGATGACTTCACCCTGAAGGATATGGAAGAGGCACTTGGTATGCCCGTGAAGAAGATCGAATCAACCCCGGAAGGATTGATACAGGGGATTGCGAGGGAGGGAGAATGAAAATCAGCGGCAGAACGAAGATAACAGGACTTTTTGGATATCCTGTTGAACATACCTTATCTCCTGCAATGCATAATGCTGCCTTTGAAGCGCTTGGTCTTGATTACTG
This sequence comes from uncultured Nitrospiraceae bacterium, assembly GCA_964558725.1. Taxonomy (GTDB): domain Bacteria; phylum Nitrospirota; class Thermodesulfovibrionia; order Thermodesulfovibrionales; family SM23-35; genus DASPRG01. The sequence goes on along the minus strand of CAZLFE010000025.1, from coordinate 9,079 downwards.
TTATGCTGCATTTCCAGTACATCCTGATTACCTGGGAGAGGCAGTAAAAGCAATAAGGGCTCTGAACCTCTGTGGAGTAAATGTTACCATTCCATATAAGGAAAAAGTAATTCCTTTTCTTGATGACATTGATAAAGAGGCATCGTATATCGGTGCTGTAAATACGATAGTGAATTCAAAGGGGATGCTGAAAGGGTATAACACTGATGGGAGGGGATTTATGCAATCCCTTTTTGAGTGTGGTATCTCTGCAGAGGGCAAAGAGGTATTAATTGTAGGCGCAGGAGGTGCATCAAGAGCAATAAGCTATTATCTGGGCAAAGAGGTAAAAAAATTATGTTTATACGACATTGAAAAGGAAAAGGCAGAGAGACTTATTGCTGATCTAAAAAAGAATTTTGATAATGTATCTACTGTTGATGATATTTCTAAAATAGAAAAATATCACATATTAATAAATGCCACACCATTAGGATTAAAAGAGGAAGACCCTTTGCCTTTTGACGCAGCTCTCCTCAGGTCAGACCAGATTGTTTACGATCTCATCTATAAAAAGACACGTCTTCTCGATGAGGCTTCAAAGAAGGGATGTTTGACCCTGGATGGTCTGGGCATGCTCCTCTGGCAGGGAGTTTTTGCATTTGAGCTCTGGACAGGAGTGTCTCCACCCGTTGATATCATGCGCGATGCCTTATACAAGAACCTGAGATAGAGAATTTATGGTTCTTCCGGTTTTTGTGTGGAAATTCTTGTCATCCCCGCTTGTCGGGAATCTTTCTTGGTAAGATATGAGAAGGATTCCGGACGAGCCGGAATGACAACAACAGGAGTGCTGTCTGCAAAAAGCATAGTTTGTATTTGTCCACAGGAAAGCCTGAAGAATGAAATTATTAACTAATTTTTTAAAATCACAAAATTTATTAAATTGACAAGAAATAGAGGTTCTGATAGCATGAATAGTCACTGAGGGTTCCATCAAAAATTTTATAGAAACAACAATAGTAGTCTTTGTTCACAGGTTTATATCCCTGTGTTTTATCAAATACAAAAAGTAAGGAGTTTAATATGGCAGGAGTTAATGAAATAAGTGATCTCGGCAGGATAGAAGATTTTATAGCCCTCGCCAAGGAAGGGAAAGATGTCCATGCAGCAATTGACTTAAAGAAACAGGTTGTCGCACAGAAGGTACATCCGGACGAAACCGAAGATATGAAAGGCGAAATTGACATGTACCTCCTTATAGCAGATTATATTTTCAGGGTCGGAAAGAATGCAAAGCCTGTTGCGAAAGTCTATATGTTTGGGTCCTCAGAGGAATCTCCAGATGCTGCCAAGGTAAACAAAAGTATCGCTAATGCACGTTTAAAGATCGATTACCAGCGCATGAGGGACGCAAATATTACCTTTGAGGAAAAGTATTTCTAAATAGATTAAAACTTGTAAATTGCCCTAAGAAGCTCGAAAGGAACTGTCTCTTTTATTTTTCATATTTATTTTCATAAGCGAGATTTCTCTATTGGATATACTTTTATAGATTCTATAGACTCTTGCATAAAAGTCCTGAAAATATTTTACATCACAACCAAGGAAGAATAAGAACTTGCCTTTCCAGGAGAGCCGTCAAAAAGATGAATAAGGAACGGTTCTAGGTTTCGTGCACCTGTATTAAATCAAATACAAGAAGTGAGGATTTTATTATGGCTATTGAGTTTGGCAGGATAGAAGATTTTATTGCCCTCGGCAAGGAAGGGAAAGATGTCCATGCGGAAGTTGAGTTAAAGAAACGGCTTGTCACACAGAAGGTACATCCAGACGAAACCGAAGATATGAAAGGCGAAATAGATATGTACCTCCTTATAGGTGTTTATACTTTCAGGGTGGGAAATGAGGTCAACCAGGTTTCAAAAGTCTACATGTATGGCTCTTTAGAGGAACCCCCGGGTGTCTTCTGGGTAAACATAAATATCGCTAATACACGTTTAAAAATGGACTACCGGCGGTTGAAGGACGCAAAGATTACTTTCGAGGAAAAGTATTTCTAAAGACATTGCAGGATAGAATTTGCAAATTCTCATCAGGTTTTTGTCTTTCTAAAGTTATTTAAGGATATTATTTTTTCCTCGTCTGATATTGCTTTTTCAGGCTCTGTGACTTTATCAGATGTTTCAGGGGATTCTTTCACATCCCACATATCCCACCTGTCAAACTTCACCTTAGCATCGGGAGAGAACACGGCCACGATATCTTCATGGTGCAGAAAGCAATTCTCTACTCTATTGCTGACCCCGAAGCCGAGCACAGTTACAATACTGCCATCTTCAGTCCATTGAAGGTTTCTGTGATTTTTGTTATTAAATATCAGGATTAACCCTTTTTCTTTCTCTTCATCAGTAAAGCCTCTGTTACCTATCATGGTTCGTTCAGAATACTTGACCAGCATGAAGACACGCCCATAGTCATTCAACAGGTCATAGAATAGATTCTGGAGATATTTAATCTGAGTTTTCATCCTTAAAAACTTCGAAAATAAACTCTATCTCGAGTGGTGAATTCAAGGGCAGGACATTTACTCCAACGGCTGCTCTCACGTGTCTGCCTCTCTCTCCGAAAATTTCGAAGAGTAAATCGGATGCTGCATTTAATACCTTTGGCTGCTCTGTGAAATCAGGTTCTGAGGCAACATAACCTGTAATTTTAACGCATCTTTTAACCTTATCGAGACTTCCTATATGGACCTTTAGAACTGACAGGGCATTTATCGTGGCTATTCTTGCTTCTTCTTTAGCCTCATCGATGCTTATGTCCTTCCCCACCTTACCCTGACGCTTAAGTTTACCCTGTCTTAAAGGTAACATTCCGCTCAGAAAAACAAGGTTTCCAGCCCTCAGAACAGGGATATATGAGCCGAGGGGAGTCGGTGCTTCTGGAAGTTCTATGCCGAGTTCTTTAAGCTTTTTCTCTGGTGACATTATAATCCCAATTCCTCAGGAGTCCCTATCCTTCCCAGGACTGCTGATGCGGCTGCAACAACCGGATTGGATAAATAGACTTCGCTTTCAGGATGACCCATTCTGCCGACAAAGTTTCTGTTTGTGGTTGCAATTGCTCTCTCACCCTTAGCAAGTATACCCATGTGACCACCAAGACAGGGGCCACATGTTGGTGTGGATACTGCTGCCTCTGCCTCAATGAATATATCAAGGAGACCTTCTTTCATTGCCTCCCGATAAATCCTCTGTGTGGCGGGGATAACAATCATTCTCACATTAGGATTAACCTTCCTGCCTTTAATAACCTTTGCTGCCTCTCTTAAATCCTCAAGGTGTCCGTTTGTGCAGGAACCTATGACAACCTGGTCAATGCCGACCTCGAACAGCTCTGCTGCTGGTCTTACATTTGATGGAAGATGGGGACAGGAAACGGTAAGGGGGATCTTTGAACAGTCATATTCACGTATCTCTCTATATTTTGCATCGCCGTCAGAAGTATAAAATGTATAAGGTCTCTTTGCCCTTTCCTTTACAAAAGACTCAGTGATCGAATCAGGCACGATTATTCCGTTCTTGCCTCCAGCCTCAATAGCCATGTTGCACATTGTAAATCTTCCGTTCATAGGGAGCGTTTTTATCGTCTCACCATCAAACTCCATCGCCCTATAAAGTGCTCCATCAACTCCTATATCCCCAATGGTATAGAGAATTAAGTCTTTACCTCCAACCCATTTGTTGAGTTTTCCATAATATATGAACTTCATTGATTCGGGAACCTTAAACCAGCATTCTCCTGTTGCCATTGCAGATGCCACATCAGTGGAGCCAACACCTGTAGCAAATGCCCCTAATGCACCGTATGTACAAGTGTGACTATCTGCTCCGATGACCAAATCTCCTGGTACGACAAGACCTTCTTCAGGAAGGAGCACATGTTCTATTCCAACCCTGCCCACCTCAAAATAGAGGCTGATGTGATATTCCTTCGAAAAATCCCTCAGAATCCTGCACTGTTCTGCAGCCCTTATGTCTTTCGGTGGCGTGAAATGGTCAGGGACAAGGGCAACCCTCTCGCGGTTGAAGACATCTTTTGCCTCGATCTTTTTAAATTCTGCTATTGCTATAGGTGCGGTTATATCATTTGCAAGGATAAGATCAACCTTTGCGTTTATTAACTCGCCAGGTGAAACCTCTTTTCTGCCTGAATGTTTTGCAAGAATCTTCTCGGTAATGGTCATATGTCCTCCTATCCTTTCCTCTCAAATGCCTTAGCGGCTATCAGGACAAAGATAATTGAAGTAGCAATAATTACTGCTATATCTATTATAAACGGAAAGTCTGGACTCATCCTACCTTTTTCAAAAGGAAAAAGTATATGCTTTATGGCATCAATACCGTAGGTGAGGGGATTCATCTTGGAAACAATCTGCAGGATTTTTGGCAGAAGCTTTACAGGATACATCGCACCTGAAAGAAAGAACATCGGCATGATTATGAAATTCATTATTACACTGAAGCTCTCGTAATTCTCATAGAATGTTGCGAGGACGATACCGAAGGCAGATATGGAGAATGATAGAGAGGCGCATATGAACAGGACACCAACGATCTGGAATAAACCGAGTTTAAACCCTATGAAAGGGAAGAGGGCGAGGATGATCGCTGCCTGGATACTGGATACAACAGTTCCACTTAATGCCTTGCCGATGACTATAGAGAGCCTCGATACAGGAGCAACAAGAATCTCCTTCATAAAACCGAATTCTTTATCCCATATGATTGATATGGATGAAAACATGGAACTGAAGAGTATCGTCATTCCAAGTATTCCCGGGAAAATAAACTGAATATAGGGTACCCCTTCATCACGCGGCACAAGGCGGGATATTCCGGCGCCAACGATGAATAACCACAGCAATGGCCTTGCGATTGTCGAAAAGAGGCGGCTCCTCTCCCGAACAAATTTCTTGAATTCCCTCGCTACTATGACATAAACTGCATTGAATTCCATATTCCTAAAATTCCAATAAGCAAATTCCAAACATCAGATAAGTTCTAATAACCAAATACCAGTTGTTGTCATTCTCCGGCTTGACCGGAGAATCCAGTTTCTTTCTCTGGATTGCCCGATCAAGTCGGGCAATGACGATTTTAGATAAGAATTTATATAACATTTAGGTTGTTTGTTTTATGATGATTACATCATTAGTTATTATTTGGGATTTGGTCATTGATTATTGCTTTCAAGAGTGCCTTCTCCTGTATGCGCGAACTTGTTCTTTAACACCTTCTTCTGGAGATGCCTCTTCTTCCCTTATTGCTTTGCCCGTAAGTTTTAAAAAGACATCATTGAGGGTTGGCCTCTGAAGCCTAACAGAGAGTACCTTTCCTCCAATCTTCCTCATCATTTCGGGAATACAGGTATCACCCATATCACAAGTCATATAAAGTTCTCCCTCTTTTTCTGAAACAGGTAACCTTAATAGTCTTTCTATCTCTTCCTTGGCAATCACGTTGTCAGTAGTTTTTATATAAACAACATCTCCACCTACAGTCCTTTTTAGTTCGTCAGGACTTCCTGAAGCAATTATCTTTCCTTTGTCTATTATCGCAATCCTGTCGCAGACTTCTGCTTCTTCCATGTAATGGGTCGTCATGAAGATAGTGACATTATGTTTCTCCGGAAGCTCTGTTATGAATTCCCACAGGTTAGTCCTGCTCTGTGGATCAAGACCGAGTGTTGGTTCATCAAGAAACAGGACCCTTGGCCTATGTATCAACCCTCTCGCAACCTCAAGTCTGCGTTTCATGCCACCTGAGAACTTCTTGACAAGGTCATCTTTTCTTTCATATAAATCCACAAAACTCAGGGCATCATAAACACGCTCCTTCATTTCATTTTTCGGAACATTGTATAAGTATGCATGGAAGATAAGGTTTTCATAGGCAGTCAGGTCCTTATCGAGGGTTGTATCCTGAAATACGATGCCAATAGCCTTTCTGACCTCAGCAGGTTCTTTCATGCAATCATGTCCTGCTAAGGAGGCCCTACCTGATGTTGGGGAAAGAAGTGTGCAGAGGATATTTATCGTCGTTGTCTTCCCTGCGCCATTTGGCCCGAGAAAGCCAAAGATTGTGCTTTCTTCGACCTCAAAAGATATATCATCAACAGCAGTGATGCCATTATATCTCTTTGTTAGATTCTCTACCTTAATGATCATTTTTAAGTTTAACACGGAGTTTGGATTCTCTTCAAAACAGCAAGAAGATGGGTGAGGAGCGAAACGTCTGTGGGGTAATAGTGTAAAAATTCCCTCTTTTTTAAAGAGGGGAGAGGGGAGATTACCAATTCTCATATGTCTTTTCGGCTTGCTGGCCCTATCCTGAAATTACTAAGGAGTTCATAAGTAAGACCACATTTACTGTCATTCCAGCTTGTCTGGAATCCTTCCCACTTGTTGGGAATCTAAAGAAGGATGCTGGACAAGCCAGCATGACAGATATAGTTATAGGGATGTGACTTTACATATGGTCTTATTAGTAAAAGGAAGCGTGAAAATGCATAATCCTTAGTAATCCCCCTGAGTCCCCTTTAGAAAAGGGGGATTGGAAAGGATTTTTTATCATCCCTCGATAGATTTGCCGCTTATAGAGAATGCAGAGAACTTCACTTGTCTAAAGAATTGGAAGATATCTCTCTATTTCATAAGGATGAATCTGTATTGCATATTCATCCCATTCAACTTTCTTGCTGGTTATGAATTGTTCAAAGATATGGTCGCCGAGGGTCTCTCGAAGGAGTTCGCTATCTTCTGCAAACTCTAATGCTCTGTTAAGGCTTCCTGGCAGGCAGTCTATGTTGTACTTTATCCTCTCTTCCTCAGAGAGATGATAGACATCCATCTCCATGGGTTCAGGGAGCTGATAACCTTTCTCTATCCCTTTTAGTCCTGCATTCAGCATACAGGCAAAGGCGAGATAAGGATTACAGGATGGGTCAGGTGAGCGGAGCTCTATGCGCGTTGCCTTCTCCTTTCCTGGCTTGTAGAGAGGAACCCTGACAAGGGTTGACCTGTTTCTTCTTGCCCAGCAGATATACACAGGTGCCTCATATCCCGGGACGAGTCTCTTGTAGGAGTTAACCCATTGATTTAACACTATGGTAATCTCTTTTATGTGGGTAAGGATACCTGCAATATATTTCTTTCCCATATCTGAAAGGAAGTATTGGTCCTTTGGGTCAAAGAAGGCATTCTGATTACCTTTGAACAGGGACTGGTGAGTGTGCATTCCGCTTCCATTTTGACCGAATATGGGTTTGGGCATAAAAGTAGCATAGAAATTGTATTGCTTGGCGACCTCTTTCACAATGATCCTGTGAGTCATTACGATATCTGCCATAGTTAAGGCATCTTCATATCTTAAATCTATCTCGTGCTGTGAATGGGCAACCTCATGATGGGAATACTCCACCTTTATGCCCATGGATTCGAGGGCAAGAATAGTGTCACGGCGGAGATCTTCAGCAGCATCCAGAGGATAATCAAAATAGCCACCTTCATCGAGGGTCTCTGTATTCCTGTCAGTTTTAAAATAGAAGTATTCGAGTTCAGGACCGACATAAAAGGTAAACCCCTTCTTCTTAGCCTTCTCGAGATTTACTTTGAGAATATACCTTGGATCTCCCTTATACGGAGAACCGTCTGGCTCATAGATATCGCAGAACATCCTTGCAACTGCTTTTTCCTTTGGCCTCCATGGAAGGATCGCAAAGGTGTTTGGGTCTGGCCTTGCAATCATGTCACTCTCGTCAATTCTGGCAAAGCCCTTGATGGATGAACCGTCAAATCCCATTCCTTCATCAAAGGCAAATCCGAGTTCATCAATCGGAATAGCAAAACTCTTTAGCTGTCCATGGATATCAGCAAACCAGAGCCTGACAAACTTCACATCATGCTTCTTTAACAGTTCCATCACATCCTTTTTGTCTTTTGGTTTCGCAACTGCTTTTTTACTTTTTGGTTTTTCTATAATCTTTTTGCTTCTTGGTTTTGCCATCTTCAACCTCCTTGTATAAAATCCTAAATTCTAATCAAAGAATTTCTCGAAGCTCTGCATCAGGGTTAAATGATATTTTTGTTACGTTTGTCATTCCCGCTTGTCGGGAATCCTTCTTTCGATACTGAGATAGAGAAAGATTCCGGACAAGCCGGAATAACAGAGTCGATACCTCGCAGCTCTGCTGCGGGGCAGTTCATTATCTCCATTTTGAACAAAATACTATATCACCCCTTTCGGAAAAATGCTTTATAAAAATTCATTGCCCTCCCTGTGTATTCTTCATATATCCTTTCTGTTTCTTTCATTATGGAGTTTATGTCAGGTCTGTCCTCAAACCATTCACGGAGCATGTCCTTTGTGACCTCAATGTGAAACTGAAATCCATAGACATTGTTACCATATCTGAAGGTCTGGTTTTTATAGAGCTTGGAACTTGCTAATAAGACAGCTCCAAGTGGCAGGTCGAAGGTGTCGCCATGCCAGTGGAAGACCTTGAACTTCCTCCAGAAATCTCCGACACGGGGATGAATTGCGAGCTTCCTCATGAGGGGATCTTTTAAGCCATCCCCGGTGAGTTCTATACTGTGCCATCCTATTTCTTTTTCGGGTCCTGGATAAACCTCTGAGCCAAGGCAATAAGCAACCATCTGAGCACCGAGACATACTCCAAGAATCTTCATGCCCCTGTTTATCGCTTCCCGTATGAGACGTGATCCGATCCTGAGGTGCGGGTATCTCTCCATCTCATATACACCCATAGGCCCACCCATTACCACAAGGGTGTCAAAATCATCTAAGGGAGGTGGTATTTCTCCGGAAGAAAGCTCTACAATACTGGAAGAAATATCCTCTTTCCTCAGGAAATCTCCTATTGTTCCTGGACCTTCTGTGTGATAGTTTTTGATTATTAAAACTGCCATTTTTGAATAAGGTTAAGTTTACAGTATTGTTATAGGTATATCATAAATCACCAAAGTATTTTCTTAAAACCTTCTTTGGATCTCAATGCTCAAGAGAATGGGGCAATT
>CAZLFE010000024.1:0-24090 GCA_964558725.1 uncultured Nitrospiraceae bacterium | reverse complement strand
AGTTTTTTATTCTGAATTGCTTCAAAACTCTATCACAAAATGCTTCACCTATCAAGTTAGGACACTACCAAATTAAGAAAAGGTTTGATTCTTTTAAAAACTTTAGTTTTAAAACCTTAGTTCAAGCACTGGAGAACAGCCAGGAACCCAAACGTCCCCTCATGCCCTGACACTCCCTTCATGCCCCCTTGACCTATTTTTAAATTCATGGTAGTTTTACTCATTCTATAAAGGAGTAGATATGACTATAACCAAAGAGCTTCTTGAAATATTAGCATGCCCGAAATGCAAGGGAGACATCAAACTGACAGAGAAGTCTTCGAGCCATGGGGAGGATGGACTTATTTGCGAAAAATGCAAACTGCTCTACCCGATAAGAGATGGCATACCTGTTATGCTCATCGACGAAGCAATAGCATTAGGTAAAAATGATCATTGAAGATCAGAGATTAGATCCAAGGCTTCCCTTGATTCAGAATGCTGACCTGAATGGAAAGATTGTTCTTGTCAGATTTGATCATAATGTTGTAAAGGATGGTGAGATCAGAGATCCTTACAGAATAGACCGCTCTCTTGGTACCCTTTATAACATCGTGGAGCGGGGGGGCAGACCCATCCTCATGACCCACATAGGGAGACCAAGAGACAAAAAGACGGGTGAAATCAGGTGCAGGCCTGGCGAATCAGTCGAGCCTGTCGTTGGGTATCTTGAACGCAAGTTGCACACAAGGTTTCATATCCCTAAGTTCTATGAAGATCCGAAGTTTGGAATTCCCAGTATCGACACATCCATCAACCTTGCTATCCGTCATCTGAGAGAAAGAAAGATAGGTGGAATATACCTTCCCAACACCCGCTGGTTTCAGGGTGAAGAAGCAGAAGGAGAACTCAGAGAAAAACTTGCAATCCAACTTGCAGGGCTTGCAGATATCTTTGTCAATGATGCTTTCGGTTCATGGCAGCCGCACGCATCGACATACGACATAACAAAATACCTTCCTTCTTCCGCAGGCTTTTTAATGCAACGGGAGATCATTAATTTGAGCTCTGTTATCAATCCTCAGAGACCTTTTCTGGCTGTTGTTGCCGGTGCAAAATATGACACAAAGATAAAGCCTCTCTATGCAATTTATGAGAAGGTCGACAATCTGATTTTAGGAGGCATGATTTATAACACCTTCCTCTGTGCAAAGTATGGAATTTCCATAGAAGGTATTCAGGAGAAAGACATTATTGCGGCGAGGGATCTCGTTGAGAAGGACAGGGCGAATAAAAAGATTATCGAACTGCCCTATATCGTGGAGTCCGATACGATGGAGGGCAGGATAGAAGGTAAATACAGGACTATATCGATAAGAGACTTTCAAGAAGGCAAGAAATATGGTTATGTCCTTGATATAGACCCTGAATCATTTAAGGACCCTATTCTGATAGAAATCCTCTTAAGCGCCAAAACAATCTTCGTCAATGCTGTTATGGGGTACACACCTCATTTCACAGCAGGGTCAGAGGCATTAGATAGTACTATAGACCAGAATAGAATTGCCCTTAAGATGTACGGAGGAGGTGACACCCTTCAGGAGTTTAAGAGTCTCTGCCCCGGCCTTTACCTGTCTGTCCTGGATAATACTCAGTATTATTTCTTTACGGGTGGCGGTACTGTTTTGACTGCTATAGAACAGGGAGGCCCTTACGGTCTTAAACCTGTTCAGGCTCTGATGGAAAAACTCAGTGACCCCTCCTAAAATACCAGCTTAATACTTTCTCAATATTAGCTGCTACGCTATCTTTGGCATTTATGATAAATATCTTGTCTTCTGTCTGGAAAAGTTCCTTTTCCATTCTTATAATTTTCGGAGGATTTACATACCTTGATTTTAACTCTTCTTCAAACATGGGGACAATCTTGTCCTTCATTCTCAGTTCTGTATCCACAAAAAAAATTCCTGTTTCGGGTAAAAGATCAGAGATCCTGTTGAAAAAGGCAGTTATTTCCTTCTGATATATCTGTTTTGGCGGAGAGGATTTTATCTCCATATACAATATCGCTCCATCTACCTTTGCAATGAGGTCATAGTCGCCACCTACCTTTGGCCTTTTGAATTTAATGCCCCATATTGCCTCTGCAGTAAATTCCGTTTTAAATGTCTCTGCCACAAACCATTCGAGGGTTTCACCGAAACTCTTTATAGGTCCCAGGGAAAGTCTGAAACCGTCAGATACTTTTTCAACAAGGCCTATCTTTCTCATATACTCCAGATAATCCCTTGTCACTTCTGACGTTGCATACCGTGTAACAGTCTCAAGCCTGAAAAAACTCTGATGCTTGATAACATCCCTCAGGAACAGGCGGAAGGAATATTTTTTCATCAACTCATAATAGCTGCTCCGGAATTCCTTTTTGGGAAGAAGCAAGTCCTCCGAGGGCTCTTTTTTATAAATCCTGAACCCCCGGCGCTTCAAGAGCACATCAAGTGAAGGTGTAAGTTCTAAGAGTGACTTTCTGAGTCTTCTTATTTCATCACGAAGGTACTGAGCTTCATCAGGGGATTTGTGCTCGGGCATTGCTATGCAAACTTAACTGCTATCCTTCTGTGTCTTGGGCCATCAAACTCGCAGAAAAAAACAGATTGCCACGTTCCCAGGAGGAGCTTGCCCTCTTCGACAATCACATGAACAGATGTGCCGACAAGAGTGGATTTTATGTGGGCATCGGCATTACCCTCCCTGTGGAAATAATTCAGGTCCTTTGGCACAAGTCTGTTAAGGGTATTCAGTATGTCACGCTGCACGCTCGGGTCAGCGCCCTCATTGATTGTGATCCCTGCAGTCGTATGGGGGACATAAATATAGCAGATACCATCCTTAACTCCTGCTTCTTTCACAGCTTCCTGAATCATTCCGCTGACATCAATAAATTCAATTCTTGACCTGCTTTTAACATTGATATATCTGACCATTTAATCCCCCAATAAAAATAATAATTAAGCCAGCTTAGACAGGAAAGGCTTTTATTTACAAAGCACTTGCAACTGCCATATTAATAATCTGCCGATTATAAAAATTCTGAAGCAGTCTTTCCTGTCTTTTGCTTGATTCCAACTTCTTATTGTCTAAAAACCTCATCATAAAATCCCTCTTCAATACTAAACTCAATTGCAAGCGCAACAAGATTCCCTGGTATATTCAGCCCTCTGAGTCTCATTATATCTTTTTCTGTTGTGACAATCCAGTCGACACCACTCTTTTTTGCATCCCTTATGATCTTTCCGATATCCCTTGAATTGTATCTGTAATGGTCTCTGTAAGATCTAAATCCCCTCAAATCCATACCTGTGGATAAAAGAGTCTTCTTGAACGACTCTGGATTACCGATTCCGGAAAAACCCAAAAATCTTTTCTCTTTTGCCCATTCAAGGGGAAAGGTACCGCCTGATGCTGTTGTAAATTTTGCAGGCCTGTGTTCAGCAAAGAACACAGATGCTTTTGTATTATTTTTTCTGATCTCTTCAATAAGACTGTTGGCTTCTGATTTCTGACTTCTGATTCTGTCTGTCCTTGTTATGACAATAATGTCAGCCCTGCCTATTGCACTGAGGGGCTCCCTTAATGGACCAAGAGGGAGGAGCCTTCTATTGCCGAAAGGGTTCGTACCATCGATGAGCAGGATGTCTTTGTCTCTGAAAAGGTTCCAATGCTGAAAACCGTCATCAAGAATGAAAATATCAGGACGAATGGCTAAAGGCAAAGAGCTCAGGGCAAACATGCCTGCTTCATATCTGTTTTCACCCTTAATTACAGGCACGCCTTTCAATCTATTAGCCATAAGCATAGGTTCATCACCTGCATCTTCCTCACTCAAAAGATGCCCATCACCTTTGCTCACAAAACATGAACCCTTTTTCTTTCCCTTATAGCCTCTTGTTAGAATATTTGGTATAAATCCCCGCTTTTTGGCCTCCTCTGCAATTGCAATGGTAGCAGGTGTTTTACCCGTTCCACCAACGGTTATATTCCCGATGCTGAGCACTCTGCAGGGAAGTTTTTTCTGATTCTTCAGGGCCTGGTGTTTTGTTATTGAATAACCAATATAGTAGAGACCTTCTATGAGGGTCATATACTACCGCCTACGTTACCTCTGCTTTTTTCTCTTGATTATATACTATAACCACTGCTCTTCTGCACTTCCGAGGCTCCGCGCTCAGTAGTGCGGACAGAACATGAACCTTACAGGCCGAGTTTCTTTTTTACCCTGAGCTTTGCATCGATGAAGTCCTTATGCTCTACATAGATAAGATCGGCAATCTTCCGCACCATATATTCCTCGTGTTTATCAAGGGATTCATCTGTAAAGGCAATTCCCCAGAGATTCTCTATTACTCTTACTTTCTGCTCATAGGTGAAGCCTTTATTGATGAGGGAGGTGAACTCATAATATCCCGTGGCCTTCCGGATCTTTTCTTCTGCAAATTGAAGCAGCGCACTTGATTCTTCCTCCGTGAGATGAAACCTTGTCATGATGGTGTTCATCACCATTCTGCGTTCATCCTCGGTTATTTCTGCATCAGCCCTCATCATTTCTATAAGAAGAGCGGCGGTAGCAAGCTGAAGGGAATGTTCTGATATCTCATCAGAACCCACCGGGGAAGGTTTTATATACTTCTTAAAGAATTTGTTGAACGCTATAACCATGGAAAATAGAAATTGTCTTTAAAATCCGACAAATCACGAATCAGTCCCTGCTCTCTTCAATCCGTCCGGGTCAAATGTCAAATATAATATCCTACGAAAAGAAACGGTAAATGGCAACAGGTCTAAGCGTTTAAAAAAGAAAAAAGAGTCACTCTGAGGTCAGGTCTTGTTTCTTGAATTCCCCTCTTTTCCAGGATGATTTTCTTCTGCACCTTCAGGAGAATATGTTCTGAAGGAGTATTCCCTTATCATGCGTTTAATTCTCTTTTTATCACGGCCGAGTTCACGGTTGGCAAGAAGGCCGATGACTATTATGATAATAAAAATGATGACGAGGTATTTCATAATCTCTGGTTCCCCGAGGTCTTTTTGCCTTCCGGGGGAGAAAAATCAGGAAGAGGATCTTTGAAGAAAATCTTTGACAATTTCTGTAAACTTCGCTGGTTCGTCCAGATAACATGGATGACCGGCGCCCTCAATGATGCGTATTTCAGAGTTCTTCACATGAGCTTCAAGGATTTTCGAATCAGCAGGTGGCGATATAGTATCTTTATCTCCCCATATGGCGAGCAGAGGTATGCCAAGCCTGCTGAGCTGATTACCGAGACTTCTTATCCCGACCGGTCCGACAACAATAGCTGCCTGAGCACTATACCCACGTATTAAATATCGTAACGTAACCTCTCCGCTTATGGACGCGCCTATTAAAATTGGGTTACTGATATTAAGCGTCTTCAGCAAGTTGTTCAAAAAATCAGCGTATTCATCCCTGTTTTCAGCGCTGAACTTATCTGACCTGCTCTTGGCTCCGTATGGCATATCAAATGAATACACACTGTAATCTCCTGCCAATTCATCGAACAGCCCTATCTCGACCCAGGTCTCGGCATAAAAACTATACCCATGGAGAAGAACAACAGGGATGCCCGTTCCCTTTTGAAGATACCGGATTCTCAAGCCCTGAATAGACAGAGAATGTTCCATTGCCGACACTAAGTATTTTACATGATTATACTGCACCATGCCTCTGGCGGAGGGGGTGAGATTCGAACTCACGGTAGGTTGCCCTACAACGATTTTCAAGACCGTCGCCTTCAACCACTCGGCCACCCCTCCAATGAGAACAGCGGATAGTGATTAGTGAATAGTTATGAATAGAAATGCCAGCAATATTATAACAAAAGGAAATATCCAAATTTCGGCCATTTCCCCCAATTTTAAACTGAAGGGTATTTGACTTTTTGTTTTAATTTCTTTTAAAGTTTTAAAAATTATAGAGGAAAAATAATGAAAAATTCAGCATTACAGTTAATTCTTCAGGCAGGATATGTAGTTAAGGGTGTTTTAATACTTCTTTTATTTTTTTCAGTAGTCTCCTGGGCAATAATATTCTTCAAACATCGATATTTCTCAAGGGCTCATAAAGAGACTGACCAGTTCCTGAGGTCATACAGATCAGGCAGAGACCCTAAAGCAATCCACCAGGCAACAAGGAACTTCACTATCAGTCCCATAGCAAATGTCTTCGGGGCTGTTTATACGGATGAAATGCATAAAGGCAAGAGTGAGATCAAAAGACTCCTCAAAAGATACGAAGCCCTTGAATCAGCAAAGCTCGAGAAGTATCTTAATTTCCTTGCAACAACAGGATCAACGACTCCTTTTATCGGATTGTTTGGAACGGTATGGGGAATAATGAATTCCTTCAGAAACATAGGAACCACGGGGGCAGCATCCCTTGCTATTGTGGCACCAGGTATAGCAGAGTCGCTGATTGCGACAGCCGCTGGTCTTGTAGCTGCCATTCCTGCGGTAATAGCATATAACTACTACCTGAGTGTAGCCCGCAGGATGATTATCGAAATGGAGGATTTCTCTGAAGAGCTCCTTGACTTCTTTACAAAAGAGGATCTGTGAAAGCAGATAGAAACAGAAAAGTCCTTTCCGAAATAAATGTAACTCCCTTTGTAGATGTAATGCTTGTCCTCCTTGTTATTTTTATGATAACAGCGCCACTCCTTCAACAGGGCATAGATGTAAATCTTCCAAAGGCAAAAGGTAGAGACCTCCCCTCAGAAGAAAGAATAACCATGGTTATCAAGAAAGAGGGAATCATTTATATGAATGAAAATCCTGTTTCACTTACAGATATGAGGCACAAGCTCGAGGCGATAAGCAAGCTGAACCCTAATGTCTATCTTAAGGCAGATAGAGGAGTACCATACGGATTTGTTGTTGAAGTAATAGGCGAGATAAAAGATGCTGGAATAGAGAGACTTGGAATAGTTACAGAGCCTAAGATAACCCTGAGATGAGGGAGCCGAGCCTCCAGAAAACAACTGCCCTTTCCTTAGCACTCCATATTTCAGCTCTCTTAATAGCCCTTCTCCTTTTAAGGCAATCCAGCCAGTTTGTTATGCCATCGCCTTATGTTGTGAGCCTTGTTAGCCCTGAGGCATTAAAAGGGAAAGTTACCGAAAGTAGAGAAGGCCGAGAAACCTCAAAAACTTTGAGAGATACTTCTGTTGTAAAAGATATTCCAAAGCAGGAGATGAAAAAAAAAGGTAAAAAAGAGGAGGAAATAGCTGAGGAGAGGATAGCTGCCATTGCAGCAAAGAAAAAGGTGGAAAGGTTAGTCAGACTGCGTTCTGTGATCTCTCTTGCGGCTAGTGGTAATAACAGTAAAGACAGTTCAGAAACAACCCCTGCTCACGAAGGAAAAGGGTCTCTTTTTGATGAGTATTATGCAAAGATAAGAAAGGAGATATGGCAACAGTGGGTCTTTCCCGACACCGGGAAGGATCTTGAAACGATCATCTCAATAAGGATACTGAAGGATGGCACAATATCTATTCAGAAGATGGAGAAAAGCTCAGGCAATCCTTTTTTTGACAGATCAGCGCTTAATGCCCTGACAAAGGCAAACCCTCTGTCACCGCCTCCTTATGAGATGGAGATAGGTGTGAAGTTCTATCCATGACAAAAAGCAAAAAGCAAAGAGCAAGGAGCAAAGAGTCTCAATCAAGGAGTGACAACTGGATGCTCAAGGTTATCTGCTCTTTACTCATTGCTCTATGCACTACGCTCTTCGCTCTATGCTATGCAGTTGTTGAGGCCAAGGTTTACATCGATATTACTTCACCAGCCTTTAAAAAACTTCCTATCGCAATATACGACTTTGGCGGTCCATCGGGAAAAGAAATATCAGACATCATCAAAGACGATCTCGAATTTACAGGGCTCTTTGCTTACATTGACAGGGCTGTTTATATAGAAGGCATCTCCCAACCTTTTAATCCGAAGAATTGGACCCCCCTTGGGATAGAAATGGTCGTTAAGGGAACTGTCAAAGAAGGCAAAGAACTCACCCTTACCATATCCCTTTTTGATGTTTTCGGCGGAAAGGAGATACTGATGAAAGAATATAAGGCGGGAAAAGAACTTATAAGGCCTCTCTCTCATACCGTAGCAAACGATATCTATGAAGCACTTACGGGTGAAACAGGGATCTTCAGATCAAGGATAGCCCTTGTAGCAGAGGACAGTGGTGTAAAAGATATTTATATCATGGACTGGGATGGAAAAAGAATTTCGAAGCTTGGATTAAAAGAGAACATCATTCTTTCTCCCCACTGGTCGAGGGATGGCACAAAGCTCATCTATTCTGCCGAAAGGAATAGACAATGGGGAATATATCTGTTAAACTTTTTAAATAGGACAGTGAAAAAAGTCTTTTCCTCAAAAGGCACAAATATCGTGGGTGATCTGTTACCCGAGGAAAATGAATTTGTCTTCTCCTCTTCAAAAGATGGAAACATAGACCTTTATATTATGAGTCTGAAAAGCGACACGGTAAAAAAATTGACTTCATCACAGAATATCGATGTATCACCAGCTATCTCTCCTGATAGCGAATATATTGCCTTCGTCTCTGACAGGGGTGGAAGCCCCCAGATTTATGTGATGCGCAGAAATGGCTCAGATGCGAGGAGAATCACCTTTGCAGGGTCTTATAATACCTCTCCATCCTGGTCTCCAAAGGGTGACAAGATTGTTTTTTCAGGGAGACAGGAGAAAAATCAGATCTTTACGGTTAATCCCGATGGCACAGGACTTACCCAGCTCACAACGCAGGGAAATAATGAAGACCCTTCCTTTTCTCCTGATGGGAGGTTCATAACCTTTTCTTCAGACAGAGACGGAGTTAAGGGTATATATACTATGAGAACAAATGGGGAATCCCAGAAGAGAATTACTCCCAAGAAAATGAGGGCTTTTTACCCCAGATGGTCACCAAATTAAAAACTATAAAGGAGGAAGACTTTATGAAAAAGCTTTTTGTATTGGTATTGATATTGGCATTCGGGTCTATTGTTATCTCCTGCGCTCAGAGAAAAGTAGTGCAACCACAACAACCGACAGCACCACCGGAGACCAGAGCAAAGGCTCCTGAAGGAAAACCGGAACAAAAGGTTCCCGAGGAAAAGATAACAGAACAGCAGATTGCAAAAATAGAAACAAAAGAAGTAGAACCATCCAAGTATGCTGAAGAAAAAAGCATCTTTGATGACATCTATTTTGATTTTGACAAGTATGATATCCAACCGGATGCAAAGCCAATACTTCAGTCCGTAGCAGATTGGCTTATCAAAAACAAGTCTTCAGAATTCCTTATAGAAGGCCATTGCGATGAGAGAGGAACAAATGAATATAACCTTGCGCTCGGTGATAGAAGGGCAAAGGCAACGAGAGATTACCTTGTCTCACTCGGCGTGGCATCAGGCAGAATTGATATTATAAGTTATGGTGAAGAAAAGCCTCTCTGTGCAGAAAAGACAGAAGAGTGCTGGCAGAAGAATAGAAGGGCACACTTTGTCGTTCTGAAGTTGAAGGGCAAATAGTGAAAAGACGGTTCAAAGGCCAAGTCTCCGTGATCAAAATATACGGTTCAAACCTGTTTATTGTTTACTGTTTTCTGTTCACTGTTATCCTTTTGTCTGGGTGTGTAACATCCACAGATTTCGAGACTCTCAGGAGCGATGTGAGCCAAACAAGAAGGGAGAGTTTTGAAATCAAGAAAGATGTGAGTAACCTGAAAGAGCAAACAGCCAATGTCATAAGAGAAGACGACTTTAATGCCCTCAGGGAAAGCCAGGGAGAGATGCATGCAAGGCTTTTAGAAATATCGAAGGACCTTCAGCTGCTTACCGGGAAGTTTGATGAAAACAAATACTCTACAGAAAAGGCATTGAAATATTCAACTTCTGAGATGAACCTCCTCAAAGCACAGATCACAAATATAGAAGCACAGATTAAAGAGATGAAAAACAGGTTGAATACCCTGGAGGGCAACATAGAGGAAGCTAAAAAGAAGGTTGAAGAACCCAAAAAGGAGTCACCACAGCAGCAAGCTTCCCAACCGCCAAAACCGGTAGAGCCGAAAGATAAAGTATCATTATACGAAGCAGCATACGATGCCTTTAAGGACAAGAAATATAAAGAGGCAAGAGACGAGTTCGATGCCTTCATGAAAGAGTATCCACAGGACGAACTCGCTGACAATGCTCAGTTCTGGATTGGAGAGACATACTATGGCGAGAAAGACTTTGAGGGAGCAATCCTTGCTTACGAGGCAGTATTAAAAAAATATCCCAAGAGCGAAAAGGCCCCTGGAGCCCTTTTAAAGCAGGGATTTTCCTTTATCGAGATAGGAGACAAAAAGACGGGGAAGACAATTCTTGAGAAGCTTGTAGAGCTCTATCCTGAGTCTCGCGAGGCAGAGCTTGCGAAGAAAAAGATCAATGAGACTGAGAAAGGTACCGGAAAGAAGAAAAAATGAGCATCCTCAAGGATAGTTACCAGCGAACTATTGATTACCTGAGAATATCCATTACAGACAGATGCAACCTGCGTTGTGTCTATTGTATGCCCTCTGAAGATCTGATCCCGATAGAGCATAAAGAAACTCTCCGTTATGAAGAGATAGTGAGGGTTATAAGAATTGCTGTAGGAATTGGGGTAAGAAAAGTACGCATAACAGGTGGGGAGCCCCTTGTAAGGAAAGATGTTGACTATCTTATCGCAACAATAAGAAACATAGAGGGCATAAAGGATCTCAGCCTGACAACAAATGGTATTCTCCTGTCGAAATATGCGGATAAACTGGTTGAGGCAGGGCTGGAGAGGATCAATATAAGTCTTGATTCTTTGAGGCCAGACAGATACGAAGAAATAACAAGAGGTGGAGATTTAAAGCTTGTCCTGAGAGGGATCGAAGCCGCTGAAAAGGCTGGGCTGAAACCAATTAAGATAAATATTGTTCCAATCAGGGGGCTCAATAGTGATGAGATAGAGGAATTTGCGAAGATAACATTAAAGTTTCCCTATCAGATCAGGTTTATAGAATTTATGCCTTTTGGCACTGAAGGTCTGTGGAGCTCTGAAAAATTCATTTCCTCCGACGAAATAAAATCTATTGTTGAAGGTATCGGTCCACTCACTCCTGTAAAGTTAAAAAGAGCAGGGCCTGCAAGATACTTTCACTTTGAAGGCGCCCCTGGCGTGATTGGATTTATCAGCCCTATCAGCAACCATTTCTGTGGAGAATGTAACCGTCTTCGGCTGACGGCTGATGGAAAACTCAGACCCTGCCTCTTCTCAGAGACAGAGATCGATTTAAAACCCGCCCTCCGGGGTGGCGCGCCTGATGATGAAATTAAACGCCTCTTCGAGCTTTCTATTGAAGTAAAACCCGAGAGCCATCATATCCAGAATGCAGAACTCTGGTCTCTGATGAAGAATAGAGAGCACTGCAGAAGACCGATGTCAAGGATTGGTGGATAAACCCCGTAAGAAAGCTCGGTTAGGGCTTTAAATCCCACGTCGCTATATTTTAAACCCTGCCAAAAGGCGGGCTTCTTTTCTAACCGGTGTAAAGTCGGGGCGAAAGGATTTGAACCTTCGACACCACGGTCCCGAACCGTGTGCGCTACCAGACTGCGCTACGCCCCGTTTAATAAATAATAAAAACCGTGTCTTCCTAAAGTCAAGATATCTTCTTTCAATCTCGATCTTCCCAAATGAACTAAACACGAACACTTTGATTGAAAGTGATTATGGTTTTAAAAGAGAATTATTCTGGTAAAAAAATCAGCTTATGCTCTGACTGGAGTTTTTGGAATAACATATGTGCAGGAAGGGCTGCCTTCAGCCATGCACTCCTGGCGCATTACATCCTTTCTGAGTAACTCTCTATAAATCTGCAGTTCGTACTTGCAGGCCTCTCTGAACTCTAAAGCAACTTTCGCGATAGGGCAGTTGAACTCTCTTAAAATGTAGTTATTGTCGTCCATGTCGAGGTCCACAAGATATCCATCTGATTCAAGAAGATCCTTCAGAGCATAAACCCTATCTTGCAGACTTTTCTTATCCGCAAGGGCTTCTTTTTTATCCTTAAGAATCTTCTCCATGCGCCACTTGAATACCTCCTCTATCTTATCCCGGCCTTCATTCTCTTCGAGGTCTTTCAGGGTACTTAAAATAAACTTATGATATACTTTTGGGAAAAGATCGTCTGCCTTATCTGTAAGCTTGTAAAGGAATGCTGGCCTGCCAACACCATACCTTCGTGAAATATAATCCACGAACCCCTTCCGTTCAAGAGATATGAGGTGCTGTCTGATTCCCATTGGGGTTATACCCATCTGTCTGCTCAGGTCATCTATAGAGAGAGGACCTTTCTTTTTGAGCAGAAATAGTATCCTCTCCCTTGTGGGATTTTCATTAACGAAGGTTACCACGTTTAAAAAATAGCATAAAACAAAAATATTTGCAATATTTTTGTTAAAAACTATTATTTTTAAGGATTAGGAAAAAGTCAAGAAATTGGGAAACCTTTCCCTTTCTTTAAAAATGTGAAATAATAGCTAAAATGAGTACACTTCGAGACGGAATTGTTGGGCTCTACAAAAAAGCTGCAACATCCTTGCCCCAAGATGTTGAGGAGGCATTAAGACATGCCCATGAAGCTGAAAAGAATGGGTCAACCGCAAATATTGCATTATCAGCCATCCTTGAAAATGTAAGAATTGCACGGGAGACAGCAAGACCCCTCTGCCAAGATACAGGGGTGCCTGTCTTTTTTGTAAAGATTCCCAGGGATCAGAGCCAGCTCTCCTTAAAGGATACAATCATAGAGGCTACAAAGATTGCAACAGAGGAAGTACCTCTCAGGCCTAACGCCGTTGATATTATCAGTGATAGAAATTCTGGAGACAACACAGGCATTGGGTTCCCGATTATCTACTTTGAGGAGTCCCGGGACAGCACCCTCACCATAGAGCTCATGTTAAAAGGTTCTGGTTGCGAAAATGTCAGTCAGCTTTATAAGCTACCTCTCGAGGAACTAAAGGCTGAGAGAGATCTTGATGGTGTAAGAAGGTGTGGACTCGATGCAGTATATAATGCCCAGGGTAGGGCATGCCCGCCCTATATTATTGGAATAGGGATAGGCGCTTCAAGGGATCAGGTGACAAGGCTTGCAAAAGATCAGCTTTTGAGAAGGATTGAAGATGCAAACAATATCGATATCTTGTCAGGACTCGAAGAAATAATCCTTAAAGAGATAAACCAGCTCGGGATAGGTCCCCTCGGCTTAGGAGGTAAAACAACAGCACTTGGGGTAAAGATAGGAGTAAATCACAGACATCCTGCATCTTACTTTGTAGACGTCTCTATCTGCTGCTGGGCAAACAGAAGGGCAAGCTTGACATGGTAGAAAAAAAGTTCAAAGTTCAAAGTTCAAAGTTCAAAGAAGAAAAACCAAAAATCATTAACCTGCCCCTTACAAAAAAAGACGTCCTTTCCCTGAATGTCGGAGACAGGGTGCTTCTGAGTGGCCAACTGATAACGGGAAGGGATAAGGTCCACAAATTTCTCTTCAAGGAAAGACCCGGGATAAAAGAGATACCCTTTCATCTCAAGGGAGCAGTCCTATACCACTGCGGACCTATCATAAGAAAGACTGAGAAGGGTTTCAAGCTAATTGCCGGAGGGCCAACGACAAGCAGCCGCGTCGAGATGTATGAACACCAGATAATATCAGATTATGGAGTAAGAGGAATAATGGGAAAGGGCGGAATGGGCAGAAAAACATTGAAAGCTCTTAAAGAAAATGGTTGTGTGTATCTTCATACGATCAGTGGTGCTGCTGTCTATCTCGCAGACCGAATAAAAAAGGTAGTTGGTGTCTGGAAACTTGAGGATTTTGGTATGGCTGAAGCAATGTGGATTTTTGATGTTGAGGAATTCCCTGCTATGGTCACGATGGATGCCCATGGCAGAAGCCTCCATGAAGAGATAGAGAAGATATCTTATGGAAAATTAAAAAGGCTTATTGGATTTTAGTAATGATGGAAAAAGTAATCCCCCTACATCCCCCTTTAGAAAAGGGGGAACAAAGTTGCATGAACTTTTGAGTCGTAATCACCCCTTCTCTTTTAAAAAAGAGGGGTTGGGGGAGATTACTGAAGACAAAACAAACAGCAAAGATACCATAAAGGAGAGGAAAGATGTTTGATAAATGTCCGGGAGCTGGCAATATCCGGGGAACTCCTACCTTAAAGATTAAAAGATGCCCTGAATGTGGTGGAGATGTCGAAGTCTTCTCTGGTGATGCATCGGTAACGTGCAGGGGTTGTGGATTCACTATTTATGAGGAATTGGATTCATGTATACAGTGGTGCAAGTATGCGGAAAAATGTGTTGGAGAAGAAGTCTACAGAAAGCTCAAGAAGAAAGAACGATCGGAATAAGGATTCCATAAGCCACCCACACCATATAAAGAAATTATATGGTTTAAAAAGAGAAGAAATTCTCCGAAGATTGAAGGAATTCAAAAAACTGTGGCTGAAAGGAAAAGATGAAGAGATCTTCGAGGAACTGGCCTTCTGTATCCTCACCCCCCAATCAAAAGCAAAAGTCTGCTGTGAAGCCATTGAAAGATTAAAGGAGCAAGGTTTGTTGTCCAGAGGATCTAACAAAGAGATTAAGGAAGGGATAAAGTATGTAAGATTTAAAAACAAAAAGGCAGATTACCTTGTGAAGGCAAGGAATTTCTTCTTAAACAATGGAATGGTCTGTATAAAATCCACCCTCAGCCAATTTAAAGATACCCATCAATGCAGGGAATGGTTGGTCAAGAATATAAAGGGTCTCGGTTACAAGGAGGCAAGCCATTTCCTGAGAAACATAGGATTCGGAGAAAAGATCTCTATCCTTGACAGACATATTATGAGAAATTTAAAAGACCTCAAGATAATAGAAGATGTTCCAGAATCTCTCAGCAAGGCAAAATACTTGGCTATAGAGGAAAGGATGGCAGCCTTTTCGAAAGAGATAAACATACCCCTTTCACATCTCGATCTGATTCTGTGGTATAAGGAAACAGGAGAGATATTGAAATAGGCATGAACAGAAAGGGGAGGAACATGTCCTTAATACTTTTAACGGACGGATAAAGAATTCCCCATAACCAGGACGGTGTCATCCATAAGCCTTTCTTTTATTTTCACCAATATCGAACACTTGACATGGCTTTTGCTTTAAAGGTTATAAGCTCTTTTCACTCTCATTTGACTCTGATTCGAGAAGACTCAAACTCCTTGGCGTCTTGTCTATCTGTTCAAGAACTGGTATCTCCTCAGCGCCTGTGACACCAAGTTCTTTGAATTTTCTAACGGAAGGAAGTACCCTCAATTCCATTGAACCAATTACTTTATTATAACAATCCATGGCCTTCCCAATCGCAGAACCTATGTCAACAAAATGTTTTACTAACGTATAAATCCTTTCATAAAGTTCTTTGCCTAAAATGCTTATTTCCTGTGCGTTCTTTGTTATCTGCTCCTGTCTCCAGCCATAGGCAATAGCCCTGAGCAGGGCGATAAAGGTAGTCGGGGTAGCAATGATAACCCTTTTTTGTATACCGTCCTCAATAAGGGTACTGTCCACATCAAGGGCTGCACTCAAAAAGGATTCCCCCGGTATAAAGAGAACAACAAATTCAGGAGACTGCTTGAACTGACTCCAGTATTCCTTAGATCCGAGCCTGTTCATATGTGCCCTCACCTGCTGGGCATGTTTATCCATCTTTGCCTTTCTTTCATCATCTGTTGAAGCAGAGAGGGCATCAAGATATGCATCAAGTGATACTTTTGCATCCACAACAATCTCGCGCTCCATGGGCAGTTGAACTATCATATCAGGCCTCTGTCTTCCAGATTCTGTCTCAACCGAGATCTGTTCAGTAAAATCACAATGTGCAGACATTCCAGAAAGCTCTGCTACACGTCTGAGGGTAATTTCACCCCACCTCCCCCGAACCTGCGGTTTCTTCAGAGCAGAAACAAGGTTACTTGTCTCTTTCTGAAGCTGCTCATGGGTTGATGCAAGTGCTCTTAATTGCTCCTCAAGGCTTCCATACGCCTTATGTCTGCTTTCCTCTATGAGCCTCACCTGTTCCTCATACCGTCTCAGCGCCTCATGAAGAGGTTTTATGAGGCCATCTATAGCAGCCTGATGCTCCCCGAGTTTCCCCTTCGTCTCTACTACTACCTTGCCGAGATGTTCTGATGCAAGTCTGAGAAAGTCCTCACTGCTGCTCTTGAGGGCTGCGGAGGAGAGAGCATTAAAAGTGTCTGTCATCTCTGTCTTCATCGCTTCAAGGAGTGATTTCTGTTCCTCAAGATTCTTCTGGGATTCCTCAAGCCTCGTGTGGGCTTCAACCTTTAACTGCTTTTCCGTACCAAGCTCGTTCCTAACCTGGCTTATCTCGGAGTCCCTTCGTTCAATCTGCTGCCTCAGCTCTTCAATCCTTGCCTCAGCTCCACTTGCGCGCTTTTCAAGACCGGTAATCTGATTTGAATAAGAAACTTGCAAATCTGCGACCTGCTTTGTATATATCCCCTGAAAACGGGCTTTTGCCAAGAACCACACAACAAGCCCGCTAATTACAATGCCTAAGATTATGTATGCGATTAATTCCACGTTAACTCCCTTTTGAAGAATAACCTACATTGTTTATAAGTTTATTTTTTTAAGATCCAGGATGCACGATGAATACATTTTTACCAGCTTGTCTGTTAACATAAATCTTGTATTCTGTATCCTACATCTTGCATCCAGGAAGTCTGTATAAGCGAAAATGTTATATCCTGCCTGTTTAAATCCTTTCATATACCCACACCCTTCCTCCATCCCTTATCTCTTCTATTCTTCTGACAATACGTTTCTTGTGGAGATTCAAAAGCCTTGTGCCGCTTGTATTAGCCTCAAGCTTCATGGCTTCTGAAAGCTCTTTTGCTGTAATTTTCCCTTTTTGGAGGATGAACTTTAGGGTCTGCTTAAGATAATTGTTAAGGCTACCAACAAGGATTTTCTTTCCATTTTTCATTTGAGCCATTACTGCGAGTTCTTTTCTTTCAAGGGCAACCTCTATGTTTTCCTTCTGGTTTTCATTAAGGCCAGTCAAAACAATATATTTATCTCCATATTCCCCGCTGAGCAAACGAGATATAAGTTTTGCAACTATCTCATCAGCACAGGAGTAATCAATAATCCCAATCTTTGAGAAGTCAAGGGCAATGACTGCTCCATCCTCCTCATGTGCAATGTCCTTTTCAATTCGATTTCTTATCGCCTGGCCCGAGGGCCTTGTAACAAGGTCACTGGAACCGTTTTTGAGTTCCTCTTTAAGAATTTTATAAAGGTTATAAGTAATCATCGTTATCAAATCTTCGATAAAAGCAAATGCCAGATAGTTTTATTTAGTCCCTCGAAAAGGTTTGGGGCGCCTTTCTAAATGCTTTTGTAATTGCAGTTGGCCATTTTGGAGTTGGCTATTAATAAAATCATGCACTGCCAATCCACAATCCTTACAAAGCACTGAATGCCAAGGTTTTAGATCCATATAAAAACCGAGAGCATTTTTTAACAGGAGGTTTTTCTCTATACTCCCGGTGACAGTTGCATAAGCCTGCCCCCCTTCCTCAAATTCCTTAGAACATCCTGAGCATTTCATATAATCCCTCTCCTTTTTAAAAGAAGTTTA
The DNA here is from genome assembly GCA_964558725.1 of uncultured Nitrospiraceae bacterium. Lineage (GTDB taxonomy): Bacteria > Nitrospirota > Thermodesulfovibrionia > Thermodesulfovibrionales > SM23-35 > DASPRG01. The sequence goes on along the minus strand of CAZLFE010000024.1, from coordinate 6,290 downwards.
TTTATAAGCTGCTCAAAACCCCTATTTCTTCCCCTCTATTAGTATTATTTCCATCCTAAATGTCTAAAGATTCCCTGATTTCTTCGTTAGATAGCTTTATCTTCATTTTGTTTACTTTTCCATAGCTAAAAATTTATCTTTATATTTAAAGTTTAAAGAAGTATCTATACTGGCTAATTGATTTTTAATCAAATGAGCATTTATAAAGGTTTTATTCCTTAAGAAGAGATAGCATAATAAATTGCCATCGCTGTCGTATTTCATTGTATCGAACTTAAGAAATACTTTTTGCCCTCTCAGTTTCTCCTGCAAAAATTGCAGTGCCTCTCCGTTTCTTTCTTCTTTTTCTTTAACACCGAGTAGTCTAACTTTTAAGTCATTATCTAAGACTATTATTTCAGGGCTTATTATTTCTTTAACTGAATAATAAGTCTCCCTCTGGTGATCTGAGTTGTCTATTTTTGAGCCAAATTTTAATTTCTTGAGGTCTATCTTTTTATCAAACTTGACCGGGTCTTTGAAGATATAGGGAAGGGCGTAAATTTGCTTTTTGAAATCCATGTCCTTCTGCTGCTGAATTATTATTTCAATGTCTGCATGCTGTTTATTATTACTTCGGCAATTAAGGCTGCGAAACATCTGTTCTGTCATGCCGGCTTGTCCGGCATCTTTCTCCAAGAAGGATTCCTGACAAGCGGGAATGACACCTTTTATGTTTTTGCTTGCCGATTTGACAATATTTAATTTCTCTTTGATTATAGACAGGAAATCTTCATTGATTTCATACCCGACTGAGTTCCTTCCTAAATTTTTTGCAGCAAGACAGGTTGTCCCGCTTCCTAAAAATGGGTCGAGTATTGTGTCGCCTATAAAGCTGAACATTTTTATTAATCTCTTTGGTAGCTCCTCTGGGAACATGGCAAGGTGTTTGTCCTGTCTCTCACCGGAGAAATTCCAGTGACCATAAAAATATTCGTTCCATTCTTCAAGGGTCAGTTTGGACTTTTCTTTTATCTCCCTAAGGACTTTCGGCGGATCACCAAGCTTTTTGAATATGAGAATAAATTCGTAATCGAGCTTAATAATTCCATTCCTGGGATAAGGGAAAGAGCCCATGATTGTAGCCCCTCCTGTGGTATTGCATGTTGTAACCTTCTGCCAGATGATCGCTCCCATATAATCAAACCCGATAGTTTCACAAAACTTGATTATTTCTTCTCTTATCGGGATAACCTTGTATCTCCCATAGTACACAGACCGAGCAAACTGGTCTCCGATATTCACACACAGACGACAGCCCTTATGTAAAACCCTACAGCATTCTTTCCATACAAGATTGAGATTGTTTATATAGTCCTCATAACTGTCATTAAACCCTATCTGATTTCCGTTACCATAGTCTTTAAGTTGCCAATAAGGAGGTGATGTGATGATGAGGTGAACACTTTCATCTTTGAGTTCACTCATGTTTCGGCTATCGCCGATGATTATGGTTGTGGAGATTTTAGATTCCATTCTTTTTGCCTCCAGAGAGGTGATTGTATCCCAAGATATTCTGTGATAACATGTTAGCGATGAAAATGATAAAATATACAAGACATGCAAAAAACCGGATGCGGTTGCACAGGATTACAGAAGCAGAGATTGAATCGGCAATCGATAATTCTGACTTTATTGAACCATCATCAGAAGGGAAACTGAACGCATGGAAAAGGGTTTCAGAGAAATATCTTCGGGTGACTTTTAAAGAAAAAACTGGAAAAGTTTTAATTATAACTGCTGTGAAAAAGAAGAAAGGATGGAGGTGATTCAGATTGAAGATAGAATATGACAAAGAAGCTGATGCTCTATATATCCAGCTAAGAGATGCACTCGTGGAAGATAACATAGACATCGAAGAAGGAATTACTATTGACCTTGATGTGAACAGGCATATAGTTGGCATAGAGATTCTTGATGCGAGCAAAAAACTATCCCTAAAAGATATTGTAAACATAACAATTGAAAATCTTCCTGTTGATAAGATAGAAACTGCACCTGTCTGATTGATAAAAATTTTGCTACCGCTGATGATTATGGTGGCTTTCATAACATCCTCATCCTTCAGGCTCAATTCCTACGGATTCCAGCCAATCAAGAACCTCTTTTCGAACTGCCTCTTCTTGGTATTCATACCATCGCTTTTCAAGATCAGGCCATTCTGAGATGGTGTCTTTAAACCTTCTGAATGCTCCTTTACCCTGAATCGCTCTGAATAATCTATCGCGAATCCTTTCATCCTTAATATTCGAAACGAACTCCTCCATAAACTCATATGCTTCATGTGATGAAATTTTAGGAATTTCCACGAATCGCCTCTTTTCATCACTCAGCACTGCCTCAGCATCAATTACCTCTTCCTTCATCCATTCCGGATAATCTTTGATTGATTCCTCATTCCCTTCTTCGACATCATCCATAACAGAGCCAAGGATACTGAATACTCTTCCTGTTTCTGTATCAAGATAGCAGACGTTTTCTTCGAATTCGCCCGTGGATTCCATTGCAAGGGTTATATCATCAATATCAACCTTTAATTTTTTCATATGTATAAATAAGCACTGCCGTTTTTCTGCTTCTCTTTAACCATTTTTACCGAATGCATATTCTTGTCATTCTTCCTCAACAAGCTGCCATTCTGCATAGCCATCTTTTCTTTCAAAAAGGCTCTTGCCCTTTAATGTCACTTTCCTTTTTACAGGATGTGTTTTCACCATGATATACGCCCGCACGAGGTTTGCAATCGCGGCTTCCTGAAGCACAAACTCTGTACCATCCTGAAGAACTATAGTTGTTCTTAGATGCTTATGCCCATCAGGAATTTCGGCTATCAGTTCTTTTATGTCTTCATTATGAATATTCATTGTAATTTTCTCTTAGCCTGTTGGCGCGCCTGATAAAGTTTTTCTGTGAAGCCGCCTTCTTCCAGGAATTGTTTTTCCAGCTGTCGTAGTTGCTGGTCAAGCAGATAATTTGCCTCTTCCAGACTTGCACGCGCTACGCCGATCAGTTTTAGTTCGTTCTTCTTAGAGGTGCCTGATACCATACTGCCTTCGGCGATATTCTGCTTGCCGCTGCGCGCTGCCTGTACCATCTGGTCATGCGTGCGAGAACGTTTGCTAACAAAGAGGTCACAAAATACAGCCGTGGCATCATAGATTATCTCCGCCGTCTGATAGGATTTCAAATTGCGGTACCCTCCATGAGGACCGATAAGGTCAGGCTTCGACTTTTCGTTCTTTTTATCCATCATATTTGTGCTTTTGCATCCTGGTCACCATCAAACTGTTCAATGCTCCCGACCACAGTTGCATAAGCCCTTTCCCCTTCTGTAAATTCTTTTTCGCCTCAGCGAATCAGACGAGTCTGAAAAACATCCCATGCATCTCATAAGACACCTCTTTAAAGAAGTTTATCTATAAGCTGCTTATAGCTTGTGATTTCTTCCCACCCATGATTCTTAACGGAAACCTCACCATCAAGATAGTAATAAGTCTTCTCTTTGATGCCAGTATTGTTTCCTTTGTCGTAGTAATTCTTCAGATATCTGTGGATTTGGTTTTCCAAATTTTTCTCGTTCCTCGCATAAAATGCCTGATAAAAAATTTGCCCATACTGGCCGCTGATTAGCTCAAAAGTTGAGAGATAGAGTTTTTTACCTTTTGAAGTTATTACGTTTTTCTCACACATGATGATTCCTTTTTAACTTATGAGTAATAATGAATTTTTTCATATCGGTCGTCTGTCCATTTCCAAATCGAAACATCATATTTGTCCGATGTATTTACCTCAGAGGGTCTATAGCCATAATCATGCGCTATCTCTCCGAAAGCTCTTTTGGCTTCTTTCAATGAAGTGAAATGATTAACCTCGCTCACAATTCCTCTATCTGAAACCACAATAAGATACCTTGCGGTAGCTGGTCGAGGTAATTGATAGGCAACTTTGGAATTCTTATTAGTCAGATTTCTAAAATTCCTCATTACTGACCCCTTTATTCAATCCTTATCTGATAATGAAATAGCTCTTTGAGAAACTCTTGTTTCCTTCTTTCATCCGCAAGTATATCTATAAGATTGAAATGCGTATCTATCTCCCTGTCTGTTTTTAGCTGTGATAGAACTGCAGCGGTGAAACAACTTGCAAGGTAAATAGTTAAACAATGGGCATTTTCTGATTTAGCTTTTGCAAAAGACTTCTTTGCTTCTCCAAGACGTGTCTGAGCACCAGCTTTATCCATACTACCTTTTATTTCAATTGAAACTTTTAGCTTATCTTTAGAATCTCTAATTGCTACATCAGGTTCATTTGCAAAAATTATTCGCCATCCATTATTTAAAACAAGATGAATTTGTTTTTGTTTTTCCCCTTTAACCTTTATATCCTTCTCTTCGGTTAATGTGATATATCCCTTTTTATGTGCATAGTCATATATAATTTCTTCTACAGCTTTTGCGGCGCCCTTTCCGATAATATTTACCCAAGTACCCTGAATTTCTGTTCCTATTTCTGCTATTACCGCTTCTTTTGCAAGCTCTAAAGTGAAATTGTCAATGTCTGTAATAACACTCGAAATTACTTTATTTAATGTCTCTGCAATTAATTGGTAACGTTCCTTATTATCGCCTTTAGATAATTTTGATAATCTTCCTGATAGTATTTGATTAAATCCTTTCTGCGAAAGAGCAGCTAAATTCCTATAATACTCGACAAGGTCTGGACACTTATTTAGAATTTCAGGGTGGCAAAAAATCTGCTCAGGGCCAATAGAAGCCTTTTTAATAATTGAAAAAGCTTTGTCAGAAATACCTATCTTTTTAACATTCCATAATATTTCTTTTATGGTACAGTCCTCAATTCGCAAAGATAACTTGCTGATATTTTTCCTTTTCAGTGTAGAATAAAATAGCTTGGCTCTGGCAACATATGACTTTAAAAGAGCATCTATAAGCTTATCCTCTGTTTGTAATCTCTTGCTTTCTTTCATGCTGGTTTTCTCCAGAATACTATGGTCTCCCGCACGGGAATTTTCCCATAACGGGCCATCTGCTGTGAACTATTGCCCTTGTATCGTGTGACCCAAATTTTTTCTGTTTGAAGCCCGTTTAATTCTGCAAGTTCAGAAAGTATGAGGTCTGTCGGTACCATTTCACCCTCAAATCTTGCATTTGCAACAACAAGTGCAATTATTCCTCCTGGTTTTAGATATGCGGAAAGTTGCTTGAGAACAAGGTTCATATCCTCGAAGTATCCTTTTATCATTATCGGAATTCGATTATTATTTAATTCCTTACCATTTAGGCTATCTACTATCTCGTCTATCACAGGTAGATTAAGCTCTTTACCTTCATGAATCTTCGATTCAATATGCGATCTAAGCAAACTATGTCTAATGTCTCGCATATCCCCAAAATCTTTTACATAAAGGGTACACAGCTCAAGAGCATAGGTACGTGAATAGTCGTATCGGTTTAAATATGGCGGAGATGTAATTACAGCACCGATTTTGGCCCAATATTTTCGCGGCAAAGCACGCTCTCTTGCATCACCCTGAAAGATTTCAACTTTCGCTTTTCCTTCTTTAAAGAGTGCTTGTTGTTGCACCCGTAGGTCCTCAATCATATTGGTGAGTTGCTTCTTACAGGTTTCTCTCACAGACGGCAACTCTCTTTCAACGATCCTCAAGAATTGACCATCTTTTGATGTATAGCTCACATTTTCAAGGATACTGATTAAGCCAAGCATGAGAAAATCTTGAATAGGTTTTTCAAATTTGAGAATACGTTCTTTATAGAAAAGTATTTCGTCTTGAATGTGTTTTGGAAATGCTACATTAACAATTGGAACGTTCGGGAATGCCGATTGAGGCTTATGGAATTTTTCACTTATGAGTGATTGTACCGCTTTTTTTAAAATATTGATGTCCGACCAATCCCGGAGTTTAACTTTAGCAACAAATATGGCTATAGGCAATATGTCAAGTCCGACAGCCCTGTATCCGAATTCCTTACAGGCAAGAAGCGTAGTCCCACACCCTGCAAATGGATCAAGAACAATATTTTTTCTATCTATTTTCCATTCTCTAAGAATGTTATAAACAAGCTGTCTCGAAAAACCTTCTTTATACTTGAACCAGTTATAAACTGGAAGCGGCTTATTCGGGACATAGGTTACAAGTTGCCTGTAATCAGGCCGTGCTTCAAAATATTGGGTATATTTGTTTTCTAACTTATTTCGTTCTATATTTGCAG
>CAZLFE010000023.1:16759-24235 GCA_964558725.1 uncultured Nitrospiraceae bacterium | reverse complement strand
GAAATGTGTGTAACAGTGTTTGCTGAATGCTAAAGGCTTTTGAGTAGTTTATTCTTTATTTTGAACCTTTAAAAGGCTACCAATGAATCCTAAAGCTTAACGAATACTTATCATTAGTTGTACATATTTGTATGGTACTGACGAAATCACACTTATTCTTACCAGCCATTTAATTTTTTCCCTACTGTAACACCGAGATAAAAGGTATCTTCGATAATGCTCTGTAGCTCCCAGAGGATGATTTTCCTATAAGGCCAGTAATATCTAACCATTCATCAAGGGATTTCAAGGGCTTCTCTAATTCTTGCTCTATAAGTTCTCTATCTGCTGGCTTCATCTAAACCTCCAAAAAACCCTTTTAATATTGTTCTCGATCTTGTAGCAACTTTATGATATCTCCATAGTTGAGGCTTTCTTTTTTCAATATATTTAAGGATCTTATTTTTGTTAAGTCTCTAATTTTATGCATTTATAAGACACTCCACCTTTTTCCTCTATATAACTTATGCCTACACTTACTATATATGATTCAGATCACAACTTTTTACGTTGAAAATGGACTTTCCTGAATATAGAAATACTTAGGCAGGGTTATGATTCAACATTTTTCACAGAAGTAAAAAACTTTTGTGTAAGCTGAAAATTATTGTGCTCATTCATGAAATCCTAACACCAGATGATTTTCGTGGGCGCTGCTCCTCCTACAAGGTGTTAAAAACAGAAAAGCCTGACGATTCAATATTTCTTCACCAAATACGCACAGTGGATGTTCTTCAATAATTGCGGAGCATGCCTGTAAATTCACATCTTTGAAGTTTGGGGAATAATCATCAATTGCCTTAATAAACCCATTAGTAACGATAATAATTGGTTCGATCAATCCACTCAGTGATAGGTATTCCAGGAATCCTTGCGCCTATCTTCGTTAGTTCGTCAATGGCGGCCTCATAGTGAACTCTTCCAGATGCTCTTCAATGATTTTTTCGTCTTACTTATAAACTCTTCTTGTCGGTATAAGTAACTTTTCTATTTTAAAGATTGTTTAAGTTGTCGAAAATGTATTGTAGTTTTATCATATGCCCTGATTTATATTTGCAGAACTGGTTTTATACCATTAATTTTTTTGTGGTGGGATTTATTATGAGATCACATAAATCCACTCCCATCGCTTAGCTTAATTATCCTGCGCACCCTCAGCGATCCATTGCCTCAGGGCTTTGTAATCCGTGTCCCCAACTGACCAAAACGCACCTCCGCCATGAATTACATTGCCGTTTTGCTGATTTCTCGTTTTTGAAAGCAATAGGCTTGAATCAGGATTGCCCTTATATCCTGCGGTCATGTCCTTTGTACCCTTCTTGGTCCACGTGGCATTGTTTACCGTGACTGACGAGCCGCTATACGACGTCAGGTCGAGTGACTTGCTGTAATCTATTTTCGTAAGAGGATTGCCTTCGAAATCGGATTGGGTCACGATCCTCGTCCAGGTCTCGCCGGGTATGTGACAGGGTGCGCATTTGTTCCTGAGTATAGGCAATATGTGCTTTTTAAAGCTAAGGCGTGTTGGCGGATAGGATGAGAGCGTGCTCTTTCCCATACCCCACAGTGCCCCTCTGCTTCCCATGGAGGCGTGGTGCATGCTGCAGCTCATCCTCGAATTCTGGTCGGTAGCCCCTCCCACAGGAGCGATCGTGACCATCGGTCTGACATGGTCGGCGCTTTTGACCCATGCCTTGTATTGCCAGCTCCTTGTATCATTAGGGTCTGCGGGATGAAATCCCTGCCCATCGGTGTAATAAAGTGCATCTGTCATGCCACCGTGGCTGGCAACCGCATAGGGATTGCTGCCGATCGGGACATATGTCCAGAAATTGCCGACCTCATTGCTGGTCATGCTTATCACATTACCGTTAATGTCCTGCAGTATTACTTCTCCCCCTTTAAGCGGTTTTCTTCCTGCCCTGTCTTCGTAAAGTGTGCCGGACATAGTGAATGCCACAGGGGCTTTTCCATTAGGCTTGTGGCAAGCGCCGCACTCCTCTCCTGCATTATGAGTCCCTTTGCCCGGGCCATTGTCCTTGCCCGGTATATGGCCGTATGGAGCCGGCTGCAATTTGCGCCCATCGGAAGAAAAATTTGAAGAATCGTACCCAGCAGCAAAGGCGCCAAGTGTGAGGCATAAAATAAACATCATACATATAAATAAGCTTTTAAACATCTGAATAGACCTCCTTATATTTAACTGACGGCATATCCTGCAGTCTGTTCAATGGCATTCGTCGCCTGCGCCAGCGGAACCACCACTGCTTCCCCCTGGCACACTCTGACCTGTGGAAAGATCCACCATAGAGACCCATCCTGTGTCACTGTCAGTCCTGGGAGCACCGATCAAAAGCCGTGTGTTATCGGCAACTGCCAGCGATGTCCCGTATCCCTGATCCCTTGCGAAACCTTCGAAGACTGTCGAGTCTGCAAGTGTCGTACTTCCGCTTATATCCACCCCCATAAAAAGATAGACCTTACCAACCAGTTGCCTGAAGGCGTCTAAATCAGCCATTGAAGCGCCTACAGCAAAATCAGGTTTTTGATCGTTGTCTACGTCGCCTATGGGAGAGATCGATGCGCCAAATCTGTCGAAGAGAGCCGCTCCGTCAATACGGACGATTAAGTCTGAAGACGGCGCATTGAGATCGACAGTCCTCTGTCCCGTACCGCCTTTCACAATGTAAATGCTGCCTGTATCTCTGTTTCCATTAATGACAGCATTCGACGCACCGATCAGAATTTCACTGAGTCCATCCCCATTTAAATCCTCTATTACAGAGAGGGCCTTACCGAATCCAGCGCTCGCACTTTTAATTACAACGTCAGATGCGTCAATCGACGGATTAAAGTCTTGCGAACCGAAATAACAGAGCACCTTCCCGCTGGCAGAAATGCAAAGGTCCGGAATGGTATCACCGTTTATGTCTCCTGTTGCTGCACTCCAGCCAAGCCCCTTGTTTACTGAGGATGCATGAAGGGCAACTTTTTGGGTAAAGTCAGGTGCGAAATAGATATATACCGCGCCGCCCTGGTAGATTGCAGGGTCATTTGTATTAAACGGAGCTCCCACGATCAGGTCTTTCATGCCGTCATCATTCAGGTCACCAGCGGAAATGGATATTCCGAACTTGTCCATCGGACCCTCTCCTGAAAGCTTTGCAATGACCTTTCCACGTCCCTCATCGTAGTTCCAGTTTTTACCGCCTTTGTAGACAGTAACACTCCCGCTTAAAGATACGTCCTTACCATCTCCGTTAATGGCTCCGACTGCAAAGTCCTCTCTTCCATCACCATCCACGTCTCCCAGATTGAGAAATGAAAAACCGTAATTGGCATCACCTTCCAAAAGCATCGAAGGAGCGGAAGAGAATCCTCCCATGGTATCTCCCTTATAAGCAAGCACCACGCCTGTATTCGAAGATGAAGAGGCATAAGGTGCTCCTACTATCTTGTCGGCAATGCCATCTCCGTCAACATCGACAAACCCTACTGATTGGCCCTGTCTACTGCCTGCGAGTGTAACGCCTTTTAAGACATTATTCCCGGAGTTATCTGCATAACCAAAAGAAATGATGCAAAATAACAAAATGAATGAACATAAGACGATTCTTTTTATCATCCGACATCCCTCCTTAAATAAAATAAATTCGGGGAGGGATTGCTCCCTCCCCAATCAACAACACTTCACTACTGGTGTGGCGTAATGGATTTGGTGAGAGACCAACTCCCATTACCCAAGAAGTTAGTTGCCATGACGCGGTAATAGTAAGTTGTGCCAGCTTTTGTTCCGGTATCAGAGTACGTAAACACATTCGCGCCAACTTTGATCGTTGTCAAACCTGATGTAAATGTACTGTTTGTCGCTCTCTGAATCGTAAAGGCCGTCTGATCTGTGGCTGAATATGTCCATGTGACCACGACTGGGGATTTTGCCGCAGCGGCTTGAGTAACTGACACAAGTGTCGTAGTGCCTGCAGGCGGGCCAACGATGTTGGAGAATGCCGAGTCCGCGGTCATAGTTGGGTAACTGCCACCTACCGAAGTAGTAAAGTTAGATGCTTGCGTGCTGCCGACCGTGTCGCGAGCTAACACCCTGTAGGAGTATGGCGTGCCATTTGATTTGTAGGTTGTGTCGGTGTAGGTTATCGCACCGCCCTGGGCACTCTGCGCCGTCGAATTGAACGTGGCTAGAGTCGTCCATACACCGGTGCTGTCCATCCTCTGGACGATCCACTGGGTCTCATTCAGGGAGTTGTCCTTCCAGGTCAAGACCACCGAGCTGCCTTTCAGCGTGGCAACAAGGTTGGAAGGCGCCTCCGGAGGAACGGCGACGATCACAGGACGCATCATATCGTTTTCTTCATGGCCCAGGATGTGGCAGTGGTAGACGTACTCCCAGCCAAAGTTGACCATCTGGTTGGTGATGCTAGGAGTTACCGGATTGCCGTTCGGATCAACGTTAGTAAACCCTACGACAGAGCCAAGCGGCATGGTCACGTCCAGCGGCCGTATGCTGTTGGGAAGTTTGAACGGGACATTCGTGAGCATAATGGGCCTCACCGCCACAATGATATCCTCCAGTGGATTCATGCGGTACGTGTCCTTCCAACCCAGCTCATTCGCCTCAGGTCCTCTGATCGCTCCATCCCAGCCGACCCGGTTGACTAACTGCATGACGAACATGTGGGTGTGGATGACATGAGTATCCACGCCATTATGGGTGATCTTCCAGAGCTGGGTGCCATCTGCCGGTGATCCGATTGGCGTGGCATTGGCATCTGAGACCGTAAGCATCTCGACGGGCGGGTCAATGTATCCCTGAGGAATGGAAGTCTGGTTGGTGATGTTGGTCTTTGGAATCTCGTTGCCTAGCAGGGCATTCATCCGCCCATAGTCTATGGTGAAGTCTTCGATGATGGACTTAGGCTCTAGTTGCATCGTGATCTGGGCTACCGGGCCGATCGGATCGAAGGTGTAGGTCGTGTCCTGGATTTTCACGTACTGGCTCGCGTCGCTGGGGAAGGCTGCATTGTAGGCGGTGTTGTAAGCCGCTTGCGGGACGATGATTGTGTCCTGCGAGGCGGCGAAGGCTGCTGGCAAAGCGGATTGCAAGTTGGTCAACGTCGCCGAATTGTAGTCATCGACAGGTGCGGTTCCACCGCTACCCCCAACCACGATTTTCATGATAGTACGAGTATTGGGACCATAACCCGGCAGGGTCGAGGGCGCGCCACCCGTCGCAGTCTGATCAGGGTCGCCCGTAAAGTAATCGAGGCGCGGGTCAGCCGCCGGAACCGGCGCGGGCGAGTCGTTGTAGAGGATCAGGGTCTTGCCGGCAAAGTTGGAAAAGTCAACGAGTACGTCTGCCCGTTCGGCTGGACCCAGGAAGAGCGAATGCTGATTCGGTGCAATATTTCCGACTGTGATATCGCGTTTGTTCATGACATAGTTGACCGGCTGGTTGCGGATCAACGCAGGAGCTGGCAAGAAGCCACCCTCGGTGCCGATCTGGATCATGGCCGGACCGCGCATAGCCGGATCAGGAACGCCACCCACGCGATCGTCGAACGGGTTGGGAACCGAGCTGTCATACCACCATGATGGGAACGGTGCGAGCGCATTCTGGGATGAGTTCCACGGCACCATCTTGACTTCGGTGTTCCCGGGACCGATGTATCCGGTGGGGTAGACCGTTGAGCTATCCGCGACCCAGAGCGAGAGGTTGAAGAATCGGTCGTTGGCGACGCTCAGGATCCTGAAGCGGACCAGCCCGGCCGGCACGTTCAGAGTCGGGTAGGCCAAACCATTGACCGTTGGCGTGTCCATGAAGGCTTCCGGTACGCCGGACGGGTTGGGAATTGCGGGTCTAAATGGCGGCTCCCAGGGTGTGGCACTGCAATCGTAGAACCCCGGATTCGCTTCCGTAGACCCGGGTGCCGGGGGAGTTGGCAGGCAGTATTCGTTCGGGACTGGCCCGTAGATCAGGCCCGTAAACGGCGGCCAGAACCAGGGACCATAGTCCCAGCGGCCCATGGCGTTGGCGCCAGTGATATCGTATGGGTTCTGGTTTGGCATGTAGACATGCGGATACCAAAGATCGCCAGTGACGGGAGGACGAATTCCATTTGCGTCTGGCGTCCCAGTTCCCCAGTTCCATGTCGGATCGGTGGTGAGCACAGTGTTGGTATCCACAAAGGTCTTGTCCTGGATGACCAGAGGTATGCCTACGCCGTAGGTAGGTGTTATTGGATCCCTCGTAGCATTCGAATCGTTCAACAAGTAACCCGCGGCTTCACCAGCATACACGTTGAGGCGGGTGATGCCATAGGCATGATCGTGATAGAACATCAACCGGGCGCTCTGCTCATTGCTGTAGAAGAAGGTCTGGCACCCATCATTGTTTGCGCCGCAGGTATTCATGTCAGGCACGTCGCGCACGCTGACGCCCTGCGGGTATTGAGTATTCTCATTGGCAGGGGTGATCCATTGGTGCGGGGTGCCATCGCTAATCCACGGTGTGGTGCCACCATGCAGGTGTATAGTGGCGCGGTTTTCGGTGAAACACCAAGTGGGCTTGGGGGTGGCTTCACAGTCTGTCCCCATGGCGCCAGCCGGCGCGGCGGGACCTGTTCCAGCGCCCATATAGGTTGTATCCACCGGGATGAACAGGTTACCGTCCGCCGTAGGAAGATCGTTGTAGAACGTGATGCGCACCGGCACATCGCGTTGGGCGACGATGGAAGGTCCCAGATAACTCAGGTTTCCTACCTGCGCGCCGTTCAGATACTCGACATAGCCCCGGATGGTGGTCTTCGGCCAGGTTGGAGGAAGCATCTGTACCTGGCCCTGTTTCAGATGGATTTCGTAGCACTTGGCTGCTTGACCGGAAAAGGTGCAATCTGTTCCGGTGGCAACCGTGAGGCCATAGAGCCCGGGCTGGCTGTTGAGATTGTTACTCGGATCGAATTTGAGGATGCCGCCTGAGACTGCCCCGGTGTTCGGGTCAACTGTTGGGAGCGGGCTCCAAGCCCAGTTGGGGAAGGGGCCAAAATAGTCCGGCACCCCGCTCTGCGTGGGCGCGAGGGTCCCGGCTGCGACTACCCCAACCTGGAGGCCAAGCATTGCAGCATTCGTTGCCGCAGCCTCCCTATCGGCTGGTGTTAGGCACGCCGCTCCCCGTCCCCTGCCTTGGCACCTCTTTGGGCCATTGCCATTATTGCCATCGCCTGCTTGCGAGATGCCATAGTCGATTCCCCAAGAAGCGGCAACGAAGGCCAGCAGCAAACTCATAAAGATCAAAAATTTGCGCTTATTCATTTCATCTCTCCTTTCTTTTTAGATACGATATTTTTTTCTTTTAGGGTTCAGGGTTGTTGTGTTCACGATAACCCCTTTACGATACGATCTTTAGCAGTTCTACATAGTCACCTC
>CAZLFE010000023.1:9185-16659 GCA_964558725.1 uncultured Nitrospiraceae bacterium | reverse complement strand
TGTTCACGATAACCCCTTTACGATACGATCTTTAGCAGTTCTACATAGTCACCTCTTTCTTTAGCAGTTCTACATAGTCACCTCCTTTTATCCTCCTATCCCTTAACTGCTGAGGGGGATTGGCGGCGTAACTCAATATCGCGGTAAACATGATAGAGCCGCCGCCATGGAGGGGATCGTTAATAGAAAATGTAATAAAATTTCTTTCAAGCTTATTTCTCATCTTTTTCCGGGGATGAAGTAATTCCCAACTGCTGCTTTATTTCCTCCAGAAGGTTTAACCAATGGCTATTTACGTTCTGCAAGCTCAGACAGAGACCGCTGAATATAAGATGTCTTTTCTACTGAAGATCTAACAGATCCTTTTGGCACAAAAAAGGGGACAAGCCACTTAACTGCTGGTCAGTGTTCTCAATTTTTTTATCCTCTAAAATTTGTAAGTCATTGTTAGTGTTTAAAAGCTCTTTTGAACTTCTTATTGTATTTTTCATTTTTATTTTCCTATTCTCATTAGTTTTTCGACATTGTTTACTTCAACAAGAGCTTTTGCACTTACAAGTTATTGAAGCCCTTTTTGATAATTTTTTTATTTTCATGACATTGCCTCCTTTCATTAACCCTCTTTTTCATCCGTAAGTTTTATTCCGTACTTTTGTTACGGTTTCAATCCCCTGCGTTGATGAAACTGTATGAATTTTCATCTCTGTCTTTTTACTCAATAAATGTAACGCACCGGATAGTGTTCCAAAATAATCAGAACGAAAATGTCTGAAAAGGTCTTCCTGTGTTTCCCATTCTTCTATTAGTAAAAAGATATTTTCATCCTCTATGTCACGTACCAAATAACAACTCATGCAGCCATTATCCTTTCTTATCTTTTTCATCAGATCCTGAAAGCTCTGGATAAATTCCTTCTGTTTTTCAAAATCCACAACTGTAATGGTTTTAAAGATGACCACGCTAACTATTTATCAAATGTTGTTCCAGGTCGAGTTTTTTGAGTTTTATTATCTGTAACTTGTTGTTATGGTGAGTTTTATTTGATATTTAAGGGATAAAAACCAGGGCTTGAATGAAAGAATTTAACTGTTATATTTAACGGAAACGTCAAATACAGCGGTTCTGATTAGAAAGGATTCTAAAAATTATATCCGATTAATCCCGAGTTTTCTTATGCGTCCGCGTAAGGTGCTCGGGTTAAGACCAAGAATGGCAGCAGCTCCATTCTTCCCTTCAATCCTCCAACGGGTCTGTTCGAGTACCTTGAGAATGTGCTTCCTTTCAATATCACGCATACCTTCATCTGCAGTTCCTGCCGGTTCAATGGGTTGAAGTGGTTCAAGGTTGTCTGCTATTTTCAAAGTGGAACCCTGTGTGATGATTACTGCGCGTTCTATGATGTTTTCGAGCTCTCTTACGTTCCCTGGCCATGAATACGCCTGTAGCATTCGCATGTCTGCCTTTGAAACAGTCTTTATAGTTTTACCCATTCTTTTACTGTATTTTTCTACAAAATAATTTACCAGCAAGGGTATGTCTTCTTTCCGTTCCCGTAGTGGTGCCAACGTAATCGGAAAAACATTCAGACGATAATAAAGATCCTGACGAAAACGACCCTTCTTGATGTCCTCCTTTAGATCTCTATTTGTTGACGCTATCACTCTCACGTTAACTTTGATTGTATGCGGGCTTCCGAGGCGCTCAAACTCTCCATCTTGGAGAACACGAAGCAATTTTGTCTGAAGCTCCAAGGGCATCTCTCCGATCTCATCCAGAAAGATTGTCCCGCCATTGGCAAGTTCAAAACGGCCTATCTGCCTGTCTTGTGCACCGGTAAATGCTCCTTTCTCCCTTCCAAACAATTCACTCTCGATAAGGTTAGCAGGTAGTGCAGCACAGTTCACATTCACAAAAGGTTTTTCACTACGGGGACTGTTATTATGGATCGCATGAGCTATCAGGGCCTTCCCAGTGCCGGTCTCTCCGAGAATCAGGACAGTGGCATCAGTAATTGCGACCTGTTCAACTCTGAATAAAACATATTTAAGCGGATCACTATTGCCGATTATCTCGCGATAATGTCTTTCGATTCTTACTTCCTCACGGAGATATATGTTTTCAGCTTCAAGCTTATCCTTTAATGACTTTATTTCGGAATAAGCTTTTTTAAGAGCATCCTCTGACTTTTTCAGTTCTGTGATATCATGCACTGTTCCAATCATGCGAATAGGATTGCTCTCACTATCAAATGTAACCTTTCCACGTTCGTGGACAATTCGTTCTGATCCGTCAGGCCAGACAACTCGATGCTCTATGCTGTATTTCACAGCCGGATCAGCCAAGGAATTATTTACTGCTTCCTTTACGGCTTTACGATCTTCAGGATGAACTGTTTTGAGGAAAGCATCATATGAAGCACCAAACTCATTTGGTTTAAGTCCAAAGATACGGTAGATTTCATCAGACCAGTGCAGTTCATTTGTCACGATGTTCCAATTCCAATTTCCTAAATGTGCGATCCTTTGTGCTTCCTCAAGACTCTCTTCACTTTTTATGAGTGCTTCTTCTGCCATTTTACGTTCAGTGATGTCACGGTTTGAGGCACGAAACCCTATAAAATTTCCCTGTTCATCTTTTACTGGCTGGCAGGCATGTTCAATCCAGCGTATCTGGCCATCTCGTGTGTTGATGCGAAATTGAACTTCTCGCAATTTCAACTCCGCAAAGGCCTCTTGACGATGCTTGCTCCAAGTTTCTTTATCTTCTGAAAGAATAATCTCTTGTAAGAGCTCATGATTTTCGATAAAATCCACTTGCCTGTAACCAGTAATACGCTGACAAGAAGGCGAAACGTATAGCATAGTTCCATTTTGACTTATCCAGTATTCCCAGTCGTATGTGAAATCTGCTACTGTTCGATAGCGAAGTTCTGCCTCACGTAAATTTTTATCTTCATACTTCAAGCTATTTATTGCATCTGCAAGTTCTGCTGTCCGTTCTCGAACCCTCAGTTCCAACTCCTCATATGCCTTGTGCAGCGCCTTTTCTGCATTCTTGCGTTTGGTTATATCACGAATGTAGCATTGGATAACTTTATTACCATTCACAAGATAAACGTTACTAACAAACTCTATGTTAATTTTACTACCGCCTTTTGTTTCAAGCGGCAAATCTTCGTAACGGATATAGCCTTTCTCTTGCAATTCTGAAAAAACAGCTTTTGATGAAGCAATATCTTTAAAAGTGCCGATTTCCCAAAGTTGTTTCCCCAAAAACTCCTCATGAGGATACCCCAACATATTTATCAAGAATGGGTTAACATCAGTTATCTGTCCCGTTTCTCCGTCGAGAATTAATATGCCATCTTGAGCTGTTTCAAAGAGTCGCCGATAGCGAGTTTCGGATTCTTTGATCGCCTCATATGCCTGCTTGCTCTCAGTCACGACTTTCTTTAATAAATCCTCTGCATTTCCTCGAGCTGATCCATTCTTTCTTTAGAAATATAGTTCATATTTATTCTCTTTCCTTGGTTATCATGGGTAGAGCTATTCTCGTACAGACTTAGTTTGTTTTTTTCTTCCTGACTGTCCAAAAAATCTTCAAACAATATTTTAGCTTTTGCAAAAGATATGGGTTCAAGATATAGAGAGGAAGATTCATTTGATTCATATTCAGCCCATAATCTCACTATTTTTCTTTCCATGACTTTTTTATTATCAGATAGATATATTAGGACTATGCAAACAAAAGGCCGGCACGCCATTTCTTTTGAACTTTTCTCTGGCATGCTGCATTTCCTCCTTGAATATTATTTTTATAAATTTTACTAATACAGAGATTTAAAAGATATCAGATAAAGTCTGATTTTTTTGTAGGAATTTAGCGTTTTATAGTGTAAGTTTTTTTCTTACATTTAAACTTAATTACATAAGAACTATTTTTATTGATTTCTAATGTTGTATTTTAAGTTAAAGTTTAAGATTGCTGAGTACAGGAAGGATTCAATGGAGGTCAGAAACTTTTCCAGGACATTCCTTGTGGAATCTTCAGATTCTCCTATAATTCAAATTCTCTCCTTCCCGCCCTTAGCCTTGCCAATAAATCTACGCTGTAACAAAGTGAATTGCTTCAAGTGGTTCCCAGATTGAAATCACTGCGTGGCTTTCATTACCTTCACTGTCTGTGAAATAACCAATAAAGTGATCATGTGACCAGACAAATTTGAAATCGAGGAATCGCTCAGTATGAAAATTTACAAAAATAATCTTCTTTTCATCATTTACTGTTACCTTAACACCATCGATATCTTGTAGGGTTTTTAGCCTATTTACAATCTTAGTTCTGCTATCCATTTGGCCTCCTTTCTGGATTGGACAATTCTATATTTAATCTTCTTGCATGATTGCAATTAGCGGCTGCCTTGGTTATATCCAAACTGAAGTTCTTCTATCCCCCAAATTTGTATAAAAAGCGAACTTCAGCTCTCCCCCTATTGATTGCTGGATGAAATATACTCTGTTTGAAGAGATATTTCAAATGCGAAGTACAGGAAGGATTGCACACAGGATTGACCAACGAATATTACACCCTGGACTAAAGAGGGGAATTTTCTCGAAGGTAGCATGTTTCGAATTCACTACTTATAGTAAATCGCAAACAGGCTTTATTTAGAATGTTCCCGAGATGTTTTATGTGTAAGTTCATCCATCAACTCCATCTGGATTTGCTGGATTTCCATAAGCCTTTGCCACTGATTCATGAGAAGATGGTCTATTTTCTCATGTAAATGACGAATCTCCAATTCTGCTTTAAGATTTACACGATAATCCTGTTCTGCATGCAAGCGATCCCTCGCCTCTTGGCGATTTTGACTCATCATAATGATGGGGGCTTGAATTCCGGGAAATGAGAAGTTCAGGAAGAACAAAATGAAAAAAGCAACTGGCGATAACACCTATAAAGACGCAAGAATTACAGGACTCTGAAATTGATAATTTCCAGATTCAAGACCTAATTCTCATGTACGACTCTGTGGAGAGGTGGAAGAAAGGAAGGGGGTGACAGGGGCAGGCTTGCTTATTGACATTTGAATTCAAACAGGGGACAAAAAAAGGTACAGGCTATTTTTTCTCATCCTTCTGGAACATGTATCCTCACCTTGACCGAGTGTTCCTGATGGTTATCAACAAGGGGAATAGCCTTTTCGTCTCGCTTAACTCCATCCATTTTCAGTTGTGAAAAAACATTGGCAAAAGATAAACTTATCAATGCGATACGGAGAACATGCAACAAGTAGTCGGGCGAACGGGAATGTCTATCGGAGTATTCTTAATGCCTAAAAGATCAAGCCTGGGCAATAAGCACTTTCCAAAAGGTATTAGCATACTTTACGAGGACAGTGACATCCTGGTAGTAGTCAAGCCGATTGGCCTTCTGACAATGGGCACGGACAGGGACAAATCGCGAACACTCTACGCTATACTGACCGATTATGTCCGGAAGGGTTACTCCAAGTCCCCAAAGCGCATCTTCATAGTTCATCGGCTGGATCGTGATACATCCGGGATACTTATTTTCGCAAAGAGCATGGAGGCCAAACTGCGGCTGCAGGGCCGATGGGAAGAAACAGAGAAGAAATATATTGCCGTTGTTCACGGCAGGTGTGAAAGAAAGGAGGGGACGATCACGACATACCTGGCTGAGAACAAGGCCCACGTAGTATATTCCACCACCGACGCCACAAAAGGAAAACTGTCTCATACTGCTTACAGGGTGCTAAAGGATACGAAAGAGTTTTCCTTGCTGGAGGTTAATCTTTTAACAGGCAGAAAGCATCAGATACGTGTGCATCTTGCTGAAATCGGACACCCGGTTGTGGGGGACGAGAAGTACGGAAAAGGGAAAGAGACATACAAACGTTTAGCTCTTCACGCCAAATCGATTTCCTTCATACATCCTTTCAGCGGTAAGCAGCTTACGTTCGAAACCGGATTTCCGGAATATTTCAATAAACTGGTCGAAAGTAAGGAACAAAGAGAGGGCTTGACAAGGAAGTGAACCGGCAAATGAAGTTTTCTTTTAACGTGAGCACTATGAAAAAGAGTGGATAAAGTATTGGACAAGTTGCCTGATAAGCAACCAATCGGATTTCAGGAAGGCCAGAGTGTGGAATTGGTGATTGGCGACCGGACCGACCTTGGTTATAAGGCTATGATCAACAACTCGCAATGGGGCATGCTTTATAAGAACGAGGTGTTTCAGCCATTAAGAAAAGGACAACATATAAAAGGATTTATAAAGAAGTTGAGGGACGACGGAAAGATAGATCTCTGCCTTCAAAAACCCGGACATGAAAAGGTTGATGAGGTATCTGAAAAGATTATCGATAAACTAAAAGCAGCGGGCGGATTTGTTTCCGTAACCGATAAAAGCCCGCCTGAAATTATCTACGGCTTGTTCGGGGTGAGCAAGAAAACATACAAGAAAGCGATAGGCGCTCTTTACAAGAAACGGCTTATTATCATCGAAAACAAAGGGATAAAACTCATTTAAAAAGTGATATAGGGTCAGGTACAGGCTACTTATTCTCATCCTGCTGCAACAGGTATTCTCACCTTGCGGGAGGCGTAAACTCCCCAGGATTTACCTTCCTAATCTATTACATCAGAATCTTTTACCGTGGGGCATTTGATGCCTTCAAAGGCATAGACTACCCTCTTTTCCCTTTCGAGTCTATTGACAGGACAAGGTATCTTCTTAAAATCCTTCATCTTGTTCATAACTTCTTGCCGGTTGAAAAGCTCACTCAGGGATTTACCAATGAGTTTTCCTGCATGCACATCTATTATCCGTGCATTTTCCCCATCAGTGACTACTGCGTAGGGAATCTGATAGTCCTTAATGACCCTTGCAAAGGAGATAACATACCTTTCCCATGACTCTATTGCGGTTGATCTACACTGTATCACCATAAAACTTACTGAAGGTAGGTTTACAACAAAGTCTATACTTACTGTTATCTCACAATCACTTACGGTTAACCTGAATTCAGGGTCTGTTTCTATCTCTTCTGGTTTAAACTGTTTTTCTTTTATGAGGAACTCCCATACCTTTTGCTTTATGTTACCGACCTGCATTGTCTCAAGCTGTTGATCTGCTTTTATCAGCTCCTCTATCAGCTTTTCTCTATCATTCATGGCGAACTCCGTTCCAACTAGAGTCATTCCTGCGAAAGCAGGAATCCAGAGGTATTACTTATATTATTTCTCTGGATTCCGCATCAAGTGCGGAATGACAAGAATAAATCAAGAAACTTAAACAACTTTTAAAATAAGTTAATCACATTCTAAGCTGTATCGTCAATAACTTTTGAGGGGGTTTCATATAAATAGACTGTATATTAACCCAACATCTTCTTTAGCATTTGCCTTGCATTCATGAATATGTCAATGTGTGTTTTATCCTGATAATCCCT
>CAZLFE010000023.1:0-9085 GCA_964558725.1 uncultured Nitrospiraceae bacterium | reverse complement strand
GGCCAGCCGATTTCATCCTCATAATAGGAAGAATGGTCCCAGGGAAGGGGAGGGCTTACAAATTGAATATCCCCAAAATGTTTCTCTAGTATTTCTTTCGATTGGTTGAATATGTCTTCGCTGCGGTAAAGGGTACTCACAAAAAGGAGCACCGGTTCAGGAGGCTTGGTTTTACCCATGATTATTCATTAATAAGGTTGAGGAATGCTTCAATAACAGGCGGAGAGTCCCATTCCAAAGGACCCACTACCTTTTTCCTAAGGGTTCCCTTTTTGTCGATTATGAATGTCTCAGGAACACCTGTGATGCCGAATCGTTTAGCAGCAAAACCATCAGGATCATGATATAAGGGAAAGGTATATCCTTGTTGTTGCATATATCTGGATACTCTGTTCTCATCGTCTTGATAAAGGATTGTTATCATCTTAAAGTTAGAGTTTCCTGACAGATATCTGTAGAGCACTTCTACGGAGGGTATTTCATCTATGCATGGCGGGCACCAGGAAGCCCAGAAATTTACGAATGCGACTGAGCCTTTCAGCTCAGAAAGTTTTAACTTTTTTCCCTGGGTGTCGGTCAGTTCAATATCGGGTACCGGAGCCCCGACTGTAGCTATTCTTGGACTGGACTGATGCTTTATGAAATAGAAGGTGATAACAATACCGAAGAGAATTATGAGAAGGATAAGGGCTTTATTTTTCAAATCGAGAATCAGTCCTTGAATCAGTTAACACCAGACAGGATCGAGGACTCTTCAGCCGCCACAAATGCTGGCGTATTACCTTCAAGGATTACGTTAATCTTGTGTAAGCCTTTAAACCTTCCCTTGAGGAGTTCCTCGGATAAAGGATCTGCTATCTCCTTTTGCACAGCTCTCCGCATTGGCCTTGCACCATAGATAGGCTGATAGTAGCGCTTTATTATCCACTCCTTTACTTCCTGTGACACCTCAACGATCAGTTCCCTTTCGAGAAGCAACCTGTTTGTTTCTTCCATAAGTAAATCAATAATGGATAGTAAATGGTCTTTTTCAAGAGGATGGAAAACAACTGTTTCATCAACACGGTTCAGAAATTCAGGATTGAATGTTTTTTTGAGTTCACCCAGCACATTCTCTTTTATTCTTTCATATACAAGCCCGGACGCATTCTGCTGGAAACCGAGGGGGGTTGCCTTTTCGATTATCCTTGCACCGAGATTTGAAGTCATGATAATGACAGTATTCTTGAAATTTACTTTTCTTCCAAAGCTGTCTGTAAGTACCCCTTCATCAAGTACCTGAAGGAGAATATTAAAGACATCAGGGTGTGCTTTTTCTATCTCGTCAAAGAGTACTACAGAGTATGGCTTCTTTCTAATCCTCTCTGTCAGCTGTCCACCTTCCTCATAGCCAACATAGCCGGGAGGGGCACCTGTGAGTTTTGAGACGTTGAACCTCTCCATATATTCAGACATGTCTATCTTGACGAGTGAATTCTCATCATTGAACATGAACCATGCTAAAGCCTTTGCGAGCTCGGTCTTACCTACACCTGTAGGACCTAAGAAGAAGAATGAGCCTATCGGCTTTTTGCTGGACTTAAGCCCTGCCCGTGACCTTTTTATTGCCATCGAGACTGCCTTTATTGCCTCGTCCTGGGCTATTATTCTTTCATGGAGTTCTTCCTCCATGCGTATGAGTTTTTCTGATTCTTTTTCTTCAAGTTTCACAAGGGGTATGCCTGTCATCTTAGAAACGGTGTATGCAACATCCTCTTCCACTACAGAAGGTATCTCTTTGTTTATATTCTCTCTCCATTGTTTATGGAGATGTTCATGAGTCTTTTTAAGCCTCTCCTCCTCTAACCGAACAGATGAAGCCTTTTCGAGGTCGTGGAGTTTTAAATACAGATTCTTTTCTTTCGAAAGTCTCAGTATCTCAGCCTCGAGTTCCTTCAATTCATGAGGAGGGCTATACCTTTTTAACTTAATCCTTGACCCTGTCTCATCGATCACATCGATAGCCTTGTCAGGCAGATACCTGTCGGCGATGTATCTGTCGGATAACTTTGCTGCAGCCTCTATTGCCGCATCAATGATCTTGACTTTATGATGTGCCTCGTATCTGGATTTCAGCCCTCTCAAGATGTCTATTGTGCTTGTCACATCAGGAGCCTGTATAGTAACAGGCTGGAACCTCCGTTCGAGTGCCCCATCCTTTTCTACATATTTTCTGTACTCATCGGGTGTTGTTGCACCTATACATTGTATCTCCCCTCTTGAAAGGGCTGGTTTCAGCATACTCGATGCATCAACTGACCCCTCTGCAGCACCTGCACCGATAAGGGTATGAAGTTCATCGATGAAAAGGATGACATTGTCTGACTGAGTAATTTCCCTCATAACAATCTTGAGTCTCTCTTCAAACTGGCCTCTATATTTTGTTCCAGCAATCAGTGCACCGAGGTCAAGAGAAACAATGCGTTGACCCAAGAGGCTATCAGGGACATCACCCGATACAATTTTCTGGGCAAGACCTTCAACAATGGCTGTCTTTCCAACTCCAGGTTCACCAATAATGACAGGATTATTTTTAATACGCCTGCCCAGTATCTGGATGAGACGTTCAATCTCATCTTCCCTGTTTATGACAGGATCGAGTTTTCCTTCTCTTGCCATAAGCGTCAGGTCCCTTCCAAACTCATCAAGTGCAGGGGTTGTACTCCTCTTCTCTTTTACATTTGTATGGGACCGTATGGAGAAATTGATGGTTAGCTGTCTTGCCCCGAGAAGGTTTGCACCAAGGTTACGCAGTATTTTGCCACCGATGCCTTCTTCTTCCCGTATCAGGCCGAGGAGAATGTGTTCACTCCCGATATAATTGTGACCGAGAAGGCGTGCCTCTTCAACAGCGAGTTCGAGAACCTTTTTGGCCCTTGGTGTAAAGGGAATATCATCGAAAGTCATAAGGTCTGACCCTTGAGGCATGTTTCTCTGAACTTCCATCCGAATTTCCTCTCGGGTGATTCCCATCCGTTTGAGGATTGCTGAAGGCAGGCCGTCATCTTCTCTCAGGATAGCTAGTAAGAGGTGTTCTGTGCCGAGGTAATCGTTCTGCCGTTTTTCGGCTTCTTCCTTTGCGTATATGATTACCTTTCTTCCTCTTTCTGTAAACTTCTCAAACATACTCTATCTCTACCTCTTTTATTTTTAGACTAATACTTTTTGGCAGAGAAAGTCAATATACTTCAATGAATATCAAGGAAAGAAAAGAAGAAGAGTATTTCATAGGAGGCTGATTCTTTCGAATCTGAACCATGAACGATATTGTGTTCGATATCTGAAGCGAAATCAGCCCGTATTGTTCCTGGTGCAGCATCTTTCGGGTTCGTTGCTCCCATAATCTCCCTGACCATTGAGATGGCATTATCGCCTTCCACTACCATGACTACAATAGGTCCTTCTGACATAAATTCAGTAAGGCTGTTATAGAAGGGCTTATCTTTATGAATGATATAGAAATTCATCGCCTCTTCCTTAGAAAGCTTGAGCATCTTCAGCGCAGCAATCCGGAGATTTTTTTGTTCAAATCTCCTTATGACCTCACCGATGAGATTTTTTTTCACACCATCTGGTTTGACTATTGAGAGTGTTTTCTCCATCTTTCCTCCATCTATATTGATAGTTTCTTTACTAATTTTCTGACAGAAGAACATGATTTCCTGAACTGTGCCCTTTCTTCTTTGGTAAGTTTTATCTCTACAATCTTTTCAACGCCTTCTTTTCCAAGTATGACGGGCACACCCATATAAATGTCCTTCATGCCATATTCACCATTCAGATATGCTGCACAGGGAAGCATCCTCTTTTCATCGAGAAGAATTGATTTTACCATCTGAAATGCTGACGCTGCTGGAGCATAATATGCACTCCCTGATTTCAGTAAGGAGACTATTTCTGCTCCACCATTTCTCGTCCTCTCTATCAATGCATCAATTTTCTTTTTGGGTAAAAGTTCTGTTATCTGTATCCCTTTTACCGTTGTGAATCTGGAAAGCGGAACCATATCATCACCATGTCCGCCGAGGACAAGTGCTTCTATGTCTTCAGGTGAGACATGTAACTCCCAAGAGAGAAATGCTCTTAATCTCGAAGCATCAAGTATCCCGCCCATGCCCATTACACGTTTGCAGGAAAACTCGGTGGTCTTCCATGCAAGTTGAGCCATTACATCCATCGGATTCGTTACAACGATTACAATAGCATTTGGAGAGGTCTTTGCTATCTCAATGCACACTCCTTTAACGATGGTAGCATTTGCAAGAAGGAGGTCGCTTCTTGACATGCCGGGTTTTCTTGCAAGCCCGGCAGTGATGACAACAATATCAGAACCAGCCGTATCAGAATAGTTCTTTGTCCCCTTGATTGCTGATGATGAGTTCCAGAGCGGACATGCTTCTGCTAAGTCAAGTGCCTTGCCCTGAGACATTCCATCTACTATATCAAACAAAATAACATCAGCAATGCCTGATTGCATAACAAACTGTGCGGTCGTGGCACCAACATTCCCTGAACCTATTATTGATACCTTTTTTCTCATTGCAGTCCCTCTCCTTCTGGCAGCTTCTCCAGTTTTACCTTAGCTATCCGCTGGCCTACCATCTCTAATATGGTTATCTTCTTTCCATCTGTTTCAACAATATCTCCAATCTTGGGAATCCTTTGAAGGGCGGTCAATAAAAAACCACTCAGGGTTTCATATTCTGTAGATTCAGGTATTTCTATCTCGTAATCCTCTTTCAGGTCCCTAATGCTGATGGATGCATCTATACGAAATGTTCCGTCACCAAGCTGAATAACAGGACTTTCAATGTCGTATTCATCCCTTATCTCTCCTACAATCTCTTCTAAAAGGTCTTCCATGGTTACAAGGCCAGAGACACCACCATATTCGTCTATAACCAAAGCCATATGAATCCTTTTCCTCTGCATTTCTCTCAGGAGGTTGCTTATCTTCATTGTTTCGGGGATGAAGAAGGGTGGTTTAATGAGCTTTCTTATGTCAGCTCCTCCCCTTGCCAGTGTATTCTGGAAATCCTTTGCGTACAGAATTCCCCGAATATCATTCAGGTCTTTCCCCACAACGGGATACCGAGAAAACTGCTCTTCTGCGATTAAGGCTTTTATATCTTCCATGGACAGGCCAAGGCTTATTGTTACCATTTGAGTGGGTGGCACCATGACCTCTTTGGCTGACATATCGGTAAACTCAAAAACGCTGTGGATGAGCTCCTTTTCCTCTGCCTTAAAAATACCTCTTTCTTTCCCCTCCTCTAAGAGGAGCTTTATCTCTTCCTCTGAAATATATCCCCTTTCACTGAATGCCCTTTTCCCGAAGGGCTTTAATAAAATGTTTGTGCTTACTTTGAGGATTTGAACGAAGGGTATGGCCAGTTTGGAAAACTTCTCTATAAATGGAGCAATCAAAAGGCCAGTGGCTTCGGGATTAGAAAGGGCTATTGATTTCGGTATGAGTTCTCCGAAGATGATGAAAAAAAACGTAATGATTACAGCCACGATACCTATTGCAATTGCTTGGCTTGAAGCAGAGATAAAGGGAATGGGTACATTTGCAAAGACGGGTTTTATTATTTCAACTGCAGTGGCGCCACCTATGGCCGATGCAAGGACTGCTGCCAGTGTGATACCAATCTGAATTGTTGCAAGGAATCTGTCCGGCTCTTCTCTTAATTTATTCAAAACAACAGCACGTTTGTTACCTTCCTCAATTAATTGTTTAACGCGGGTTCTCCTGAGTGTAACTACCGCTATCTCAGCTGCAGCAAAGAGGCCATTTAAGAAAATAAAAATGATGATAAGTAGGATGTCAGGCCACATAGAATTCAGAGACAACATGCTAAATGTAAAAGTAAGAGTTTGAAATTAAGGAGTTCCGAAATTTTAACTTTTGATTTTTTTATCGAAATAATTCCTTGAAACTTTGCTTCGAGGGCTGGAATTATTATCGTTTTCTCGTCATACCCGCTTGTCGGTCCCGAATGCGTTCGGGATTTGATACAGAAAGATTCTGGAGCGATCCTCGACGAGGCGATGACAAGAGCCAGAATAACAGACTTGACAGATCGTTGCTCTGCTGCGAGGTAGTTAACTGGTGCTTTTTTAATTTTGAATTGGTTTCTGAATTCTTCTATCGGCGAGTTATCAATTTCCATTTTGGGGATTAGCTTAACTTCTCAATAATGGCATCTGCAACCATTGATGTTGTTACAGCAGTTGGGTCATCAGGGGTTGGCTTCATATCATATGTCACATGTCTTCCTTCTTCTATCAAAGAGGCGACAGCTATTTCTAATCTTTCAGCTTTTTCGGTCTCTCCCAAATGTCTGAGCATTAAAACACCTGAAAGTATCATAGCAAGAGGGTTTACTTTATTCAACCCTTTGTACTTAGGAGCACTCCCATGGACCGGTTCGAATACCGCTGCCTCTTCTCCAAGGTTTGCACCAGGGGCAATGCCAAGGCCCCCGATAAGGCCTGCAGATAGGTCAGAGACAATATCACCGTAAAGGTTGGGGAGGACTATGACATCATAGAGCTCAGGTTTCTGCACAAGCTGCATGCACATGTTATCAACTATCCTGTCCTCAAACGGGATATCGGGATATCTCTTTGCCACATTTCTTGCAGTTTCTAAAAAGAGCCCATCTGTAAATTTCATGATGTTTGCCTTATGGACTGCCGTGACCTTTTTTCTTTTATTTTTTCTCGCATACTCGAAGGCGAATGTTACGATCCTGTCTGTTGCATAAACAGATACGGGTTTTATGCTTATACCTGAATCAGCCCTGATTTTTTTTCCGGTAACCTTCATAATAAAATCGATAAGATTTTTTGTACCTTCCAAGCCTTTCTCGAATTCGATTCCGGCATAGAGATCCTCGGTATTTTCCCTGATGATGACAAGATCAACATCTTTATATCTTGTCCTTGCACCCTTAAAGGTTTTGCATGGCCTCAGACAACAGTAGAGGTTCAGGGTCTGTCTCAGAGTAACATTAACACTCCTGAAACCCGTTCCTACAGGTGTTGTAATCGGTCCCTTGAGGGCTACTTTGTTCTTCCTAATAGAATCAAGAACTCTCTGAGGCAGCGGAGTTCCTTCCTTTTCAAATACATCCTGCCCAGCCTCTTGGATATCCCACCTGATATCCACACCCGTGGCTTCAATTACCCGCTTTGTGGCCTCAGAGATTTCAGGTCCTATGCCATCTCCTGGTATGAATGTAATGGTATACATTTATAGATTTGTGGTGAGTATCTTTTTCGCAACCTCAGGATACATGGCAGTGAATCTTAATTCATCATCCGTGAGAGGCTTCTGGGTGTGAAGATTAGCGTACTGCACGAGTTCGAGTACTTTTCTTGCTTCATTGTCATCGTGAAAATGGATTCCAAGCTTGTCATAGACATGCCTGAAGCCTTTAATGCCTCCGTACTCTCCTGTTGTTATTATCCTTCCGGTTTCTGAGAGTTCTGGTTCACCTCTTCCCACGTCTTCAGGATCGTAGAGTTCATAATTACGTCTGTTTTTTAAGGCTCCATCTGCATGGATTCCTGATTCATGGGCAAAGGCATTAGCGCCTACCCCCGGCTGATTTATCGGTATGGGTATATTAAATGCATATGATGCGTATCTGCCGATCTTCCATGCCATCTTGAGGTCTACATGCTCATCAAGGGGAACCTTCTCTGTAAGCCCATGGGAAAATTTAAGTGCCAGGATTGTAGACACGAGGTCGCAATTACCACATCGCTCTCCAAAACCATTCACCGTTGTATTGATATACGAATCAACACCTCCTTCTATTGCTCCCTGGGCACCTGCTACTGAAACAGCCTCTGCCATCCCGAGGTCATTGTGGCAGTGCATTTCTATGGGGAACTTTGTCGCGAGAGCAAGGGCCTTCGTCCTTTCATATATGGTTATGGGGTCGTCTGTCCCGAGGGTGTCACAGTATCTGAAGCGATCTGCCCCGGCTTCCTTGCCTGCATGAATGAATTCTATCAGTCTGTCGAGTTCTGTCCTCGATGCATCTTCTGCATTAACCCCTACCGTTTCTGCCCCAATTTCCTTTGCAGTTCTTACAGTCTCAGCAAGAGATTTCGTGATATCCTTGAAGGTCTTTTTCCCCTGAAACTTGCCCTGTATCATGATCTCCGATGTAGATATCGAGACATTGATATGTTTGATTTCAGGACAATTTTTAAAGGTTAGCTTTACGTCCTCGGGTACCGCCCTGCACCAGCCTTCAAGGCGAAGTCTTTTAATCGCTCCGAGTTTTACCAGTTCAAGGTTTGCATTGATATAATTTACCTCGTGTTTCAAAGTTGGGAATCCTATTTCACTCTGAAAGATACCCATCTCATCAAGATAGATGTTTAACATTGTCTTTGAAAGCTTTGGGAGGAGTATCCGCGATGTCTGCACACCGTCTCTGTTTGTTACATCGATCAAGTATACTTTACCTTTCATAGAACCTCTCTCTTTCAGTATTTACCCCGTAGGAATGCCCCATGGCTTGCCATGGGGATGATAAATTAAGAAGTCTTCCGCTATTGTACGGGGTTCAATGCCCCGACCCGTAGCAAATTGCAACGGGTCCCGTGTACAATTCCAACGGGGTTTAAATTTCGTAAAAGATATTTGCCATAAACTCGTTTCATACTATAACATTCAAGAATCTCATATCCAATGATAGCTTTATTCATTTCTGTTCTTCTGTCTTTATAAAAAGCATTATTAATGTATACAATCTTTTTAGCTAAAAAGGTGTATTCTTCTCGGGTTAAAAATAACCTTGTTAAAAAGACTGGGTACACCTATAACAATGAGGACTATCATTATAAAAATAACAAATTTACTTGAGAGAATTCAATAGATGATTTGTGAATTATCGAAGAAACTATCATAGACGAATGCAGATATGCAGAAAATAAGATAACAGGCTCGTCTCGTATAAACAAAGAAAGACTGTAACAGCAAAGTGATAATGTCCTATTAGAGCAAAATGAAAATGTCCTGAAT
>CAZLFE010000022.1:0-25027 GCA_964558725.1 uncultured Nitrospiraceae bacterium | reverse complement strand
TAAATGGTCAAATCTTCTTATTAACTATCGGTCCACTATATAAAAATGTGTTCGTCATGCGGGATGGCCATTATGTAATCGGGGCTATTAATCTCAAAGAGACTCTATAGCTAAACAGCTCATCGAACAGCTTCAAAAAAGGCTTTGTACTGATTAAAGTATACGACACATAGAGCAAAATTATTATTAGCGGTCGAGAAAAAAGATAACAGAACAGAATATTGATTCAAAGTGGTTGCTCCATATTGTAAGTAATGCTCATGAAATATTTTTGTTTAGTTGATTACCTCAGAAAATAATAAAATGTGATAGATAAGATTTAATATTACAGACACGTCAGATTTCAGATTAAGGTTTCAACTAACCCTTTCACATAGTAGTCAAAACACTGCGATATTACTGACCTCCGTTAAGTTCTTCCTGAAATGTTGATGTTTAAATATTGCCTCACAGTGCAACATTACAAATTGAAATTAATAAGATAATGTTTTTTAAACACGACCCCATGATGGTGATTAACTCTATAAGATCTTGTAAGATATAACTCTTTTTGTTTAAACTTGAGAAGCAACAATTTAAAGGAAAAGCGAGGTGTTGTAATATGCTTTATACAATTGAATCTTCTAAAAATATTGATGAAGTGGGGATGGCTCTTGAGGAGGCTATTAAGAAGAGAAAATTTGGTGTTCTTACAGTTCACAACCTTAAAGAAACATTGGCAAAGAAAGGTGTTGAACTTAACAAGGAATGCAGAATCTTTGAAGTATGTAATCCATTGCAGGCTAAAAAAGTCTTAGAGGCAAATGCTGAAATATCTACAGCTTTACCCTGTCGTATTTCAGTTTTTATAGAAGGTGACAAAACCAAACTTTCAACCATAAGGCCAACGGTCATGCTTTCGATGTATCCAAATCCTGAATTAAAAGAAATAGCCAAGGAAGTTGAAAAAGTTATTTTGGATGCAATGGATGAAGCAGCTAAGTAGCTTTTATTTGTTCAAACCTTTCTGTAAGAGTATGTCTACCCTTTAATGTGGCATTGAGAAAAATGGCGTGTTACCTTTGGGGTGAAAGGTGCACGATGCCGCACAAGCTACAAAAAAGCAATAATCCTTGGGTTTCTTGGTACAGGTGGGTTCCTTTTCTTAATCATACCCGGCATTATATTTCTGGTTTGGTTTATTTTTGCCCAGTTTATCATCTTTGCTGAGGACGATAGAGGAATGAATGCTATCCTCAAAAGTAAAGAATACGTCAGGGGAAAATGGGCATCTATCGAGTTTCAGATCCCCGCTGAGCAATACAGCAATGCACGGGGAATAGAGATGACACTGAATAGGGCGGCATTTGGTTGATGGCAAGGCAATAACGGATGCAATGTTTGGAGGATCAAAAAGTGCTGAAAAAGTGCAGCATTCAGCTGATGAAAAAACAACAGCCTTTAAATATATTGCAGATGGAGGACAGATCTTCCCTCCTAAGGATTTCTGTTCTATCACAATAACGTCTTCCTATACCGGAACTCCTGAGAGTATCTTTACTGGCGAGGTGAATAATTGTGTAGTCCATTCAGCCGGGCTTGACCACACCATATCGGCACAGTTCAGGATGACAGGTATTCCTCCACAATAAGCTCAGAATAACGCGCCTTTCTCCGTTTCTCATCATTGACTTATCCACAATTTTTGTCTGACATAATTTGTCAATACCGTTCAATTAAGTAACTTTAAAATTTTACTTTTCTTTTTAATATCAAAAGGTTATAAAAATATTTTTTGGCATAGACTTTGTTGTACTACTTTTGTAAGATAATATAAATTGAGGAGGAGGTAATTTAAATGGTACGAAAATATATGGTAAAAATTGTAGCAATCACAATTCTTTTGTTCATTCCTGTCTCTTCTTTTGCTGATGACAATTTTGCTTTACACCTTGGATTATCAACAGTTTTTGGAGCAGCTGGTGAGAGTTATCTGCATTATAAGACAGATTTGGGAACTGCAGATAGGATAGTCTATGGGACTATTATTGGAATTGTTCCTGGTTTTGCAAAAGAACTCATTGACAGTACTCAAGGCGATAATTATTTTAACGGAGAGCAAATGGCAGCAAATGTTCTCGGTGCTCTTGTTGGTTCCGTGATTGCAAATGCGGTAAATAATAAAATTCAGATTAACATCGAACAGAAGAGGAAAAGAGTAATGGTTTCTTTACTGTATAGATTTTGACAAGAAGCTTCTAAAAAGTTTATTTTTGGATCACTTTGATGAAATACTCGAAATCAATAAGCATTATTTTATTGATTATCCTTTTAAAAACGCAGCGAAGCTTGACAAGGATACGCAATCCCAAGTTGAGGAATTATTGAGGCAGAAATAGCTGGCGCTATTTTTTAGTTCGTTGAGAATTCACTATATATTTATCTATTACCTTTAATTCGTATTCTGGAAATTCTTCGAGGTTAAAGGGTTTTTTCCTCATGATATTGAGTTTGAGAATTTTAAAATTGAGCTCTCTGATTTTCTTCAGTCTCTCTTTGTCATTATCGATTGTATCTATTAGTGCAGAGAGATTTATTACCTCATTTCTCAATTCAAGCTCGGGCGGGATGCAGCCTGCATTTTTCAAAATCCTGTAGACCATTCTGAGGTCCTCTGGAATCCATGTCTCATCATCGAAATTGATGGGCTTTCCCATGCCTTCGAGGTCGTCAAACTCGCCATTTTCCATAGCCTCCATGATGCGCCTTTCAGCAATTCTTGTAAAAATGTCCATACTATTCCTTACCTTATCTCGAGCATTCTGTCAAGTGCCCTTTTTGCTGGTACCCTTATTTCTTCAGGTATTTTTATGAGATAAGTATTTTCTTTCAAAGCCCTGAGCAGACTCTCAAGTGTAGTTTTTTTCATCTCAGGACATACCATGTCTTCCCTCAAGGGATAAAAGACCTTGTCAGGATTTTCTTTTTTCAAACGGTGCAGTAATCCAATCTCAGTGCCTACAATGAACTCTTTCTCAGAGGAGGCTTTTGCAAACCTCAACATCCCAGATGTACTGGTTACATGATCAGCCATCTCGAGTACCTCAAGCCTGCATTCTGGATGAGCCATAAAGAGGGCTTTCGGATATTCTGCCCTTGCCTTAATTACATCTTCCGGTCTCACCCTTTCATGAACGTGGCAGAAGCCATCCCACGCAATAACATCTTTTTTTGTATTCCTTGCTGCCCAGAGTGAAAGGTTCTTGTCTGGTATACATATTACCCTTTCATCAGGAAGGGAATTAACGACCTTAACAACATTCGCTGAAGTACAGCAGATGTCGCTCTCTGCTTTTACATCAGCCGTTGTATTCACATATGCAACAACAGGTAATCCTGGATATTTTTTTTTGATATCTCTCAAAGTAAAATCCCGGGGAAAGACAAAAGGAGGTGGATTATCAAAACCAGGAAAGTCTTTTTTCACAGGTCTTGGTGAATCTACCCTGATCATATCTGCCATAGGACAGAGTGCATCAATCTCAGTCGTAAGGACCATTTTAGCGGGTGAGAGGATTGATGCGCTCTCTGCCATAAAGGTAACACCTGCAAACAGAATAATATCACAGTCTATGGCAGCTGCTGTTCTTGATAGTTCAAGGGAGTCACCCACAAAGTCGGCAATCTCCTGGATCTCGTCCCTCTGATAGTTATGGGAAAGTATGATTGCCCGTCGCTGCCCCTTTAGTTTGAGAATTTCTTCCTGAAGAAAAGTCTTGTCATCAAAAGGCATTTAAAACCTGACGGCGTCTTTGAGTAAGAACGGGGAATTTGTAAAAAGGACAGTGCCGTCTTTTAAGCTGACTTTATAAATCGGTTCTGGCCTTTTTTCTTTTCCGGTATCAGCGGTTGTTACAGAATAACCTGCCTTGCCATTATAAAGAGAAAGGACTTTATTGACATATTGCTTTGTCTCGGTAATAGGAGGAATAACCCCAAACTTCTCAACCCATTTGGGCCCTGCGTTGTATGCTGCGAGAGCAAGGGTCAGGTCGCCATTAAATCGTTCAAGAAGATATCTCAGGTATTTTACACCACCCTCGATGTTCTCTTCAGGGTTAAAGGGATTGCGAACATTCATATCGCTTGCAGTAGAGGGCATAAGCTGCATAAGACCCATAGCGCCTTTCCTTGAAACAGCCCTCTCATTCCAATTTGACTCTGTCTTTATGACAGCTTTAACAAGTAAGGGGTCTAAATTATATTTTGTTGCTTTCTCATGTACAATGCTATGGTAATTAGTAGTATCTTTATAATCTGTGCTGTCAGAGGGTTGTTGGGGAGGAGTTGACTTTACTTTTTTTTCTCTAACGACAATTTCTGTCTTTTTACCGAAAGGTAAATCTGTATAACAGACCACACCATCTTCAGCTATGTATTGATAGACATCCGCATACGAAAAGGAGAAAGCAACAAAGATAAACCCGCATACAATAAGGATAAATTTCATTAAAAACATCATACCATTAAAAGCCTTGCCTGTCAATATTATTCACCTCTACTATTATTCACCTCTACATTGATGAAAAAGCATTCTCAATTCCGTGATCTTTATCACAGAAAAAGAGATTGGTAAATTTTATAAAGATATTTACATAAAACTCTTTTAGAATTAGAATTTGCATGATAAGAAAGGAGGATGCTATGTATATCTTGTTAATCGTTTTGGCCTTCATTTTTCTATCTCCCATCAGTAATTCTGAAGCCTCAGTGGATTTGGGAGTATCCATTCGAGATGAGGGGTTAAGAGGCTTTTACCTCGCAGTGGGTGATTATTATAGAGTTCCGGAAAGGGAGGTAATCATTGTTAAAGAAAGGCATATACCTGATGAGGAGATACCGGTTGTCTTTTTTATCGCTCAAAGTGCCCGTGTCAGGCCTGCAACCATAATAGACCTCAGGTTGAGAGGAAAGACCTGGATGGATATTAGCTTGCATTTCGGTCTGAGCCCAGAGATATTCTATGTACCGGTTAGGGAGGTTGTTGTTACCGGTCCTCCTTATGGAAAGGCATATGGATATTATAAAAAGAAACCGAGAAAGGAATGGAGAAAGATAGTCCTTGACGACGACGATGTTATTAATCTCGTTAATCTAAGATTTATATCTAAACACTGCAGCTATGAACCTGAGAAAGTGATTAAACTGAGAGAAGGAGGCAAAAACTTTATCGTGATAAACGAGGAAGTTGTAAAAGAGAAGAAAGGCAGAAAAGAAAAGGTAAAAGAAAATGGAGAAAACGGGAAGGAAAAATATAAAGGAAATGGAAAGGGAAGGGGTAAAAAGAGCTGAGAAGGTTTATATGCCCTTCCGCTCAGGGCTGAAAATATACTTATGAAGCTGAAGGTTCAACCTGACCTTTAGTCCATCTTCAAGCAACCACCTCGAAAGATCTTCAGGAGGAAGGATTCCAAATGCAGGAGATAAGAGGAGGTGACACTTGTCCATTAACCTGTACCTCTCAATTATCTCCTTTGACCATTCATAATCTATCCTGCTTGTGATGACGAACTTTATCTCGTCAGAACTTTTGATGGTATCAAGATTTGAAAAATCCATCTCTTCACTCATCCCGCTGCCGGGTGTCTTAATATCAAGTATAACAACTGCTCTCCTGTCAATATCGTTTATGCGCTGTGACCCATTCGTTTCTACTAATACTGTATAGCCTTCATCAAGAAGCCTTTTGACGAGATGGTAGACCTCTCTTTGAAGGAGAGGTTCTCCCCCTGTAATCTCAACCAGGCTTATTCCAGCGCGCCATACTTCGCTTATAATCTCATCTTCTGAAAGTTCCCTACCTTCATAATAGGCATATGTCGTATCGCAGTAGGAGCATCTGAGATTGCAGCCCGTTAGCCTTATGAATGTGCATGGCATACCTGCGTAACTTGACTCTCCCTGTATGCTCTTAAATATCTCACAGACCTTCATGAAAGTGCACTCCCTTAGTTCATTTTTATTATAGCACTCTATCCAGAATACTTCGGAGATATGTCGATTTTATCGGGTTTTGGAGCTTACTCTGAGATAGATATGTCCTTGAAAGGAGAAAGGAATGGCTTTTTTATTAACCTAAGGACACTGTGTATAAAACTAGAGACGCATCCCATATTTTTCTGTTCTTGCTGTTTCAATGAAATATGGGATGCATCCTTTTATTATTCTCTACGAAATAAACATAAATTAATGCTTACTCTTAGCGGGGGCTAATTTCGGAAGCTCAATCATCTCGATCTTGCCTGTTGTAATGTCATACTCACCAGCAGCAATCGTTAACTTGCCTTCTTCTACAAGATGGGGGATAATCTTGCTGTTTTTCATAACATCGGCATAAACATTCTTTACATTCTCCTTAATAGCTGTTTCAAGAATCTCATCCTGAGTTCCGCCCTTTTTCTTTGCAGCATCAGCAGCAGGCATGATCTTTTTGACTATTGCTCCGATGTTTCCCTCGGGTTTCCCTTTTGCCTCGAGTGTTGCTTTAACAGCACCGCATTTTGAATGTCCAAGAATCAATATTAGAGGAGAACCAAGGTGTTCTGCTGCATATTCGATGCTCCCTAATGCTATCGGGTCAACAACATTGCCTGCAACCCTTACGACAAAGACATCACCGAGACCCTGGTCAAAAAGTAGTTCAGGTGGGACCCTCGAGTCAGAACAGGTAAGCACGGTAGCAAAAGGCTTCTGCCCTTTAGCTAACTCTTCTCTCTTTTTAGCACTCAGGTCTTTCTGTGCAAGACTACCTGATAAAAACCTCTTGTTACCATCCATCAATTTCTGCAGAGCCTCATTGCCTTTTTCGGTCATTGCAATGACAAGCCCGGAGAAGAAGACTACAGTAACAAACAGAGCCACAAGAATTCTAACTCTCTTCATCGACTTTAACCTCCTTTTTAAAAGATTTGAATCCCTCTACGAGGGTTTTTGATTTTACTATCTGAGGTAAGAACTTTCCTTTGGCGGCTATTTTAAAGAAGGACTTCTTAAAGAGTCAATAGGAATAATCTGTCTATTTCAAGTCCATGAAAAAACAGGATATTTTAAAACTTGAAGTATGAGTTCAGGAGCCTGTCTTCCTTGTCGAACACTACCTTAGCTACAAAATGGTCTCCTGCCAAGAAGGAATAAGCAAGTTCATGCCAGACGACCAACGTCTTGTCCTTTTCGTTTCTGACCTGGGCGTATGGATATTTTGCGAAGTAGAGAAAATTTTTTACGACCCTGGTTCCTTTTGACCACTCAATGTGGGGGTCTTTCTCAGCCAACGTATATATTTCTTGGACGCATATCCTCTGTGTAAAAAGGTCTGCAAACCCTACCTTTATTTCATCATCTGATCTCACAACAAACCACCATCTAAGGAAGTCATTGGGCAGCGGATACATCGTGTATGTATTGGCAACAAGCGTCTCTTTTAAAAAATCTCTTGTTTTCCCCTGAAGATAGTATCTGCCACCTATGTAAGCAGGTAACAGGAAAACAGTAATAAGTGCTATCGCAAAAGCCCTTTTTTTATTATATTTACAAAGGATGACGGATAAAAGAAGACCTATGGTTATATAGGGGTCTATTATGAATGTGAGGTCAAGAGAATACTGCTCCCAATCAAGGGGTGAGAGAATTCTCGTTCCATACTGGTTTGTGAGGTCCATGAAAAGATGTGCAGCATAGCCGAGAAAGGCTAAGAAATAATAATAGAGAAAGCCTTTTCTGAGGCCAAAAATAAGTGCAATTATAGGAGGCACAAGAAACAGGAACAGTATACCGTGAGTAATGCCTCGATGGTATCTGAGAAACATATCCATTCCCAAGAATCGTGTTATGTAGTCGAAATCCGGTGCAAGGGATGAAAAGATTAGTACCCACATAGCTAACTTTCGCCTGAAGCCGAGGTTGAAGATTGTTGCGCCTGTAAGGCAGTGTGTAATAGGATCCATTTTATCCGAATATCGCTGCTGCTATTCCTTTAGTTCCTGTCTTTTTGTCCTATAAGTAATAAACACGGTATTTATTATACCCATTCCAAAATCCTTTAACAGAAATATTGACCTTAAACTCTTTCTTTTATTGTAATTCTCTATGTAAAATAACAAATTAAAATAATGGAGTTATTGTGGGAAGACTCATTAAGCACAAATCGATATTTTTCTGTGTGATAATTGTTAGTGTAGTCTTCATAATCCACACATCGTATGCACTGACACTTGATGAAGCCATATCCCTTGCAAAGGAAACTCTTCCATTTTATAAGGCATCAGTGATAAAGACAAAATCTACAGAGGCATTATATAACGCCTCGCTAGGACCATATCTGCCGAGCCTTGATGCATCAACTTTGCAGCAAAGATTCTATACATCTCCGGCAGAGTTTCCCTCAAGTACCACAGACGTGACATTGTCGTATACCCTCTTTGACGGAGGTAACAGGAAGGCATTAAGAAATATTGCATGGCTTAACTTTGATATCAGTAAGGAGGACCTCAGAAAGAAACTCCTCGATCTTGAGTTCAACGTTAAGATAGCGTTTTATACTGCCATTGCCAGAAGAGATGCTTTAGAGCAGAGAAAGATACAGTTCCAGGATGCACAAAAGGACTATGAGGTTGCTGAGGGAAGATATAAATTTGGTGTCTCAAAACTACTCGATGTACTTCAAGCATCTGTTCGGCTTGAGCAGGCAAGGTTTGCTTTAGTACAGGCTGAGGGTGATTTTAAAAAGGCCCTCCTGGAGCTCAATTCCCTTATCGGGAAACCCCTTGATAGCCAGCATGAAATTCAAGGATCCCTTGACATAGAAGTTAAACTCCCTGAAAGAGATAAAGTGTCTATTGCCATACTGCAGAGGCCAGAGATAAAACAGGCGGAAGATTCTTTGAAGATTGCAGAAAATAACAAATACCTTTCACTCAGTACTTTTTATCCAATCATATTTACAAATGCTTCATATCAGAAAGCAACCGGGGGCCCACGCGGTTTGGCCACAGGACAAGGAGCTATCCGTGAAGAAAACATGCTCGGGATCACAGCAACATGGAATATTTTCGAACTGGGTAAATTTTTTAGGTTAAAGTCTTCAGAACTGGAAAAAGGTGTTTCCCTGGAGAATCTGAATGATCTGAAGAGGCAGTTATTGCTCGATGTCAATAAAGCGTATGAGGACTTGGTTACTGCTTCTAGCAATTTGAAGGTTGCCCAGCAGCAACTCAAACAAGCAGAGCAGAATTACGCACAGGCGTTCGGGGAATATAAGGTTGGAAAGGCTGATATCCTTTCTCTTGTACAGGCTGAAAGCCTTCTAGCAAACGCCGGAGAACAACTGATTAATTCTCGATTAAATCTTATCTCATCGAAAATATCAATAGAAAGGATTGCAGGGATTGAGAGGTTAGAGGATATTGAAGAGCAATAAGAGGGGAGTTTCATGAAGAGGATTTGGCTTATTTTCGGTGCAATCATTCTAATCGGATTGAGTGTCTTTATCTACAAAAAGTTCCTGAGTAAACCGGAAATACAGGTTATAGAAACAGCAAAGGTTGAAAGAGGAAGCATAAGAGGAGTAATTGTCGAAACAGGGATTATCAAGTCTCAGGTTGGAGCTGTGGTGAAGATTGGGGCAAGGGCAACAGGAGAAATTGTTAAGATGGGTGTAAAGATCGGCGACAGGGTAAAAAAGGGACAGCTCATAGCGCTCGTAGATGAAAGGGAGATCCAAAAAGCTATTGAGCAGCAAAAGGCTACCCTCAACGCTGCTCAGAATACCATGTCCCAGATTGAACTGACATACCCAGAGCGTATCAATGAGGCAAAGGCGAATTATGAGTATGCAAAGATAAATTATGAGAGGGAACAGGAACTATTGAAATATGACTACACCACAAAAGATACTGTTGATAAGGCAAAAAGTCAATTCGAAGCAGCAGAAGCAAACTTCAAAAGGCTTCAGGATGAATACAAAACGCAACTGAAGATATCAAAGGCAAACATTGAGGATATTACTGCTCAGCTAAAGCAGCAGGAAATAAGGCTTACATACACAAAGATTTATGCACCAATAGATGGTGTTGTCTCGGACGTTACCGCTCAAGAAGGGGAAACCATCGTTACAGGTCTTCAGGTTGCAAACCTCGTTACGGTACTTGATCCAACTCTCCTTGAGATGTGGATATATGTCGATGAAACAGATATTGGCAGGTTAAAACTAAAACAGCAGGTCGAGTACTATGTTGATACCTTCCCTGATAAACTCTTTCATGGAAGTATAGAAAAGATCTATCCACAGCCTGTTACTAAAGATAATATCATTTATTATCTTGCGATCGTAAAGGTATCTAAGGATGACGCTCTGTTCCTCAAGCCTGAGATGACCACCCATGTTAAGGTAATTTTTGCTGAAAAGGACAACTTGCTCACGGCTCCAAACGCCGCTATAAAATTCGAAAGAGGTAAACAGATTGTCTATAAGGTAATAGGCCAGAACAAGGTTCAGAAAGTAGAAGTGCATACCGGAATACGGGGAGAAGAAAAGACGGAGATCATTTCCGGCGTTAAAGAGGGAGACATCCTCGCAACAAAATTAATCTTGCCTGTACCAGCAAAGCCTGAGAGTTAACAATCGGGAAGTTTTATTATGCCTCTCTGCTTAATGGAAAATATCAAAAAGACTTACAAGATAGGTGACATTGATGTAGAGGTGTTAAAGGGCATTAATCTCACGATAGAAAAGGGTGAGTTCGTTGCAATCATGGGAACATCGGGATCGGGTAAGACGACACTTATGAATATTATCGGATGCCTTGATGTCCCAACATCAGGTCGCTATGTATTGGCCAACAAAGAAGTCTCCAACCTTACAGATGATGAACTGTCAGAAATAAGAAACGAACACGTCGGCTTTGTATTTCAGAACTTTTATCTCCTTCCCTATGCCACAGTTCTCGAAAATGTCTTATTACCAACACTTTATATGGGAAGGCGGAGAGACAATGCAGAGAAGGATGCAATGGATATTATAAAGCTCGTTGGGTTGGAAGGGAGGGCAAAATTCAGACCCAATCAGCTCTCAGGTGGGGAACAGCAGCGCGTTGCCATTGCACGGGCATTGATTAACGGCCCTGAACTGCTCCTCGCCGATGAGCCGACAGGTCAACTGGATAGCAAAACTGCTAGGGAAATCCTGAATATCCTCACCAAAATGAATGAACAGGGTAAGACGGTGTTGCTCGTGACCCACGACTCTGCTATTGCTGGCTACGCAAAGAGGATTATTCAGATAAAAGATGGAATTATCTTTGACTAAAGACGCATGGACAGACTTTTTAAAATTATCTACCAATCAATTAGAGCCGTAAGGGCTTTCAAACTGAGGACGTTGTTCTGTTTAGTTAGTGTTGCCCTCGGCATATCTTCTATTACCATCATTGTTGCGGCTACTGAAGGTGCATACAAGAAGGCCTTTGAAATTGTAGAACGGTTTGGGCCTGATTCGTTGCTGGTGCTTGGTGGAAGTGAAGAGGCGAGGGCAGCAGGACAGAGACTGAAAACGATAACCCTTGATGATGTGAAAGCTGTTCAGCAGGCATTCTACAGTGCCTATTTAGTAGTCCCAATGACATCTATGAGAGATGTCACTGTTTCATATAAAGAAAATAAATATCAAACCCTTGTAGTGGGATCAACAAGCGACTACAGTCGTGTCTTTACATGGCCTGTCATCCAGGGTTCTGATTTTACAGAGGAGGATGTTAAGGGCTTAAGGAATGTAGGGCTTATTGGTCAGTACCTCGTAAAAGAACTTTATGGGAATGAAGACCCTGTGGGTAAATACATACTTATGAAAGGGATACCCGTTCAGATTGTCGGTGTACTTTCTGAAAGAGGCACTTCTCCAGCAGGTGAGCGTCTCGATGACAGGATTGTTATACCAATCACAACACTGATGAGGAAACTAGAGAATGAAACGAAATATGTGAGAGCCTTAAGAATACGATTTGTTGACCAGGAAAACCTGTATGATCATGAGAAAGAACTAAGATCGTTTCTAAGGAAGAGACACGGGATTCCCGAGGGAGAGCCTGATGATTTCATGATTATTTCACCAAAAGAGATCATAAAATTCCTTGTTGCCCTTACAGGCTCACTCGTTGTATTCCTCGGTGTGACAGGGATTATATCCTTGCTTGTTGCAGGATTCGTCCTTGCAAACCTTTTTTTATTGTCTGTCAAAGAAAGGACGAATGAGATAGGCATAAGAAGAGCGGCAGGAGCAAAAAAGAAGGA
This sequence comes from uncultured Nitrospiraceae bacterium, assembly GCA_964558725.1. Classification (GTDB taxonomy): domain Bacteria; phylum Nitrospirota; class Thermodesulfovibrionia; order Thermodesulfovibrionales; family SM23-35; genus DASPRG01. Next base: position 12,706 of record CAZLFE010000022.1, on the reverse strand, counting down.
TATCCTTATGCAGTTTCTCTTTGAATCAGTAGTCATAACAACTATTGGGGGACTTTTCGGATTCTTACTTGCTCTTGTATCTTCTCAACTCCTCATGCTTATTGCGCAGTTCCCTATCTATTTTTCCTGGAAGGCTTTTGCCGTGGGCTTACTCCTTTCATGGGTTATCGGAATTGGTTTCGGTTTACAGCCTGCTAAGAGGGCAGCTGACCTGAAGCCGATAGAGGCGATAAGAGGATGAAAAGAAATTGGATTATAAGCCGTGAGTATAAAGACTGGATATAGTATCTTCGCTCATTCTCGGGCTAATGCCCTGCAGGCTTTTGCCTCTTTATTATTTTAAATGAGCTTAAGGACTATTGGCAAAAGAAACCGCTCAGATACTATATCCAGCCATCATAGAAATCCCCTCTCCCCTTGCGGGAGAGGGTAAAGGGTGAGGGGTACATGTAAAAATGAAAAGAATATTTCTCAATCTCAAAATTGCGATGCGATCCCTTTTGAATTTTAAACTGAGAACAGCTTTGGCAGTTCTTGGGGTTTTTCTTGGAACCTTTTCCCTTATCGTTGTATCCAATCTTTCAGATTCTCTAACAAAAAAAACTGAGAAAGAAGCAGAAAGTCTTGGTAAGAATCTCCTTATCGTGAGAAGTGGTGTTGTTAGGAGATTTGGAACGGCCACCCGGTTATTGAGCGAGGCTACCACACTTACTGTTGAGGATTCAAAAACAATTCTTCAGGGTTCTCCATTTATAAAAGCTGTATCGCCGTTAAGCAACAAAACATTCCCTATCAGATATGGTGACATAGTCCTTAGCTCTGTACTCGTTATGGGAGTAGCACCCAATTATACAGAGGTAAGAAACTTTCGCGTAAAAGAGGGCAGTTTTATTACTGATAACGATAATAAAAATTTCAGTAGAGTAGCGGTCCTTGGGAGAGAGGTTGTTGAAAAACTCTTCGGTGATGTAAATCCTATTGGAGAATACATCTACATCTTGAGGGTTCCGTGCCAGGTCATAGGATTAATGGAGGAAAAAGGTGTTGACATTTCGGGATTCAATCAGGACAATCAAATCTTCATACCCCTGAATACCTTTCTCAGAAGGTTTGTCAACAAGGATTATATTAACAGCATTTCTGTTCAGGCGATAGATGAAAAATCCATTCCGTTAGCTAAGACTGAGATAGAGGGTATGTTGAGGAAGCGGCACAAGATCAGAGAGGATCAAAAAGATGACTTCACCGTCATAGACTTAAAGGACGTGATGGCCCTGAAGACAGAGGCGATGTCCATGATAACCGTTCTTGGCAGGATAGCGGCAGCAATTTCATTCGTCATCGGAGGAATCGGAATATTGTCCATAATGATTCTCATCGTTAATGAAAGGAGGGTTGAGATTGGCATCAGGAGGGCAGTGGGATCAAGGAAAAGAGACATCATCCTGCAGTTTCTCATTGAGTCAGCCTTTATATCTTTCAGTGGTGGGACAATAGGAGCTATCATAAGCCTTGCAGTAGCGACTGTCATCTTTTTGGTTTCAGGACTCCCCTTTACTATTTCCCTAACGGGACTCATAATTTCTTTCTTCGCATCCGTAGGGGTTGGCATACTTGCAGGCATTTATCCATCAAAAAAGGCAACCAAAATTCAGCCTGTGGATGTAATAAGGTCGTAGCCTCAGCTCTTCAGCGCTTTAGAGTTTCTCAGGGTAAGGTAACCTGAAATAATAATCAGCATCCCGCCGATAATTGAATTAATCCCGGGGAGTTCATTTAAGAAAAATATACTGAAGATTATTGCACAAACAGGTTCAAGATAACCAAGGACAGCGGCCTTGTTCGCAGTTACATACTGAAGGCCTTTGAAATATAAGATGGGTGCAATTGTTGAATGGGCTATCCCTATAATCAAATAGCTCCATAAGGCATGGAGGGGCATCTCTCTTATAAAAGGCATAAGCAGTATAGCGATAAAAACATTTGTGAAGAAAGAAAGTACAAGGGGATTAAATTTCTGTGTGTGCATCCTTATGAAGATAACGATTATTGCATAAGCGACTCCTGAGGCAAGACCTGCCATGATACCTGCCATTTGCCCTTCTTTGAATGAGAATCCATCAAGCATGATCCAGAGGCCTATCGAGGCTATCATTATTACAAGAACAATCCTTCTCGTAATAATCTCTTTCAGAAAGAGCGGTGCAAGAAATGCAACGATCACAGGCGCTGTATAGTGTGTGAGGACTGCATTTGCTATTGTGGTATGTTTGAAGGCATAGAAGTAAGTAGATGTATTAAAAAGTGAAAACAAGCCAAGAATCATGGGATACTTAAGCCTCTTGATCTCAGGAATCTCTTTTCTATAAGCCTTAAGAGATAAAAGTATCCCCTGCACAATGATAGATATTACAAGCGAATAAAAGATAAGTATATGTATTGCAACACCTGATAGTCTTACGACAACACCAAGGGAGCTCCAGAGAAAAATGGCACTGAGGATGCAAAGAGACCCCCTGTTTATATTACCCATTTAATTTATACCTTCGGTACACAAAGGGAGGATATAGTATTTTAGCTCATTCTCGGTCGTATCGACCTCCGAGGGTCGCTTCGACAATCCGCTCAAACCATCATGAGCCCTTAGCTCACAAAGGGGCATGAAAATTATCCAAACAATATTTACATATGCTAAACCAGCTGTCATTACCGCTTGTCGGGAATCTTTCTTCAGAAGGATTCTGGACAAACCAGAATGACATTTTCGGGACAAATACTATATCCTCCCCAGAATAATATGAGCTTAAGGTACTACTCAAGGGAGAGGGATTTTAAGGTATCCATTACCCTCTTTCTAATTTTTGATGGTGGTTCAAGCTTTATGAGGTATTCCCCCCTATCGAGAACAGGTATGAGGACATCATCGAGCTTCTGCCCGCAGGAGCTGAGGTAGTGTTTTTTATTATTAGGCACGGTCATTCTTTCTCCACACTTTCTGCAGGCGAGAACCCTTTTACTGCCTGAACACTTTCCCCTTTTCGCTTTGGGCTTTCCTTCAACTTCCATGATATCCATAGCATAATCAACGACAGGTGCGTTACTTATGGATGTGCCAATACCGTAACCATCAACAACAGGATTTAAAACCGGGATGTCTGCTTCTTTTATTCCACCGCTTGCATAGAACTTTATATGCCTATATCCTCTTATATCCAGCTCCCACCTGCATTCTTCAAGGAGCCTGTAGAAGTTGCCTCTTCTTGATGAAGGCGTATCAAATCGGACTGCGAAAAGTCTTTTGCCGAGGGCTTCGGCTACGTTAAGGCACTCAAACTTTTCATCAAGGAATGTGTCAATAAGGGCAACCCTTTTTAATTTTGGTTCTAAAACTTCATCATAGGCTTTAAGTGCATCTACTGTAGAACCAAAGCATATGATCAAGGCATGGGGCATAGTACCCATAGGGTCTTCGCCGATTAATTCACCCGACTTGACTACGGCAACACCATCACATCCCCCAATATATGCGTTCCTTTCAATCATTGGAGCAAGTATCGGATGCATCCTGCGAGCACCGAAACTGACAATGAGCTTCTCACCGGCAAGTTTTTTAAACCTTGCAGCCTTTGTTGCAACCCCTGAAGCCTGACATATTAAACCCAAGATTGCAGTTTCATAAACACAAAAGTCCTGGTATCTCCCCTCTATTTCCATTACAGGCTCGTAGGGGTAAAAGACAGATCCCTCTCTCATCGCCCTGACCCTTATTGGCAGGTGCTTCATTAAATACATCGCCTCTTCAAGGCCGGCAAATAAAGCCCAGGACCATTCTTCAGGAAGGCTTTTAGCAATGAATTCTGCCCTGACAACGGGATTTATTCCTTTGGCCTTGAGAATCTTTAAAGTCCTTTCAAAATATACATCTGTAATCTTTCCCTCAATAATTTCTTTCGGGTGGGCTGTATGAAACATTCTTTATCCTCCTATGAAACGTGGAGTTTATGTGCTTGTAGTTATTCTCTAAAGAATGAAAATAGTATATCATTTCCTTACCCCTTCGACATGCTCTATATACTTGAAAAATTCTCATCATATCAGCAAACATAAAACATGGAGCTCTTTGAAGAAAAAAATCTCAATCCTCCTCTTGCCTATCGTATGTGCCCAAGGACTCTTGAAGAGTATGTCGGACAGAGGCATATTCTCGGTCCTGGGAAACTCCTCCGAAGGGCTATTGAAGCAGATAGGATTACATCATTGATCCTGTACGGACCACCCGGCATAGGCAAAACAGCCCTTGCAAAAATAATTGCTGAGCGGACAAAGGCAGATTTTGAGTGGCTCAATGCAGCCACGATCGGGCTCGATGAACTGAGAAAGGTTATACACAATGCCAAAATAAGAAAGGCTGAGGGCATCCGTACCATTGTCTTTCTCGATGAGATTCACCGGTTTAATAAACTCCAGCAAGACGCACTCTTGCCTGACGTTGAAGAAGGGAATATAACACTCATAGCAGCAACAGTAGAAAACCCCTTCTTTTATGTAAACTCAACGTTACTTTCGAGAAGCCAGGTGTTTCAACTCAAGCCACTCGCAAAAGAAGAACTTTTAGAGATAACAAGAAGGGCTATTGAAGATAAAGAACGAGGACTTGGTAATGTTAGCATTGTAGTCGACGAAGATGCCTTACATCATATTGCAGAGATGTCTGATGGAGATGCGAGGAAAGCCCTGTCAGCACTGGAAATAGCTACCCTGACGACACTAGCAGATAACAATGGTCAGATAAGGATAACGCTCGAGATCGCGGAGGAGTCGATTCAAAAGAAACATATCATTTATGACAAAAAAGGAGACCAACACTATGATACAATCTCTGCCTTTATAAAGAGCATGCGTGGTTCAGATCCTGATGCAGCAGTTTATTATCTTGCAAAGATGATCTATGCAGGTGAAGACCCCCGATTCATTGCAAGGAGAATTGTCATCTGCGCTTCTGAGGATGTCGGAAATGCTGACCCGATGGCTTTGGTAATTGCCACCTCTGCGTTAAGAGCAGTAGAGTTCATCGGAATGCCGGAGGCGAGAATCCCTCTTGCACAGGCGACCATATACGTTGCAAAGGCTCCGAAGAGCAATGCCAGTTACAGAGCTATTGAAGAAGCATTGAAAGACATTGCTACGGAGGTGACGATGGAAGTTCCTGACCATTTAAAAGACAGCCATTACCCAGGTGCTAAGAAGTTAGGACACGGAAAAGGTTATAAATACCCCCATAATTACGGTGGGTACGTAGAGCAGGATTACCTCCCAAAGAAGAAGAAATATTATAAGCCTTGAAGCCAATGGTGTCGATAAAACAAAAATATTCTGTCACCCTGAGCTTGATTCAGGTCTCATATTGTATTGATCTTAGATGCTGAAACGAGTTCAGCATGACATACACTAAACTTTTGGCGGACGTTATTACCCTAAGACAAGTTTTAACCTTATCAGTTACGTTGGCTTTTTGCCTGTCCGGTAAGCATTTACGATGCTTGCAGCTGCTTCTTCAATAGCCCTGTTAGAGATATCCACAACCCGCCAGCGGGGATTCCGTTTGAAAAATTCCCTGCTCCACTCGATTTCATCAGATACCTTGACGGGATCTGCATATTTGGCGTAGGGTTCAAGACCCAATTGTTTCAATCTCGTTTCTCTGAGCTTCACGAGACTTTCAATACTGATTATCAGGCCAAAAACCTTGCGTGGATCTATTTGAAAAAGTTCTTCGGGCGGAAGCATGTCTGGATGGATGGGGACATTGGCAACCTTCCAGCCCTGGTTGGCAAGATATGTCGAAAGGGGGGTCTTGCCTGTCCGAGAAAGGCCTACAAGAATCAGGTCAGCAAGTTTTAGACCTTGGGGAAGCTTTCCGTCATCATGTTTGACGGCAAAATTAATCGCCTCGATCCGACGGAAGTATTCTTCATCTAAGATATATTGTCGTCCGGGGATAGCCATTGGTTTCTCTTTCAAAAAGATTGAAAGCTGGACAATAAAATCACCAATGACATCTATGGCCTTTATACCTCGTCGCTCGGTTTCCTGGATGAGGAAATCTCTCAAAGCTGGCTGAACTATACTGAAGGCTACCAGGGCTCCATCCCCTGCGGCCTGTTTGGCAATATGTGAGATATATTTCTTTTCTGTGACCAGAAAAAATGTCTTCACCTCAACATTTTCACGGTTAAACTGTACAAGAGATGCTCTGGCAATCCTGCTGATCGTCTCTCCTGTGCCTTCCCCAACCAGGTAAATGACCTTTTTCTTTGAAATGCGTTTATTTGGATCAATTTGTTTCATTGGTTGTTCCACAGAAAAAAAGTGGTGTTTCCATGACGGATTATTTGTCCCCCCGGATGTTCAGAGGTTAGGGGCTTAATAATCAAGACAGTTGAAAGCTGTCTGGCAAGTCGTACCATGTAAGGAACGAGTTCTGAAGGCGGTCTCAAGGAATAGATTAGATCAATGTCAGTATATGCTGAAAGATCCGGCTCCATGATATTATCTACGATGACTTCGAGACCGATGTATTGAAATGGTAAAAGATCAGTTGCAAAAACCCGCACACCTCTTTTAAGTAAAGCAAAGGCCACATCAGGAAAGTGGCCAATACCAATTTCAGCTACATAATCACATCTTGATGCGATATAGTCAACCAAACCTTTATAGCGATGAGAATTCTTAAGTCTTATATGATTCATATTTATGAGAGTATGTTCATCGATTTGTTGATATCCAATGTGAGAGTTCTTCAATCTCCTACATGTTTCCAAAAAAATATTTCTTCCATAGGGATTTTGGCTATCTTGGGTTTGCATACCATCCCCAGGGCCTTTTCCATTTGGATCTTTTGCTCTATCATGGCTACACCCCTTCGTGCTGAAACAACAGTGTCAGGGTTAACGGAAATCGAAGTACAGCCACAGCGAATCATGAATTCAAGATAGTCTGGATACACACTGGGAGCCTGTCCACAGATGGATGTGGTGACGCCACGTTTTTTACATACGGCAATGGTATATGCGATGGCTCTCAGAACCCCAAGATTCCTCTCATCATAGATTTCCTGTACAGATGTGTCATTTCGGTCTACTCCGAGGACAAGCATCGTCAGATCATTAGTCCCAAAGCTTACGCCATCTATTCCCTCTCGGCAGAATTCCTCAATCATAAAGACTGCACTGGGGACTTCCACCATGATCCAGAGTTGAAAACTGTTATCTGACCTGTGGTCTAACCCTTCCTCTTGCATGATCTTGACAGTCTTCTGAAAAACCTCGAGAGTCCTGACAAAGGGAACCATAACCCATATGTTGGTGAATCCCATTTTTTCTCTTGCTTGCCTGATTGCTTTGAGTTCAAGCCTGAAGATGTCGTCTTCCTTCGTGTATCTGTACTCGCCCCGATAACCAATCATCGGGTTAGGGCCCACATGGTCCCTTTCATACTTTTCGCCACCAGGTAATTCGAGAAATTCATCAGGCTTAAAATCAAGAAACCTATAAACTACGGGACGCGGAAAGAATGCTTCAGCTACCTGCTCGACACCACGTGAGAAGGTGTCGATCATTACTTTATCTCCGCCTTCTTCTAAGAGGAGCCTCGGGTGTTTTCCAATGCTAAGCATCAAGTGTTCAGCCCTTAAAAGGCCAACGCCATCGGCATTCGTTTCCTGAGCTACCTTCTTTGCAATCTCAGGAATAGACAGATTCACATACACCTTGGTGGCCGTTATAACCTGTCCAGATAGATCTAAAGGTGCCACTGTCGCTTTGACCTCCTCTAACTCTGCAGCCCCCTTAAAGATGAGACCACGCTGTCCATCAACTGTTACCATATCTTCATCTTTCAGCACCTTCGTGGCATTTTCAGTCCCTACGACACAGGGGACTCCAAGTTCCCGGCTTACTATAGCAGCATGACATGTCTTGCCGCCCAAGTTCGTCACCACTGCTGAGGCAATTTTCATGGCTGGAACCCAGTCAGGCGTGGTCATCTCAGTAACGAGGATATCTCTTGGCTTAAAACTTGATATGTCCTTAACATCTAATATGATCTTTACCCTGCCTGATCCTCGACCCGGACTGACACCTATACCCCTAACAAGTATCTCTTGCTCCATAAGCTCCTTCCTTTCTTCGCTTTTTACTTCTTTCTCAATAACATGGACTGTCTCAGGCCTGGCCTGAAGAATAAAGATTCGGCCCCTCTCGTCCACAGCCCATTCAATGTCCTGGGAAGACCCATAGTGATTTTCAATCTGCACACCATACTGTGCCAGGCGAGTAATCGCTTCATCAGTGAGTGCCGGCCGATCTTGCATTTCTTTGGGTACCGTTACCCACTTTGTTCCCCCTTTTTTATCTGACACAATTTGCCTTTCTTTCTTCACAATGTGTTTTTCTATAATTCGAAATGTTCCCTTTTCAACGACATATTCATCAGGAGTTACCTGACCACTTACAATGGCTTCGCCCAGACCCCAGGAGGCATTGATAACTACCTTATTTTTGGCGCCACTAACTGGTTCCAGTGTGAAGGTGACGCCGGATGCATGAGAAGAAATCAATTCCTGGACGGCTACGCTAATGAGTACTTCAGCGTGTGAAAACCCCTTTTCTTTTCGGTAGACAATAGCTCTTGGAGTAAACAAAGAGCTCCAGCACCTCTTTATACTAGGTAAAAGATTTTTCTGTGTGACATTCAAGAAAGTATCCTGCTGGCCAGCGAAACTGGCGCCTGGTAAGTCTTCGGCTGTGGCTGAAGACCGCACAGCAACTGCTACATTCTTTTTCCCAACCTGTTCACAGAGCTCTTGGTATGCTTTTAGAATCTCCTTTTCCATCTCCTTTAGCATTGGTAGTGCTTCAATCTGGTTTCTGATTTTCTTTGATACATCTTGAAGGGATTTCATGTCAGATATATCCATATCAGACAGGAAATCTTCAATTTTCTTGTCTGCCTTTGTCTTTTCAAGGAAAACCTTGTATGCATGAGCTGAGACAGCAAAACCATTAGGTACCGGTACGCCAATACGACCTACCAGTTCTCCAAGGTTGGCGCATTTTCCCCCAACAAGAGGAATATCCTCTTTAGTTAGTTCCTTAAACCACAGTACAAAATCACTCTTCTTCATAATCAGAATTACCCCCCTTCTTTACGGGTTTTTTTATGCTCGGTTGATTCATAATTGCAAATTAAATATTTTTGATTTACAGTCTACCCTCTATCACCTTGTTAGCAACCTCCTCAATGGAGCTATTGGTAACATCTATAACCTGCAGTCCTTTGATCTGGTTAAATATCCGATGACTGTATTCCAGTTCATTCTTAATGTTAATTAAGTCTGTATAATCGGTGGACCCTGCGTATTTAAGTCTCCTTTGCCTGATAAAGGCGAGTCTCTCAGGTGAAATGGTGAAGCCTACCTTTTGGATTTTGGGTATAAAGACCTTAATTGGTGGTTTCATATTGAGAATAATGGGTATATTAGCAACTTTCAAATTGTTATTACATGAAAGATAAAGACTGGTGGGAGTCTTAGATGTCCTTGAAACGCCAAGAATAATAAGATCTGCCATTTCCAAGGTGTCTATGCTTTGTCCGTCATCATGCCTCAGGGTGAAATCAATAGCTTCGGCAAGGCGAAACGATTCTTCTCCGATACCTCTAAAGAGTCCTGGATTCAACATGGGATTTAAGTTCCAAAGCTTTCTCATTCGGTCAAGGAGTGGACCAAGGAGATCGATAGTATAGACATTTATTCTCCGCTTTTCTTTTCTGATCCATGCCCTGAGTTCCTGTGAGACAAGGGAATAAATAACGATACCCTGTACTGCCTCAGCCTGTGTCAGAATTGCATTGATTTGTTCCTTTGTCTTTATGTAGGGAAATTTTTTGAAGGCAGGTTCTATCTCTTTGAATTGTACCAGAACGGCACTTATCACCATCTCAGCCGTAATCCCTGTTGCGTCCGAGACGATGAACACATGCACCTTTTTTCTGGGCGGGCTCATGGTTTTGTGGTCCAACCTTTGCGGTCAAACCTACTCAATACATTTTTACTTTATTTACATTAGCATATGGTTTTTATTTATTCAATGACCATCCCATTTATCTCTCTATTTGTCAGATATTCAACCTTTCTTATAACTTGATGCCTGGCCAGCTGTCAATGGGATCGGTGGAACGGACTACATGCATCCCTGCATCAGCAAATCTCTGGAATGCGGCGTCCGCCGGGTCCGTATAGTCTATAACTCCAGGGATAACGACGGGAGAAGCACAGTCTTCAAGGAGATAAACTTTCTCGACCAGCCGCCTGTCCTGAGCGAGAATGTCTGCTAACAGGTCGTCAATTGTCCAGGCCACGCAGTGACTCTTGGCCTGCCCGGCGATGATTACTGCATCAAATTGTAACAGCTTTCTGAAGAACTTCTCGCTCTTCTGGGCTATTTGCTCGCCTTCCGGGCCTTCCAGCACCTCTGGACCCAAAACAGAGTAGTGCTCGGTTAACGGCCTGTCTCCTTTGACATGAAAATCAGGCTGACTATATCGGGATATACAATGAAAGAAGATAGCTTCCTCAACTGATGCAACCAAAGCGTGGCCGATGCCGCCTAACATGGCGTGATAAGGCCATACAGTGAGATCATATTTACCGCCCTCCTTCAGTTTTTTTGTATAGTGCAGAAGGTGCTGCTGCCCATAATCTTCCGTAACCTGTAAGCTATAACAAAGCATAGGATTAAACTTCCATACAGCTCTCTCCACATCTTCTCGAGAGATGAGCGTAAAAGGTGCCGGGTATTCTCCTTTATCATTCACCGAATAGATGGAATGAAAAATCTGCATTGCCTGATGTGTGTCCATGGTTGGGCAAATCTGGGTGATAATATCGAGGTTCCGATAAATGAATTCACATAACCTTCGATTGTCGTCAATAGCACCTGTACCTGAACGTCCACCGACATACAATTCAAAACCGGGTATGCAAAAAGAATTCTGCACGTCTACGGCTATTAAACAGATCTTAAATAGATCATTGGCTGCCGGTGTTATGTTATATTGCCTTACCCACTCTCGTGCTTCCTCAGCCCGTTTCTGATAAGGAACTCTCCAAACCTCGCCGACTTTGCTTGTATTAAAGTGAGGCGGCGTTGAAAGTACACGATGTGCCATATCAGCCCTCCTTGTTATCAATCAAAAGTGTTCCTTAACCACAGTTCTCCTTTTAAAGCTCTCAATTCTAATATCTAAACCCTGAACAGAGTACTACGTTTCTTTGGTCTTAAGGCTGAGGTTGCGAAGCGCATATTGAGTACGCGCAAAGGCAATGTGAAAAAGATACATGACATGGCCGATAGTCGAAACAGGCATCATAGCCGTTGACCGTCGGCGGTCAAACTTATTCGATCATATCTTCAACGATCTTAAATTTATCTTTTAATGCTTTTTCAACCATTTCCGGAACCAGACCTTTTACAGAGCCACCAAAGGATGCAACTTCCTTTACCATTGTTGAAGTCAGGAAGCTGTATTCCTCGCTCGGCATGAGAAAGACTGTCTCTATATCTTTATTCAGTCTCCTGTTCATATGGGCCATCTGTAATTCATACTCAAAATCAGAGACAGCCCTCAGACCCCTTATGACAGCAGTCCCCCTTTTTACTTCTACATAATCTACAAGCAGACCATGGAATGCCTCGGTCCTGACGCCCTCAAGACCCTCTACAGATTTTTTAATCATGTTCAGCCTCTCTTCGAGAGTAAAAAGAGGACTTTTTTTCTGGCTTGGTGCAACAGCGACTATTATTTCATCAAATATCCGGAGGGCTCTTTTTACTAGGTCTATATGTGCAGCAGTGAAAGGATCAAAGGTTCCTGGATAAACAGCAATCTTCTTCACCGAGACCTCCAATATTTTCTGATTCTTTCTTTTTTGTGTAAATCGTTAGCATTGTATCTCCATATCTATAGCTTTTGATCATCTTTAATTCACCCACCGCTTCAAGCAATTTTCTTTTAAAGAAATGTTCTACGATTACTGTACCTTTATCATTTAAAAGTCCCTTTTCTCCAATCATCGGAAGGGTCTTCATTATCTCCTCTGAAAAATAGGGTGGGTCAACGAAAAAGATATCAAACCTCTTTTTTTCAACAGAAGCCTTTTTAAGAAATTCCTGTGCCTTTCTCTCGACGACAGTTACCTTTTCACCAAAGCCGAGCTTGACAGCATTTTCTTTAATGGCTTTAGACCTTAACCTGTTAGGTTCTACAAAGACTGCTTTGCCCGCGCCTCTCGACAATGCCTCAAGTCCAACTGTGCCAGTACCGGCGTAAAGATCAACAAAGCTTGCCCCTTCAATTCTATCCCTTATGATGTCAAATAGTGCCTCCCTGACTTTAGAAGAAGTAGGCCTGAGCTCCTCATCCTTTTTTGATGACTGAGAAAAAAGCTTCTTTGTTGATATCCGTTTACCTTTTGCAAGGCCTCCTGAAATTCTCATACCTTATTCTGTTAAAGAAGGGCTTATCATGTAGGTATCTATAGGGTTATATCCCTTAATTCTGACCGTACGGCCCTCTATTTCTATTCTCCCCTCTGAAAATAATCTTATAGCCTCAGGGTATATCTTATGTTCGTATCTGAGTATCC
>CAZLFE010000021.1:0-25215 GCA_964558725.1 uncultured Nitrospiraceae bacterium | reverse complement strand
GTGTAAGAAAGGAGATAATAATGGTTAACAAAAGAGTTATGAGAGGCGAATTAGGAAAACTGGTAAATGATCCTGAATTAAGAAAACGAAAGTATCAACGTCTCGTAATATATAGAGCAATAGCTTTATTAGTAATGGCAATTTTACTAATTTTACATATTTTCGGAATACGGCCGTTTGTTGGTCTTGATGGGCTTTTTGCTATTTTTGTAAGTATGTTTACTTTAAAGCATTTTTCTGATCAAATGAAGTTTATCGAGCTTCTTGATATTCTTGATGAAAAAATCAGTTCTCTGCAGACCACGTCACTGACCATTCCAGCGGACTGACAAAAGCTCCCTTTTTTGTTGCGGTTCCACTGCAAGAGAAGAGAGTCAGGACTTGCTTTACATGTCGAGATGAATTTTAGAAAGATGAATGAAAGGATACGAGCCTGCTGACGCAGTTACCCTTTTGTATCAAGACCTGACACAAGAAGTAACTCTCGGCAAGTCAATGTTTTCAGACAGTGCCATACTAAGGGTTAAATACCGGTAGACCAAATCTTCGTAGATGTCATAAAGGTTTTGATCAATTTCCCAGTTTGTTTCTTGGAGCAGTGGTTTTTGTATTAAGTTTTTATACTCATCAATAAAAGGTGGATCAGAAACCCTGAAATATGGTTGTTCGTAGCAATTTACAAAAATTATTTTTGCCGACCAAAGTTTATTTATTTTTTCGAACTTTTCGTAATCGTCTTTATGCAACTCTGGTTTCCGACGAAACTTTACTTCCAAAAATACAGGACTCCCTCTCTTGTCAATTACAATAAAATCAGGCATTACCTTGATTCTCTTTCCTACTTCACTGTTGCGATCGAAATTTTTCTCAAGTTGCGTTAAATTCTGGACAATTGCTTCGTAGCCGAACCTGTAAACGATATTGCCAGATTGGCGCAAAAGCTCCTCTACCAAAGTTTCGGCTATTCTGCCTTTTAACATATTTTCAGGATTCATAAGTCTGAAGATACTGTCTTTATATTTTTTCAAGAACCGATGCCTCGTCTCAGTCATCGAAGAGTATCGTATGAAGAGCCTTCATTGAACCCCTGTCAATGCAATTGCATTTCGTATCTCATCAACTGTATAGATTTCCCCTGTAAGGCCATGACTTGTGAAAACCTCAATGTCTTTTTCATCAGCAACTACCCACAGGTGCGCCTGCAATACTTCACTCCATACCTTTACTGCAAAATGGCTACGGTTACCGTTCTTACTTTCATCACTGGCTCGTGTTGTTTCTTTTTCATGTACAAGTTTCATAGCTACATCTTATAAGCAGGGAGTTAGGAATCACAGTGATTAGAATCACCCCAGATGAAACAGAGAGGCTGAAAAAGAGAGGCAAAAGGTGAAGGCCGAAGAGTAAATAAGGAGAGCGGCCTTTATGGTTTATAGTACATAAGCTGACGGGCGAAGGGTTTTACTTTTTCCATAAGGGTCTTCATCTGTTTTTCCGGCATCGGTTTGAAACGTGCCGCAAATGTCACATTTTCGTCAAGCTGCTCAATGTTGTCGCATCCAATCACTACCGTCGTTACCGGGTGAGAGAGTGCAAAATGGAGAAAGGGTTCCATTGTCTTATACCATGGGATTTTTGACGCGAATCCCCTGAAATAGACCTTCATCCCTACAATGCCCATCTGTTTCTTCTTTGCGATCGGGATCACCTTATCGAGGAAGCTTTTGTAGAATGGTTCGGCCGGATTCACCGGTAGAAGAACAGTATCAAAATCGAACATCTCGATACATTTTATCAGTATGTCAGGATCATGGTGCCCTGTCACCCCTATGAAGCGTACAATGCCTTTTTCTTTTGCTTCTGCAAATGCCTCGATTGCTCCTCCCGGGCCGAATATTTCTTTTACATCAGACTTTTCCCTTACGTCATGAACCTGCCATAAATCGAGATGGTCGGTCTCCATATTTTTTAAGGTCTCATGCAGATGCTTTAGTGCGCCTTTCTTATCCCTGGCATGGGACTTACTCGTAAGGAAAATATCTTTTCTCCTCTCTCTTAAAGCCTTTCCATAATATCCCTCGCTACCTGAATATGCACGGGCAGATTCAAGGTAATTTATCCCGAGGTCAATTGCCATGTTGATCAATGTATAGGCTTCCCGGTCATAACCGAATGTCCTCAGTACACCTTCGCCGCCGAGGCCGAGGATCGTGACCTTGATATCTGTTCCCTCCAAAGTTCTTACAGGAATTCTCAAGTTCATATTGTACCATCGGCTTACTTCATTATCTTCCACACATCAACATCCCCACCATGCGCTACTTTTATCTCGCCTGATGCGACCTTGAAAATAACCTCTGCCACTTCCGAGGGAGGCCGGCCCTCATATCCGGTGAGCCTTGTGGCTGTCATGTCGGGATTAACACAGCAGATCCTGAGACGCGGATGTTCCTTTGCAAGAGCCTGCGTGAAGCCCAGGACTCCGAACTTCGTCCCGCAATAGACAGACATCTCTGCATATGCGGTCTTGCCTGCGGCACTGGCTATGTTGATTATCCCTTTTTTAATATGAGGAAGAAAGGCACGGGTCAACTTTATGAGGCCTTCGAGGTTCGTCCTGATCTGCCTCTCGATATCCTTCATCGTATGCTCCTTGAAAAGAACAAAAACTCCCGTCCCTGCATTATTGATGAAGAAATCAACTCTGCCATACTTCTTCAGAACCCTTTTGACAGAATCCGAAATGCTTCTGTCATCCGTCACGTCAAGATGGAGAAACAGGATGTCTTCTGCGCCGAGCTTCCGGCAACGCCTTTCGGCCTGTTCACCCCTGGTTTTCCCCCTGTTATAGGAGAGAACGAGTTTCGCTCCGGCTTGTGCAAACCTGTATGCTGTTTCCCTTCCGATCCCTGAACTGGAACCGGTTATGAGCACAACCTTTCCTTTCACATTCTCCTCCTTTTGAAAAAATAGCTGGACTTCTATTCTATCTTTTTTCCTGGCACTTTCATCCTTTCTAATATAAGGATAATGAGTCAGTTATTATAGCTTTTGAATTTGGGAATTTTTTAAGGTTTAAGGGGCTCTGTTTATTTCTTAATTCACAGGCTAAAGCCTGTGGCTACATCTTAGACGGAAGTCAAGGTTTTTATAGAGAAAAGTGAGAATAGTTTGATATGATCATGATATGAAAGAGTTGATAAGATATCCGGGAAACGCAAGGAAGATCAAAAAGGGAGTCGAGGCACGTGATTGAACAATGGATAGCAGAGGCAAAACAGAATTCAGACCCTCAAGAACTCGGGATGATCCTTATTCATAATGGAGTCGTGAGGGCTACTTCAAAAGATGGAAAGAGTGTGAAAGGGATGCATCTCTCTTATGATAAAGCAAAACTAAACTTCCTCATGACAGAATTTGGAAAGAGAGATGGTATTGTGGCAATCAAGGCCTGGATAAATGAAGGGACCCTCAAAGCCGGCGATGATATCATGTATGTATTAGTTGCTGGAAGATTGAGAACAGATGTCTTGCCAACATTTGAGGAGCTCATATCAAAGATAAAAAGAGAAGTTGTTTCTGAAGAGGAGTTCTCATAGTTCTTCTGTACAGAGAACATGGTTGTGGTAGAATTTGTGAAAAGGCAGAAATTTATCAATGTAAGGAGAAATCATGCTTAAAGCCAAAGATATAATGACAAAGGATGTAATAACAGTCAAACCAGCTACCACAATAGAAGATCTGGCACAGACACTCATAAAACACCAAATTAGCGGTACTCCCGTAGTTGATGAAGATGGTAATTTGATAGGAATAGTTACGGAGAATGACCTCATAGGCAAAAACAAGAGGCTCCATATCCCTACCATATTAAGGTTGTTCGATGCCTTTATTCCACTTGGAACAAGCAGACTGGAGGAAGAGATTAAAAGGATGGCTGCATCTACTGTAGGCGAGATATGTACGAGAGATTTGGTTACTGTAAATGAAGATATGCCCATGGAGGATATTGCCACAATAATGACGGAAAAAAAGATACATCTCTTACCTGTTTTACAGGAAGGGAGATTAGTCGGAATCATCGGCAAAAAAGATCTCATAAAGGGCATCTCTGGTCAGTCTGAATAAAGACCTAAAATGTATTTCCTTCAAAATGTCTTTATGAGTCAAGAAATAAAGCTTTTATCCAAAGTCAGATAAATTGTTGGTATAATTAAGGCCATGCAAGTTTATATAAACAGAAGGCTCGTGCCTGCGAAAGAAGCAGTGATTTCTGTCTTTGACCATGGCTTCCTTTATGGAGATGGGATATATGAGACGATGAGGGTCTATGATGGGGTCACTTTCATGCTTGATGAACACCTCAGAAGACTCTATCGCTCTGCGTCATTGATAGGACTTACGGTTCCCCTTAACGCAGACTCTCTAAAAACCTCTCTTTATGATACTCTCATAGCAAACTCTCTTCGGAACGCCTTTGTCCGGTTGACGGTATCGAGGGGCTATGGACTTATCGGCCTTGATCCTGACCTCTGCCCCGAGCCTACCATTGTCATCATTGCACAGGAGATGAAGGACTATCCGAAGTCATTCTATGAAAAAGGCATAAACCTCATCATTCCTGAAACGAGAAGAAACTTCAAAGAGGCAATCAATCCTCAAATAAAGTCCTTGAACTTTCTCAATAATATCCTCGCTAAGATCGAAGCGAAAAAAAAGAACGCTTACGAGGTGATTATGCTGAATGTATACGGGAAGCTCACGGAAGGCACAGTCTGCAATGTTTTTTTCTTTAAGAATGGTGTTCTCTGCACGCCTTCTCTTGAATGCGGGATACTTGATGGTATAACAAGGAGGATAGTCATAGATCTTGCCCTGAGAGATGGATTAAAGGTGAAAGAAGATGAATTTACAAAGGAGGATCTCTACTCGGCAGAGGAGGTCTTTATTACGAACTCAACCATGGAGGTCATGCCAGTCTCAAAGGTTGACGACCAGAAGTATGCGGTAGGCAACATTACAAAACTCCTTCATAAGGCATACAGAGAGGAAGTAAATGCTTATGTGGCAAATGTTAAGGCTGAAGGGCCATCTCTCTGGGGATACGAATAAGATGGCGCAGATGCAGAATCCGAAAGATATAGCAAGGGTTATCGATCATTCATTGCTCAGGCCTGATGCCACATATACTGACATAAAGAGGCTCTGCGAAGAGGCACGGCAATTTGGGTTTCACTCTATCTGTATTCATCCCAGCTTCATAAAGAAAGCTAAGGAGTTCCTCAAGGGCAGTAGCATCAGGGTTACAACAGTGATAGGGTTTCCCTTCGGGATGACCCTTACAGAGGTAAAAGTCTATGAAGCTATGCATGCTACCCTCATCGGTGCTGATGAGCTTGACATTGTGATTAACATAGGTGCCCTGAAATCAAGAGACTGGATGACTGTCAAAAAAGATATCTCTAATGTGATAATGGCAACAAAAGGGCACATCCATAAAACGATAATCGAAACCTGCTACCTTGATGACAATGAAAAGAGGAAAGCTGTGAAAATAGCTCTGGATGCAGGTTCAGAGTTCATAAAGACTTCTACTGGCTTTGGACCTCATGGTGCACGATTGAGGGACATAAGACTTATAAAGAGTATTGTTGGAGATACTGCAGGCATCAAGGCTGCAGGTGGTATAAGGACGCCCGGGCGAGTTCTCGATATGCTCAAGGCTGGTGCTACAAGAATAGGAACATCAGCAGGAGTACAGATAATAAGAGGGCTTAAAGAGAATTCGAGAAAAGCTATGTCTTTACAAAATGTAAGGTTTAAAAAGGAGAAGAAAATTGAAGGAAGAAAGAATGTTAAAAGAAAGGACTAATCTCCTCGATAAGGAACTCGTAACATTGACAAAGAAGTTAGAAGAGTTGAGCTCTTCCCTGAAAGAAATAGAGGATATAAAGCTCGAGCTCAAGGGTCTAAAACTTTTTCTTGGCAGGGCATACCCGGATTTCAAAAGCAAGTTCCCTGAGATAATGAAGAAGATTTACAAGAAATAAACTCCGTTGGAATTGTACATGGGACCCGTAGCAATTGCAACGGGTCGGGGCATTGAACCCCATTACAAAATCAGGAGATTCCTTACTTTGCCCCGTAGATATCATCAACGGGGTTTAGCATCCTCATGACAAGCCATGGGGCATTCCTCTACGGGGTAAAGCTCCGGCATTAGGGAATAGTTTTCTTACAACTCGATATGGAAAAATTCCTCAGTCCCTTTGACCGTAATAAATGCCTTTACTCCTTTTATATCCTCTGTGGCTCGATAATATAAAACTCCTCCAAGCTGTAAATGGGGTGGTATTTTATAGCTTTTCAGGAGAAGGTCTTCCTTTCTTTGAATGTCAGCCCCAGCAGTCTGTCTCTTTGCAAGTTCAGCAGTGCCTGCTGCACCTGCAAGGGCGAGGGCAGCCCTGGCAAAGGCTGTCCTATCCTGTGAGGAAGGCGCTATTATTGCCGCAATGCCGGAAGCAATTGCACCGACCGTCAATGGTGTTATCCACTTACCGGTTTTTCTATGAACCCGTTCGTTAACCTCATATGCCTTGAGAGGAATAAGATCATATCCCTTCTCATTCGTAAGGAAAACCTGGGTTGCATCAAAATATATTTCCTCATCCGTCTCATTTGCTATTGATACTTCAAGCTCAGACCAACCCTTTGTGTAGCCAAAAGATATGAGCCGAAGAGTTACGCCATTTATCTTTACTGCGAGGGGTTTCTCTTTAGGCAGTTCCCGGTATGTAGGCTTCGTAGCTCCTGCACACCCGGAAATAAAGAAGGCAATAAGAAATATGCAAACAATCTTATTCACTGAGTCTTATCTTACAATAGGGTTTTTCCTAAGAACAGCAGAGCGATCACCATTACGGAGGACATCAATAATACTGTGAAGTGATTCTTCGTGGAGCTTCTTAATGTCCTCTTTTTTGAAAGGGATTAAAAGATTCCTATCGATGAAATCACCAAATTTTTCCTTATTAAGGCCCGAGAGGAAGAGCATCCCTTTGAATATCCTTTTATTGGTTTTGAAAGAGAAAAATACACGATCAAGAGATCTTTCAAGGAACCTATCATTTCTGTATTGAATAACTCTGTCAATACCTCTTGCTTGAACCCAGTATTTCCTGTCAATAAGGCTGTCTGCCCGCAGTTCAATAAAGGTATGCTCAATATTTTTTCTGCGGGTATATATGCCGTGAGCGACGGTATCAGCTGCCAGATGACTTATATAGCCAAGGGAGAAAGCCTTTTCTGAAGATTTTTTTGAAGTTTCTAAAAGACTGAATGCGACCTCCCAGCTATGGGAATTCTTTTCTAAAGGCAAAAGGTTCTTTGCCAGAATAATATCAGCCATAAGATTTCCATAAAGGTAGTCACCTCTGTACTTCTTTAAAAGGTTGAATACCCACACAGGCAAGAGAGAACCCAAATAATAAATCTCGCTACCAAGATAGGTGTGAGTTAAAGGCCCCCATGCAAAGGCCAGAGAAGGAATGAGTATGAAAAATATGACTAAAAATAATCGTAAAAACATTTGTTCATTATAACAGATAGTTCATATCCAATCAAGCATTCTTGCTAGCAAGGTTCTCTTCATGCTTTACTTTTTAAGTTCCTTTTATTGATAATTTATAGGGAGAAGAGACTTTAAGATGCTGGATGCTTTCGATGGCCGCAAAAAAAAGTAAAAAGGAAACGAATACTGAAGAAGTCCCTTCGAGTAAGTTTGAAGGGACTTTCTATCCACAAAGGGTTGTATTAGATACCAGCCTTTTTGTAAATCCCGATGTAAGAAAGAGCTTTGGCAGTACACCGACAGAGGCTCTTGAGGCATTCCTTTTCTTGGCTGCTCAGATCTATATACTCGAGTTTTATATGCCCCCATCAATTTTTGAGGAGCTCCTGCATTTTGTTGAAAAGGATAAGATACCTGAGGACTTACTCCTGATACTCCATCAAAAGCCTCCCAAAAAACACGAATTAAAATGTCCAGCATTCCTGTTATACGAATTAATAGAGGACATAAGGGAGAGGATAAATAAGGGGCTGAGGATAGCTGAGAAGGCTGTCAGAAGTGTTGAAACAAAAAGTTCAGATGAAATTATTCAAGACCTGAGGCGGAAATATAGAGAGGCATTGAGAGAAGGCATAATAGACAGTAAAGAAGATGTTGACCTTCTCCTGCTTGCAATGGAGTTGGACGCCCTGCTGGTTACCGCTGATCAAGGCTTAATAAAATGGGCAGAGAAGTTAGGAATAAAATGGTTATTCCCGGAGAAATTTAAGAATTATCTCCTTGGGGCAATAAAAAGATCGGGTCTCCTCACAGGCAAAGTCAAATAGGAGATACTCACTTTTTTTAGACATTTAATTCATAAATATATCCAGAAGGGAGGATATAGTATTTTTCGCTCATTCTCGGTCGTATCGACCTCCGAGGGTCGCTTCGACAATCCGCTCAAAAACTATATTCTCCCTGATTTTATGAACAATAAAAGTTAGTCAAAAAATCCATGCCCCATCAGTTTATGGCGGATTTCCCTTGTTCCTTCGGTATAAATCCTTTGAAATTTCGTTTTGTAGTAATCACCTATCTTTTCTATTGAAAGGATTTTTGTACTAACCCCGGATCGTTTAAGATGTTCTATTAATTCATATATCGTGTTTTTACTTCTCGCGTTAATCTCGAAAGATTCTCTTACATTCCCACCGTCTGCTACCTCTTTCAAGACCCTCTGTGGCGACAGGTACAGTGCCTTTGCAGATTCCAGGAGGTAGCGATCATCTAGTGCAACACCGAATTCATGGCAAAAGAAGATCGCCCTGAGGATCCTCTGTATGTAAAACCCTGCGGGAAGCTCTGTTATAAGATCAGATGTGGCCTGTAAATCCCTGAGGCACGATGAAAGGGTGACAAATTTGATCTGCTTTCCATTGGAGACCGGTTTTATGACGATGCCTTCTCTTCCATCTCTATCCAGTTCAAGAACAACCTTTCTTACTGTATCCACATCAGACACACTGAAATGTCCCCATCTTCTTACCTGTGGGATTTTGAATTGCTCGAGGATTGAGTAACGCTCCTCTATAGAAATTATTCTGCTCCTCATATCGAAGATATCGAAGGAGAAGAAGAGTACATCTTCATTGATATAAGGAATAATCTCTGTGTTGTAGGGACTGCCAGGACCTACAATCTCGCCGTTAATTACGTATCCTGGGTACTTATGAAAAAAGTTGAGATCAATCAGATCCGGAATTCTGTTTGTTGTGAAAGGACAGATGAAACCTCCCCTGGTAAAAGCAAGGGGATTCCCATTTATTGTTACTATCCTGACATTGTACCCGTCAACCTTCTCCTCAATGTAGAATCTTTCTTTGAAGTAGCGTTTTATTCCATTTTCAAGATGTAAAACCCTCATTATTCTTGGGTAGCCTGGTATGAGACCACCCTCATGAAAAATAGTGCCCCTTGGGTAATTTTTGCAGTCCTGTGCGAGTCTTATGAGAGTGAGTTCCTTAAATTGGTCTGTATGAAGAGCATCCTTCTTTTGAAGTTTTGTTATTTCTTCTTTCGTTAAATATTTCTCTAAAAAGGATGGAACGGTTACCATATTTTTAAACCTTTCATAACAGGCTATTGAGCTGTTTTCCTGTTTTCGCCTTCACTTACAAGTCCTATTATGAAGTTTACATATTCTTCCTCATTATTGAGACGGAATCTTTTAACAGTTTTGGGAGTTTCTTTCGGGGGATTATTGTCGAAGATAACGGCGTCAGCCATGCTGAGGATTTTTTCTGCACCTCTCTTGAGTCCTTCATTTCCAGAAACAAATACTACGATATCAGGTTTTAAAGCCTCAACCGCACTGTTTCCTTCGAGGATGATTCCCTTTAGATGTGAAAGCCTATCAATGGCTATTTGAAGAACTTCTTTGAGGTCTTCAGGTGGTGATTGAACCCAGAGTACGTCCTGTGCGCCAGCATCAAGGAGCCTGTTGGTGTCCTTGTTTTTCTGTCTCAATATTTCAGGGCTGTCAACTATAGAACTGTAGAATGAAGTCTTGGTATATTTTATGGCGCCCCATCTGCGCAGTTTCTTGAGGATTTGGCAGGCAATGGTGGTCTTTCCAACCTTGCTGCGTGCACCACCAATCCCTATAATAAATGGCCTCATCAGGATTAAGAGTTAAGACCGAGGTCTGTCTCTTTTATCTCTTCTTTGTATCCGCATTTCTTGTCATGGCAGAAATGTGTTACTTTTCCTGTTCTATCCCTTTTCTCGAGGAGAAACTCCGCATCGCAATGAGGACACTTTACAGGTATAGGTTTATACCATAAAGCGAATCGGCATGCTGGATAGTTCCTGCAACTCCAGAAAGGTTTCCCTCTTTTTGAACGCCTTTCTACGATATCCCCCCCATCCTGCGGGCATTTCAAGCCCGTTGACAGTGGCCTTGTATTTTTGCATTCAGGATATTTTGAACAGGCAAGGAATTTACCATATCGTCCGGTCTTTATGACCATAGGTGAACCACACTTCTCACATACTTCTTTCGTTTCCTGAGCAATTTTTTCTGTGCCCTGTTCCTGGTGCTCTGCGCTCTCAGTGTGAAGAGGTTTTGCATTTTTACATTTAGGGAATCCAGAACATGCTATGAATCTTCCGTGTTTTCCCCACCGTATGACCATGGGAAGGCCACATTTTTCACATGTTTCATCAGTAGGTATATCTTCTGGTTTTATCCTCCCCTTCGTTTTTTCAACTTCTGCAAGGTCATGGCTGAAGGAGCCATAAAAATCTTTTACCACTTTCACCCACTTCATCTTTCCCTCTTCAATGCGGTCAAGCTCGTCTTCCATCTTTGCAGTAAAATCAACATCTATAAGCTCAGGGAACCTTTCAACAAGAAAATCATTGACTACCATACCAAGATCCGTAGGAGAGAACTTACCATTTGTCTTATGGACGTATTTCCTCTCCTGGATTGTGGAAAGGATTGCTGCATACGTGCTTGGCCTGCCAATGCCCTTTTCCTCAAGGGCCTTGATGAGTGTCGCCTCTGTATAATAAGGTGGTGGCTGTGTGAAATGCTGTCTCGGTTGCAAATTGAGGAGTTTTAATCTTTCCCCTTCTTTTAAGGCTGGCAATGTCAGACCCTCTTCCTCTTCTACTTCATCTTTCCCTTCCGTATACAAGGCCATGAAGCCATCGAAACGGATTACTGTTCCTGATGCCCTGAACTCACTGGATGGTAAGTCATTAATCCCCCCATTCCCCCCTTTAGAAAAGGGGGGTAAAGGGGGATTTGTATTTATTATAAAGGTCGTCTGATCAAGCTGTGCGGGTGCCATCTGGCTTGATATGAACCGTTTCCATATCAGCACATAAAGGGCATACTGGTCTTTTGAAAGAAATTGTTTTACCTCCTCTGGCCTTTTCTCAGTATATGTCGGCCTTATGGCCTCATGTGCTTCCTGTGCAGTTGCCTTGCTCTTATAAACAGGAGGTTTCTCAGGTATATAATCTTTTCCATAAACCCTCCCAATAAAATCCCTGGCCCATTCTTGTGCCTCAGAGGCTAGCCTAAAGGAATCTGTTCTCATATAGGTGATGAGTCCTACTGCGCCTTCTTCAGCAAGTTCGATACCCTCGTAAAGTTGTTGAGCTATTGTCATGGTCTTTTTTGCGGTAAATCTTAGTTTCCTTACTGCTTCTTGCTGCAGAGTGCTTGTAATGAAGGGTGGGTAAGGCATCCTCTTCCTTCGTTTATGCTCTATCTTGCTTAATACAAATTCTTTATTCTTCAGGTTTTCAATTAATGTATTTGCAGCGTCCTCGTTCGGGATGAGAAATTTGCTTCCTGTTTCTGGCTGCTGATGTATCTTGTGAAGCCTTGCCCAGAACTGAGGAAGTTTAGAACCCTCAAATTCGGCATTTATGCTCCAGTATTCTTCAGATTTGAATGCCTTAATCTCTCGCTCTCTGTCTACAATCAGCTTTACCGCAACAGACTGTACCCTCCCTGCACTGAGCCCTCTCCTGACCTTCTTCCAAAGAAGTGGGCTGAGTTTATAACCGACAAGCCTGTCAAGTACTCTTCTGGCCTGCTGGGCATCGACCTTGTTCATATCTATCCTGCCAGGGTTTTTTATTGCTTCTCGTACAGCCCGCTCTGTTATTTCATTGAAAATAATCCTGTAAATCTTTCCGTTTAAGGATTTAGGGTCTGAGATTTCAAATGCAATATGCCATGCGATTGCTTCTCCTTCCCTATCAGGGTCAGGAGCAAGAAAAATCTTATCTGCATCTTTTGATGCCTTCTTGAGTTCTTTAATGATTTTTTCTTTACCCGGGATTACCACATACTTGGGTTTAAAGTTATTCTTTTCATCAACCCCAATCTCTTTCTCAGGAAGGTCTTTTATATGACCGATAGATGCCTTAACGGCAAATCCCTTTCCGAGTATCTTATAAAGGGTCTTTGCCTTTGCAGGTGACTCAACAATGACAAGGCTGTTGTAATTCGATTCTGTTGATTTCATACGAGATAAAACCTATTTCCCATTGTTTGCCTTATAGCACCTTTTAGTTCTAAACTGAGAAGTATTTCGAGTACCTTTGATGTTGGTAATCCACTCTCCCGAGAAATACTATCTATATGCTTTGGCTCTCCGGAGAGTAAGTTACAGAGGTTTTTTTCTTCATCTGTTACTTCTAAATTTGCCTTCTCCTTCGATCGTATAAATCCTTTTAAGACAGGCGCGAGTTCCTCAACAATATCTTCTGCTCTCCTCGTAAGGATCGCCCCTTTTTTAATGAGTTCGTTTGTGCCTTCTGAATTGGACGCGGTTATATTACCAGGAACCGCGAAGACCTCTCTACCCTGTTCAAGGGCGTACCCTGTTGTGATCAGGGAGCCACTGTCAGAGGTGGCCTCTATTACGAGCACACCAAGAGAAAGTCCACTAATTATTCTGTTTCTCCGTGGAAAATTTTCTCTGTCAGGAGAAGTCCCTGGGGGAAATTCGCTTATTACACAACCAGATCCTGCAATTTTATCCATCAAACCTTTGTTCTCTGAAGGATAGGGAACATCAAGTCCAGATCCAAGTACTGCTATGGTTC
This sequence comes from uncultured Nitrospiraceae bacterium, assembly GCA_964558725.1. Taxonomy (GTDB): domain Bacteria; phylum Nitrospirota; class Thermodesulfovibrionia; order Thermodesulfovibrionales; family SM23-35; genus DASPRG01. Next base: position 12,032 of record CAZLFE010000021.1, on the reverse strand, counting down.
TCCCACCTGCTCTTAACGACCCCTTATGGGATATTGAATCAATACCCCTTGCCATTCCGCTCACAATGGTAAAGCCCATAGATGCAAGTTCCCCTGAAATATTTTCTGCAACCGATATCCCATAAGGTGTTGGCTTGCGTGAACCAACAATGGCGATCGCATATCTGTCTTGTGGCTGTACGTCTCCCTTCATGTAAAGGACAATAGGGGCATCCTCTACCTCCCTGAGCATTTCTGGATAAGAAAGGTCATGAAGACTTACAACATTAATCTTCTTTTTTTCCAAAACTCTGATTTGTTTATCCACAATTTCCCAGAGAGAAAATCCTTTTATATTTTTAGCCCTGTTTATTCCTATTCCTTCTAATGAAAGGAGATCATCCATTTTTGCATCAAAGATTCTTTCAGGTGTCTTAAACAGGGAAAGCAGTTTCCTTGCGAAAACAGGGCCTATATCCGGCACCACGGATAATGCAATCCAGTACCTGAGATCTGATATCATAATCTTCAATTCGGAGACGTGATACGGAGACACGGAGATATTTCTTCCTCCCTGTTTCCCCGTCTCTCCATGCATTGCGTCGTTTATTTCAATAGGTGTTTTAACCTCAGCCGCAGGGCGTTGAGTTTTATAAAACCTTCTGCATCTTTCTGATTATATACATTATCTGCTTCAAATGTTGCAAGCCCGGCGTGATAAAGAGAATTTGGAGATTTTCTTCCGACGACATAACAATTTCCCTTATATATCTTGATCCTGACTGTACCAGTAACATCTTTCTGTATATCATCCATGAAGGTCTGCAATGCTTTCCTCTCAGGAGAAAACCAGTATCCATAATATATAAGCTCAGAATAGCGCGGTATCAGTGAGTCTCTGAGGTGCAGTATCTCCCTGTCAAGGGTTATTGACTCTAATGCCCTGTGGGCAATATGGAGAACTGTGCCTCCAGGTGTTTCATAAACGCCCCTTGATTTAATTCCGACATACCTGTTTTCTACCATATCGACCCTTCCAACTCCCTGTGCACCGGCAAGGTGATTCAATCTCGCAAGCAGGGTTGCTGGAGACAGAAGTTCATTATTGATTGCAACAGGGTCACCCTTCTCATACGAGATTTCAACAGTGAGAGGCTTATCAGGTGCCTTCTCAGGCGGCACGATCATGGTATACATGTCGGGTGGGGGTTCCTGCCAGGGGTCTTCCAGAATCCCTCCTTCGTAGCTGATGTGAAAGAGGTTCCTATCGGTACTATAAGGTTTTTCTTTTGTTGCTGTAACAGGGATACCATGCCTTTCGGAATATTCAATCAGGGATTGCCTTGAATTGAATGACCATTCTCTCCATGGTGCTATAACCTTTATGGTAGGGTTAAATGCATAATAGGTTAGTTCAAATCTCACCTGGTCATTACCCTTTCCTGTCGCACCATGGGCAACTGCCTCAGCGCCTTCCTTCTCAGCTATCTCAATCTGTCTTTTAGCAATAAGAGGTCTCGCAATTGATGTCCCGAGCAGATATGAGCCCTCATAAACTGCATTTGCCCTGAGCATGGGGAATATATAGTCTTTTACGAACTCTTCTTTTAAGTCCTCTACATAAACTTTTGCTGCACCTATTTTCAATGCCTTTTCTCTTATAGCATCTGTATTTTCTCCCTGACCAATATCTGCACAGAAGGCAATTATTTCTGTGTTGTATTGCTCTTTCAGCCATTTTATTGCAACAGAGGTATCAAGACCTCCTGAGTATGCAAGGACTATTTTATTCACTTAAGCCTCCATTTATAAGTAAAGAGCAGAGAGCTCAAAGCAGCTGCGCTGATAGCGCTAAGCCCTCTGCTACATGCTTCTTGAGTTTATAAACCTTAGCATAAATCTAAAAAAAATGTAAAATGCATAAATGGAAAATTAAGTAATCCCCCCATCCCATAATTCATTTTCGGGACAAATACAGTCTCCTTCTGGCGGCATCCAGAGATGATTCATGAATAATCTAGACTAAATTTCGGCTCAGAATAATATGAATTATTAGCGGATTAGGCTATTAAGAGGGCGGAAGTCATTTCCTCGTCTTCCTGCATTTACTGCAGTATCCCTTTATCTCAAGAGTATGGGTTACGCCCTCGAACCCTTTTTTTTTGCATATCTTATTCTGAAGACCTTCTAACGCCTCAGAATAAAACTCTATAACACTGCCGCATGAAATACAGAGCATATGATCATGATGGTTTCTGCCGAAAGTCTTTTCATAGTGGGCATGTTTTTCTGTTCTTTCTACCTGCTCAATGAGGCCACTTTCGAGAAGCAGAGGAAGGGTTCTATAAATGGATGCCTTTGAAACTTTCAGTCCTTTTTTCTTTATTCCGATATAAAGTTCCTCAGGGTCAAAATGGCCGTGTCGAGAAGAAATGTCCTTGAGTATCAACGCTCTCTCTTTTGTAAATTTAAGGCCTTTACCCTTAAGATGTTCTCTGAATATCTTTTCTCCCATTTCCTATCTCTTTACATAGATTCCTTTTGCTATCTCTTCATCGATAGCAATTGTTGTCTCATCTATGCCTATGACATAAGAAGGTTTTTTCTGCTGGAGTTTAACAGTCCCTCCAGGCATAAGTCCTATAGCTGTAAGCTTCTCCATGGCAGGGGTGGTTATGAATACAACCCTTGCAGTCGTACCGACTTCCATATCGGTGAGAGGTTGTACGAGGGGTTTAACTTCTCGTGTGTAGAGTCTGCAGCAGTTCCCCCTCGGTATTGCTCTTCCATGAGGGCATGTAGGTGGATGTCCTAAGAAAGTGCATATAGCCTCTTCTACTTCAGGACTTATCGCATGCTCAAAAAGACATGCATCCTCTTCGTAATCATTTAAAGCAAGGACATCGGCAAAAAGCCTCTCAGCGAGGAGGTGTCGTCTTGTTATGTCCCTTGCCCTGTATCGTCCTTTTTCTGTAAAGTGAACTTTATTTTCCTTGATTACTATTAAACCATCCTTTTGCATCTCAAGAAGTTCCTTCTCATTGCCTAGTTCATTTATGAGATCAGTGAAATTTACTTCTCCATCTTCTGACAGCTCCCATATCGCCTCAAGTGCCTCGTCTTCAAACATGCTCTTTTCTGTCCCAGAAGCTTTTAGAAATCTACAAAGCTTTTTCTTTTCAGACATCATGTGCCCTCCCACATAATAAACAACTTGTCTTATAACCCCGTGTCTTCCCTTTAAACCCTCCGTAAGGAGATAAAATGAATCGAATAATTATCATATAAAATTTCCGTGTATGCAAGTCTATATACTTATATGAAAGTGCCTGAGGACCCAATTCAGCAACCCTCCAAAAAAGATTGCCATCGGCATTATTATCACCACCATGGTAAGAGCCATCTTAATTCCCCGTTCCTTTATCAGCATAAAGAAATGTGCTAAACAGGGAATAAAAAGAGTTATTGTTACAAGGCTTACCACAGACTGAATGGGTGTGAGCAGACCCTTTTCGGCCATGGCAAAAAGACCTGCCGCACCGTAATCTCTTCTTAGAAATCCGAGCATGAATGCCTCTGTTGTTTTATCCGGAAGCCCAAGTATGTTTACGACAACAGGTGCGGCAAAACTCTGGATAATGTCAAGAATGGCCAGCTTGTGAAGGACAAAGAGGATAAAGGTACCGAGCATGAAAAGTGGCACAGCCTCCTTGAGATACCAGATGACCCTGCTTGAGGTCTTGACTGCTATATTTGTAAGAGTCGGCTTTCTTAAAGGTGGGATCTCAAGAAAAAATCCCGGTTTTTCACCGGGCACAATATTTGAGGCAAGATATCCAGAAAAAAGAAGTACCCCAAGAATACTCAATACCCATATTGACATGGCTTTGGCAGAAAGTGCTCCGAGCATCCCCATGATTACCCCAAGCTGTGCAGCACAAGGTACTGCCAGGGCAAGGAGAAAGGTTGCTATTATCCTCTCCCGTCTTGACTCAAGTATCCTTGTTGTCATAACTGCCATCGTGCCACATCCCAGGCCAAGAACCATGGGAAGGACAGCCTTTCCGCTTAATCCCAACATATTGAATACCTTGTTAGACATGATGGCAAGCCTTGGCAGATAACCACTATCTTCAAGTATTGCGAAAGCTATAAAAAAAGTTGTGGTTAGAGGGAGGATTATCCCTATGGCATATTTCAGTGCCATTGTGATAAGTCCGTATTCACCAATGAACATCTCCTGGGCTAAGGGAAAAGGAATAACTATTTTTACGACCTTTATGAATATTGGAATGAGGTATGCGTCGAATATTTTATCTTCAAGCAGACCCACAAGGATCCCAGCGCCAAAGACACCAACAAACTCATAAAGACCGAAAAGCACAATAAGGAGAATAGGAATACCCCATACTGGATGCATGCTGAACCTTCCGAAGGTAGATGCAAGAGAACCGCCTGCGTGGGGAATCTTCTTCGTGACCCTATCTGCTATCTCGACTGCCTTTTTCAAGCGGGTCTCGTTGATAATCACACTGATAGGCTTTTTCAACCTTTCTTGACACTCATGCCTGAGTTTTTCCAGTTCATGGATGATTTCTGCCTTAAGATTTTTATTGAGCCATTCTCTCAGGCTTTCATCACCTGAGAGTATCATGAGCGCAATAGACCTTTTTGAAACATTTGCTTCCGGCAGATAAAAAGAAACCTTCTCGCTATATTCTTCTATGATAGGATCATATTGAACAATGATTTCTGGCACCTTACTCTTTTTGCTGATAGCTGCTTTCATGCCTCTCATACCCTTACGTTCAGGTGCAATGGTGCTTACTACCTCGACCCCTATTAATGACCCGAGCTTCTCGATGTCAATGTTAATCCCCATTTCTCTGGCTTCATCCTCCATGTTGAGATCAAGGATTACAGGCAGATCCATCTCGCCAAGCTGGGCAGTCAAGAGAAGGGTTCTTTTGAGATTTTTTGAATCACCAACTTGTAAAACCACAGAAGGCTTGTCATTCAGGAGGATGTCCCTTGTAACTTTCTCATCCTCACTCATGGGGATAAGGTTATTAACACCAGGGGTATCAACAATGAGGTATTTTTTATCGCCAAGGCTTATATTGGCAAAGGAAACCTCTACGGTTGTGCCAGGATAATTGGATACAATTGCGTATTTTCCTGTCAGGAGGCCGAATATGACGCTTTTCCCAACATTGGGGTTACCGATAAGGGCAACCCTTTCATATCCTTTCCCACCTTCATGCCCTCTCTGCCTACGCGTTAATCGGTGCTCAAGCATGAACAGTTCACCATTTTCTTATTGAGATTTAGTTTCAGTTGCAATTATAAAAAGATACAGGATGCTTTGTCAAGCACGAAGAAAGGCGCTGGAAAAGCAAAAGAGATATGACTTAGAGCTTTCAAGAAAGGACTATCTAATTATTTGCTCTTAGAGTCAATAGTAACATCAAAGTTATATAAGGCTTCTCCACCGTGGCCATCAGTTGCCTGAACTGTTACAGGATGTCTGCCCTTGTCCTTTTCATTTACTTTCCATGTTATTAATCCTGTTTTATCTAAAACCATACCTTCTGGTGCCTGCTTAAGGGTGTACGTAAGGGTATCGCCATCTGGGTCGGTAGCCTTTATTTGGTACGTATAAGCCTTTCCATCGAAATGAAATTTCTTATCTTCAATAATCATTGGAGGCATATTCTTTATTTCTCTGTGCAAAATAACAGAAGGGCCATAAAGTTCGCCATCAAAAGGAGTTATTTTGACAGAAATCTTGTCGCCTCTCTTGAGAGGAAGCTTAATGCGTTTGCCATTTCCGGCAGGCTCTCCGTTTTTCGTCCATTCATATGCGATAGATACTTCGTCTCCATCTATGTCGTTTCCAGAGACATCAACATTCAAGTTATCACCTGGTTTAAATATCTCAGGGAGGATCTTAACCTTAGTAATCTCAGGCGGAGAGTTTTTAATCTCTATAATATTAGACAGTATCTCTTTGCCCTCTATAATTGCCTTTACCTGGACATTGTCACCCTTCTTTGTATCTCTTGCATTGAATTGAGAGGGTATTGGGCTCAAGGTTGACTGACCGTTTAATAACCACTCTATCTTCGCATCAGAAAGTTTAAAGCCTTGAGCAATTACCTTTAATGTTGATTTGCGTGAAGCATTGACAGGAGTAATTTCCAATGAATAGGGCTCACTCTTTTGAGAGACAAAGGGCTGAGATTGTTCGGAAGCAGTTCTGCTTTCTTTTTCTGAAGACTTTTTTGTGCTATCAGTAAGTTTTTCTGAAGAGCAGGATAAAAATAGAAAGAGAGCTATAAAGCAGAAAAACTTATTCATTGATAACCATACCTCTTGTGTCGCTGTGCTCAGACTTGTCCTGAGCGAGATTCTTCGGTCGCCCTGCTCCCTCAGAATGACAGGAGGTGAAGGGATGACAGAAGCGAAGGGCGCTGTCTGATCTTGCATAATACATCATTGCATTCAATATTGATAGAGTATTGAGAACTTAGCCCTTTCAGATGGATTCGCTGCATTTTCTGCATCAACTTCAATAGTATAAAGGTACGGTATGCTCTGTCCATAAAATTCACCTGCGTTAGGGGTCACCACCCCACCCTTTATCAACCCTAAATCGGGCCCCGAATTGCCCGGAGGATTGCCCGTGCCCGCAAGTCCAGCAGTGTCAACTATTTTTGAATACACTGTATATGTGGGACCGAGATCGAAGCTCATATCAAAGGTGTTTGTATTGCTGGGATCAATTGTCAAAGAGCTATTACAGGCAGCATCCCAATCGGCTGTTGCCTTTTGTAATTTATCGTTCAAACATGTATTACTGAGGGTAACATCAAAATTAGACAGAAAATTATATTTATTTTCGAGCTGGGCTGCATTAAAAATTCTGTCACCGATAATCTGATAGGCAATGTCTATTCCACCCATACCAGCCTCAGATGCGGTTTTGTATCTCTTCTGCACACCTGAAATCTGAGTTCCTGAAGTTAACATATATATCAACCCCGCCATGATAGCGAGGGCAATTGCTGAAAGCACAAGAACCATGACAAGTGCGACGCCTTTTTCGTTCTTTGAGATTGCTTTAGCTCCGCCTCGCAATGACAAATTCTGGTCTTTTCTCCTTCCTCTTTGCTCTTTGCCCTTTGCTTTTAGCTTTGCCATGTTTACCTCAGATTATTTGGTTTCGCAACGATTGTGTACAACTTCCACCTATAATTCTGCCAGTTTGTTATAATAGTTAAGTCAAAGGTGCTTCCTAATCCGGCAGAAGGGTCTGAAGGGGGTGGAATTACTATATTATTGTTTGGATAAATATAGGTAGTGTCAATTTGTCCTTCATGGGCCAGAATATAGACTCTCACCTCTTTTATACGGTTTCTTATCTGCTGAGCAGTTAACCCGGAAATATCATCACTATATCCGTCAGGTGGAGTGCCGGTTCCATCCACAAAATCTCCATCCTCATCATTGTCCAATCCATAAATCACCTGCATATCAGCCACACAGTCAAGAAGTGGTGTTGCGTTGCGTCCGCCATCATTATGGTTGATAGTGGCTTTTTCGAGCACTCCTGTATTGGGAGCACATCTCTGAGGCACATTAGAAGTTGATATATAATAATCAGCCCTGTTAAAAGGCATCCTCAAATCTGTATCAGGATCAACACCATATACTACATGGGTTACAGTAGAATCTGTAGGTGCAAAATCTGAGGTATCATTATATTGTGTAAAAAATTTGTTATCGCTTGCTCTTACTACTAGGGATCTGCTGTTTGTATCTGTGCTCCCCGGAGAGATAACAATTATTTTGACAGTATTCTTAGTGGTACAATCCGCCTCTTTATTTACATTTTCGCAATCAGATATCCAGACCTTTTTAGTATTACCAAGATATAGAAAAGTCCATTTCTGGGCAGTAGCATTCCTTGCAACATTTACAGACTTTATCACCAGATAATCTGAGCCATTAAAGGCTGTATTGTTTCCGCTTAAAATAGCTCTCGGAGGATTACTGGCATCGTTATATGTGCTCGCTGGTGAGCTTGATGCCTCAGAATAAGCTACTCCGGTAGGGATTATCCACGGCAGCCCATACCCTGCATGCTCTATATCTTGCCTCAAGATTTCGAGCCCTACGATGCCTTCGATATTGGTTTCTGCAATCTTGCTTTGTTGTTTGAATTGGGTTAACAGTCCTGTAAATATCTGGGAAGCTGCCGCTATAACAAGTACAAAAATGACCATTGTAATCAGTAGCTCTATTAAAGTGAAACCTGCCTCTTTTTTACAAGTAGACAGTATGCAGTAAATAGTAGGCAGGGAATCTTTTCTTTCCTCTTTCGTGCTGTCTACCACGTGCTGTCTACCGTCTGCTGTTTTCTTGTGAATCATGGTCTCCTCACTAGTGTTGTTATGCTGTGCATAAGGGGATTGCCATTCGCCACCGTATTTTCTTTCCATTCCCATATAACAGTTATGTTCACTTGCTTGTTATCTGGATTAAGATCAGTAACCGTTCTTGTTACAGTATATTGAAAATTAGATATGTTTCTAAAATTTCTCAAAACCGTTCCTCCTGAAGCACCTGCCACTAAATTATCAAAAGGTATATTCCTCGTCTCATTCATTCTCATCTCTGCGATGTTCACTGCCTCATCTCTAAGGACATTCTTCATATTGGCATCGATTGACACTAATGCAGTCTGCATCAGGGCAAGAGAGACTATCAGTAATACCACGAGAGCAATCATTACCTCAATAAGGGTAAGGCCTTTTTTATCTGTAATTCCCCCTAACCCTCCTTTAGTAAAGAGGGGGAAAGCGAGATTATTTTTATTTAGCAATACAATTTGTAGCATTACATGCTCCCCCTCTTGGGATTATCTGCCCCATATTTATCCTTGTGAATGATATTTCAATACAGTCATAGTCAGGATTAACAGTAGATGAAGTGCAGATTGTTCTCTCGGTCGTAGCTAATCCTCTCGTGTCAAAGGTTATTTGGCTTCCAGCCCCATTCCATTGAATGTTGTAATTAATACTTTTTGGGAATGTGGGTAATATTTCAGCAGCATCAGGACTTCCGTTTTCGTTAACATCCTCAAATATTGAATATTGATTATTGACTAACCCTACAAAATGCGGTCTATTTCTCTGCATTGCCCTTGCCCTTGCATTCATCAAATCAACATACATCTCTTTTGTTTGACTTTCGACCCTATAGCTTCCCATCCAACCTCTAAATTCAAAGCCGAGAGCAACAGCTAAGATGCCAATTATTGATATCACAATTATTAATTCTATTAAGGTTATACCTTGATTCTTCATTGTCTTTACCTTGTATCCAATATCCATATTTTATCTCTCTTTTATATGTAATGTCCGTTTTACAGGTAGTGGTTGTAACTGTAGGGATAAACCTTGGGCAGTTGGCGGGACACCCTCCATTGCTGAAGTTCTTCTCCCTCCGGCATCTGTAAATGCACTTGAAAGGTTAACCCGTTCAATACTGCCTGTTGATACCTGAAGTAATGCCACTCCTTTTAATAAAGCGCCACCTGCACCGCCTGTGTTGTATTGTACTGCCCATATGAAGCTCTTACCGCCCAGCCCACACTCATCACTATATGGCTTATACGTTGTAAAAAATGCAAGACCAGTTGTTGTCGCCAGCGGGTCAGTTATGACTCTTTCAGCCCTATAGCCTCTGGTTACAGAGGTACCTCCTTCGAGGTATGTGTAATTACCGGAAGATTCGAGATTGATATACCAGCCTTTAAAACTTGCAGAATCAGCAGTACTTTCTGAGGGAACACTACCAATGGAAGTTACATTCGTCAAAGTACCAAAGCCTACTGTGCTGGTACAACTTGTGTTAATACCCGATGATGAGAAACAGGGCTCTTTTATGCCAAAGAGTCGCCTCTGATTATCTGCATCATCCGTAGTACTACCCTGTTCAAAGAAATATCTTCCTGTTCCGAAGAAAAGCCATAAAATACCTTTCCTTTTATTTTGTAATTGTGCTACAGATGAGGTGACAGGGCCAATCCCGTCTATTACCTGACTCCAAACCCAATTATTTGGGTTTACATCTTCCTTAGTCATAAGTCTTCCGACTCCTCCATCGGTCCATGTATAATCTGGACTTGAGCCTGTCCTCTTCACATATCCTATATAAACGACATCATCCTTGTAATCTACATCAGGATCGTTTGTAGCACTAAGCATAGAGCCAGCAAAGGCAAAGGGAATGCTGGTGTCTATTGTCCGCTGAAGCGAGCCATCCTTCAGATCGAGTACAAAGAGCCTCAGATTTTGGTCAGAGCGACCGAGAAACTGATTGTTAGTTGTGTCTATTGGTCCTGTTGGACCGGAGCCGAAGACAACAAACCATTTGCCATTTTTGTTTTGATCTCCAATTCTGACGACTGCTGGACCTGTTGTTGCAAAGCCAAGATTATTATTTGAAAACTCCCAGAGGAGATGCGGAGGATGGCCGGCTGGATCGTCCGGGTTGGCAAGAGAATCTGTAATGTCGAGTGCGAAATAGGAAGAATACCCAACGCCATCAATCGGTGTTTTTACACAGTCAAGCAATCCACCCGTTGTTGAATTACAGGAGCCAGTGCTATTTCTGCAAGCTCCCCCGTATCTCATGCCACCGATAAGAATTGTCCTCCATGCCAACATATTTCTGTCATTTGATGAAATGTCTCCTGACCCTGGATCCCCATCTCCTGACCCTGGATCCCCAATGCTTGCATCGAAGATAAAGGGACTGAGGTCAACAGTATAGACATGGCAGTAGTCTGGATCCATGATATATTTGAGATATGGCAGCGCATTTTTAGGGATAAAGGCCCACATCTCTTTCCCGAGGTTGGAACCAGTTAACTGTGCTTTTACCGGAGTCGAATCATTAATTATCTCTAACTTTCCGAGCTTGAAAGCATGAAGCATACCATCATTCCCTCCTGTGAATACCATTCCTCTGTTTTTATAATCCAGGGTTCCTATGAAGTCTTTGTATGGTGTGTCATTATATTTACTATCGTAAGTATTCAACGGTATCCAGGAGGCAATCCTCGGTGTTGAATTTATCACATCACCGAACTTCCATACATGGGTATTAGAACCAATTGTTGCATACCTTGGTCTGTAATCATCACCAGAAACTCCATCTCTACTGACTCCAGCGATAACTATATTGCCATCTTCATCACGCAGGGTCGTGAGTCCTTCTCCATGTGTGTACCTGATTACATCTTCTGCCAATAGATCGCTAGCTACATCCAGGTATGTCCTCAATGCTGATGCGTTTGCCGTGGACAAGGAAATCAGATTCATTCCTGTTATTGTTGTATAGATCGACCTCGGATCTGAGGTGATATCCCTGCTCCATAACAGTTCCCCAGCTCCCCAGATACTCCCAATGTTTTCAAAGGAAACCGTTGGCTTTGCGATATCAGCATCGCCATCACCATCCGTATCCTGATAACGTCTTGCCCTTGTCAATTGAGCTGTAGTATCAAAATAGAGCTGAGCTATATAGTCATCTATAAGATTGAGTTTTCTATCCGGACTCTCTGCAACAGTATCTTCTCTGATATTGCTGTTTACAAAAAATGGGTCTACATAGTACCAAAGATTTTGATTTTCCCCAGTCCAGAAGATTATGTCATTACCAAATCTGCGTCTCGGGTAAAAAACAGCCTGGATGAGATTTGCTCCTCTTCCCTCACCTGATGCAAGGACAGAGGCTGCCGTGCCAGAAGATGCTCTTCTGAGAATTGAAGAAAGAGCATTCTCGATTGCTTGTTCAAGCTCATTACCATCGGTAGCTTCATAAAAGGTATCAGGCTCATTATCGCTATTTTGGTCCCATTCTGATTGGAGATCTGGTCTATTATTTCCGTTGAGGTCTTCAAAGCCCCCATTTATGGCAGCATATCTGAGGAGTGTAGAACCCTTACCAAAGGCAAAGACAGGATAGAGGGTTAAATTTTG
>CAZLFE010000020.1:0-27819 GCA_964558725.1 uncultured Nitrospiraceae bacterium | reverse complement strand
AGTGCTCCGCCGTTATTGAAATCTTCTGGTCTGAACGGTATCGGTTCAATCCTGCTGTCGATTATTCTCCTGAGAGGAACTATCCTCCTCCGATCTTCAAATCTGTCTCCTGTAAAGTCATCAGAAATCAATGCAATATCTATGTCACTTTCAGGTTTTGCCTTTCCCTTAGCATAGGACCCGAAGATTATTGCTTCTACAATGCGTATTTGACTTTTCTCCAACTCCTCAATGTATCTTCTAATTATTTCTATTATTGAATCTGTTTCAATAGCCATTCTCTAATTACCTGAATATCTTTAAGATATTTTTCAGTAAAATCTTTTGTGCATCTTTTCTTAAAAGAGAACTTTTCATCTGGATATCTTGCTTCCATATTGAAATCAGTAATTGTCTCAAGAAGTTCTAATTGCTCCGCTGTCAGATTAAGGGATGTCTTCTCTGCTAAGTAAACAAGACGATGCGTATAAGGTGGACTTTCATTCAGTCTGTCAACATAGATTGCTTTCAGAATCTTCTCGATGGTCAGGTGTCCAAAAAAAAGCGAGTAGGGATAATCACTTGTTTCAAAAAGATGATTTGAAACCTTCCAGTCGTCCTTAGCAGATTCAAGCCAGTATTGGATTGTTTGTTTTTTATCCAAAACGGCCTCCCGGGGTTCTTATTTGCACGATATCCCCCAACTGTCAATGCAAGAAAAGGGTTTAGCAAATTCTAACAGAAAAGAATCTTATTTTAAAGGGTTAAAATGAATGACTCTGCGATTTTCATGGTTCATTTCTGCAAGGCCAAAATTGTGCCTCCTGTACTGAACACCGAGATGAGGGGATTATCATTCATCTTGTTTTTAATACTGACAGCTCCTTGCGCATCAATTCCCTGATCTCCTCTTCTCCGAGCTCTGGATGTCTTTTTCTTATTGCAGCACGCTTCAGCTCAAGAGACAGCATCGTCACATCCGCCCAGGCCTTAATGCGTTTTTCAATTTCATCAGGGGATAGTTTAATACTCATTTTCGTCGCGAAACATGCCTGATAACTCTATCTTTTTCCACCACTTTCATGCTCTTATTATCCCTTTTGTGGTGGTAATACACAAGGGTTTTATTCAATTTGTATCAGTGCTTTAGACGACATCTGGCTTAAAGCTTTTGAGCCCCTTTTGGCATCGTTTAAAAAAAGCCGTCAGGTATCAGCCTTTAAACCCTCAGGCTGGATAAACATTTCCAACCTCCAGAGGATACCACAGTTTCCCTTTTCTCCCTACAACAAGGTTTACGGTATCACCTTTCTTCAGGTATTTGGCGATTTCCTTAGTAATCTGGATCGGACCTGCTTTGTTTCCTTCATAATCAAGGTGTAGTTTGTCGTTCCCGACAATTTCTATTACTTCCCCGTAACCTTCCATGTAATCTTCATCTTCAAAATCTTCATATGAAAATCTATAGCTGTTTTTATCGCATAGCTTATACAGTAAATCTGCAGCCTTCTCAACCCTCGGCAGGTCTTTAGCAGTCTTTTTGGAAATTTCATCAATATCATCCATTGAGCCTTCAGCAAGCAGATCTTTGTTATCAAGCCACTTAATGTAAGCCTTCATAATGCCTGGAGCCGAGGTCTTCAGCCATTGAGGACCAATCACCTTTCTGATCAGAAACCATTCAAGAAAGTTTGAGACCTGCCTATCATGCAGTTCAAGAGTTTCAGCGGTCAGAATGATACCTTTATCCTTGTGTTCTTCGTAAGAGAGTTCAGCGTAGTTCGCGAGATAATCATGAAAAAGACTTAACACATATTCATACTTTTCAACCGTCTTTACGCTTCGCTTTTCAGATAATTCCCTTAAGAATACTTTCATGCTCTCATCAATTCTCACGATAGAAATCTCCTTGTTACTTCTTTATAGTATTGTTATCTGGCCTCTTGATGTAAGTATTGCAATAGGCATTTTTACTTACCCCTTTTCTTTATACAAGTTTTTCTCTATTTATTCAAGTTTAAGGCAATAAAAAGTACTGTGCCTATTAGTCCGGGAACTTTCAAAAGAAAGGTAGTTTCAACTCCTCAACATATACAGCAACATCAGATTAACAATATAGACCAACAATATACAGATAGAATCCCATGCCAAGAACAGTTTCTTCTTCTCTGCACGATAGGTTAAGCCTATGATTGCGATAGTTGTCATGGCAATGGCAGATAAAGCAGCAATTATATGATTTGGATTCACATAAACAAGGAGAGGCCCTTTCACAAAAAAGATATCATCAATGGCAAGAATGAAGATGTTAAAAATATTGCTCCCAAATAGGTTACCGATGGCTAAATCTATGGCATCTATTTTAACAGCAGACATTGATACAACAATCTCTGGAAGGGATGTAGAAAGGGCTATAAAGATATTACCGACAAAGGTCTGGCCAAGACCGGTTGTCTCTGCAATTTCCTCACCAATTGTTGGTAAAAAAGCCGCAGCGATAACGACAACAATAGCGTTGATACTATAATTGACGATAGCTGTTTTTGTTGAGATTTCTTTATATCTCAATTCAATAGCCTTTTCTTTCACAAAGGCAGAAATCCGTCTCTTCTCATAGGAGAAGATCAGTTTCATAGCAATAAAATAGATAACGATGAACAATAAACTATAAGGTCCTATCCAGCCCATGGACTGAAGACGATTGCCTAAAAACAGGCTTGTAGCAGCTATGCCAAGAAGGAATATTCCAAAACTTGCAGAGAGAACATGTCCATGGTGTGCTTTTGCAGAAAGAGGCATCGGCTGGTGAAGGGCATCAAGGAAGGCAAGGATGAGCATATTAAACACACAGCTTCCCAGGACATCACCTACAGCAATGTCAGGAACCCTTGCATAGGTAACAGAGCTTATTCCTGTAACAAGCTCGGGAAGGGATGTGACAGATGCCATAAGAACCACACCGACCCATGTCCTTCCAATGCCTGTCTTCTCGGCGATTATATCACCATACTTTGAAAGCTTTGTGCCTGAATAAAAAATTACAGAAGTACAGACTAAAAATCCAAGCCAGAGAAGCATCTAATCCCTCTTATCGAATTATCGTTGATTCTTGCCCAGTAATTTGTCTGATTCAAGATATTCTATGGCGCGATCGATGTCTTCCTTTTTACCAATCAAAAGAAGAGTGTCTCCTCTTTTCAGGATGAATTCGGGTGGCGGGTTTTGATAGACTTTTTCACCTCGTTGAACGGCAATGATTGTGACCCCTGTCTCGGTCCTGAAGCGGAGTTCCTTAATAGAATGACCATCCACCCTGGATATATCCTTTATGAGATATGTTTCTGTCTCCATCTCTCTCAGCAATTCGTATCTTTCTGCTAAATGTTTCCCGGGCAACGTTACAGATCTGAGAACCCTGTAGTTGTCTTTTCTGATTGTATCTATATGTTCTGTGATAATGTTCCGTGGCATATGGTAATGATGAAGTACTCTGGAAAAGATCTCTACTGAAGTCTCAAACTCCTCCGGAATAACCTCATTTGCGCCGAGTGTTTTGAGGTCATCCACCTCAGCCAAGTACCTTGTCCTTACAATGATGTAAAGAGCTGGATTTTGATGTCTTGCAATAGAGACGATCCCTCTCGTAGATGCGGGGTCTGATATGGCAATGACAAAGAGCCTTGCCTTTGCGATGCTCAGCTTATGGAGTATTTCTCTGCTTGTCCCATCACCGTAATATATTGGCTCTCCTTTTTTCCTCATCTCTCTTACCGTATCATTGTTCATCTCAAGTACTACATAGGGGATTCCGGCCTTTTTGAGCACTTTCGCCAGATTTCTTCCATTCAGACCAAAACCAATAATAATTACATGATCATGTTTCCTTTTCGGAAACACCTCTTCTTCGGATATTTTTCTGAGTCTGCTTATTTTTTTGAATAAATGCCTTGATGTTATCCAGCTTGAGAGAGGGGGAACGACTTTGAACACAAAAGGTGTCGTCATCATGGTGATTATGGAAGAAGAAAGAAATATCTGATAAAATTCCTCTGTGATAAGTCCTGATGCCTTTCCCGCAATTGCGAGGACAAAGGAAAATTCACCGATCTGTGACAGACCGAACCCAGCATGAATGGAAGTTCTGAGAGGGCTTCCTATTATGAGAGAGGCGGCAGTACCGGTAAGTATCTTAAGCCCGAATATCAATAACACTGCGATAGCTATCTTAAGGGAATTACTTAAAATATAATCGACATCCATCAGCATACCGATAGAGACAAAAAACAGACCGATAAAACTATCCTTAAACGGCAATATATCTGACATTGCCTGATGAGAATACTCTGACTCTGATATGACAAGTCCGGCTAAAAAAGCTCCGAGGGCAAGGGAAAGACCAAACCTTGATGTGAGAAGTGCGATACCGAGACAGAGGAGAATTATGGTAATAATAAATAATTCCCTGCTTTTTGTATGCACAACCTGGTGGAGAAGGGCTGGCACAACCCATCGTGCACTCAGGAGGACAACTGCTATGATAAGGCTTGCCTTACCAATTCTTATGACCACATCCATTATATTTATCCCGACTCCGGACAAAGCAGGGGTAAGGAGCATGAGAGGTACAACACAGAGGTCCTGGAAGATCAATATACCAACCATTATGCGTCCGTGAGGTGAGTCTATCTCGCCTTTCTCAGTAAGCATCTTAAATACAATCGCTGTACTGCTTAATGCTACAAGGAACCCGGTGAAGATAGATTGGTTGACATTTCCGATAGATAGATAAAAAGCGACTGCTGATAGAGCAATTGTAAGAAGCACCTGGATGCTGCCTCCTCCGATAACGGCTTTCTTAATTCTGACAAGCTTTGCCATGGAAAACTCGATGCCAATTGTAAAGAGAAGTAAGATGACTCCTATTTCTGCCATTATCTCTATGGCATGCACGTCTTTAACAAATGCTATACCATATGGACCGATCAGCGTACCTGCAAAAAGAAAACCTACAAGTGGTGGTATTCCCAATTTATGTAATAAAAATACCACTAAAGACGCTGCGCCAAAAATGATAACCAGTGATTTGAGAAATTCAATTTCCATAATTGCTAAGTTTTTACAAAACAGAGAATGACGTTTACTTCAGTATGAATTGATGACCAGCATTTTTTACAGCTCGGGATGTCTCCTTTTATTTTGCTTTTAAAATGTTGCAGAGTTTTTGCATTTCGGGCATTTTCTAAAAGAACTAAAAATCGCTGAGAGAATTGCCGCACAATGAATCATAATTTACACCTCTTCGGCAAGCTCGTTCGGGCCATACTGAGCAAGACGCTGTTTAGCTTCTTCATCAATCAACCTTTTTTCTGAGGTTTCAAGTTTCCTAACTATCTCTTTAACAGAGAGCAGATACCAGTTCATTCTTTACCTCTCATTGTAAGTTTCAATAACAGTTTATTAAATCTTTTAGCCTGATGGCTGAAGTTGGGTGGGCTTTAGTTAGATTATCGACGTCTCCAGCCGCTCCAAACAGGAAAACCATTTTCATCTCGAAGTCTCAATATTTCGTCTCCTTTTTTGATTTCAGCAGCAATGATTGTAGGTTTTCCTTCAAAGGTGATTCTTGAGCCTCTGACTTCAACTTTGTCTTTCGGCTCAATCTTGATGTCCTGGTTTTCAATGTACCATCCAGGCCCCAAATGGACAGATAGAGTTTCTTTATCTGTTTTTATAATGAGATGCGCGCCATAGGACATTCCTTTCACTGGTTTTATTTTATCTGTGCTGACCACTTCCCCGCTGATAGTCTCAACTGTTTTGGGGTTATACATCCTACCGTATTGAGTTCCTATCCCCCAACCTCCGCTGCCTTTCCACTTCATCCCTCGCTGAGCTAAAGACTCAGTAGAGAGAAGAAGGATAAGGATGGGAATCACTGCAAATAAAAATCCAACCCTCTTCATGTTATAATCCCCCTTTCTTTTAGCCCACCCAATCTGCAGCTATTAATAATTTTCTATAGATGGCTAATTTCATCCTTCTTTTCTTCGCCCTTTATCTTCTTCTCAAGGTACTCTTTTACAATATCTCTTCCTCCGAGTCCAAAGGCTATGGCGAGGGCAAGGACTATGCCACCGAAGATTATTGCAAAGGCAATAACTATGGTTCCTCTGCCAATGCCGAGCTGTTCAAGCGCCATGGTTAAAGCAAGGAGAAAAACGGTCAGTTTGACAAGTTTTCCTATCAAACCTGATAACTTTATACCAGCATTAACAGCGGCAATCAATGCAGCTCGACCAAGAAAATTGCTGAGAAGATAACCGAATAGGAGAATAACAGCTGCAACAAAGACATTCGGCAGATAAAGAATAAAATTTTCAAGTATCCGTTCTATAACGGGAATATTTAAAGAACGGAGAGACAAGATCGAGAAACTGATTATAGTCAACCACCCAATGATCCTTGAACTGATAAGTGAAATGGGTTCTTTTATTCCACCCTTCTTTAGCATCTCAGCAATACCGGATCTTTCCGAAAATTTATCAAGCCTAATTGCACGGAAAAACCTTAAAAATATGGTTCTTAGAATCAAGCCAAGGAGAATGCCTGAGATAAATATAAGGATAGAACTAAGAAGATCGGGAAGAAAGTTTAACACCTTTTCCAGAAATCTATCAAAGGGTTCAATTATTACTCTCTGCAAAAAATTATTCATATATAGCCCCCTTTCTTTAATCCCAGTTTATTACTAAAATCTCTTTCATATTTTCGAAACTTATACATAATCCTTCTATTTTTTCTTCAACATCTGATGCACTACTTTCCCCTGTTTCTATAACAAAAGATGCTACTTTACCGAGATAGAGAGGTGTGATAGATTTCAGAAGATGTTCTTTATTGAGTAGTTTTTTGTGTGCAGCAATTGCAAAACTATAAATAATTTTTACCCATATATCATCAGGAATGTAGAATTCCTCCTCCTGAAGACCCTTCGCTCTGTGGAGAAAATATATAATCTCCTCTGGGAGG
The DNA here is from genome assembly GCA_964558725.1 of uncultured Nitrospiraceae bacterium. Lineage (GTDB taxonomy): Bacteria > Nitrospirota > Thermodesulfovibrionia > Thermodesulfovibrionales > SM23-35 > DASPRG01. The sequence continues at coordinate 20,811 of CAZLFE010000020.1, read as the reverse complement.
ATTCCCTTCCATATCCCTATAAGTTCTGTCACCCCAAGCCTGAATTTATCTATCATTCTTTCGAGGTTTACTGAGACAGGTTCAAGACCCACAGCGTACTGAAAGCCACAGGTTACAATAGGTTCTGAGTTGGTTATCTTTGTCCATACGTATGCGTATGTTTCCATGAGATCAAACGTTGCTCCTATTACCTGATAGAGCATTGAACTCAGATCAGTACCGGGATCTTTAGGATCATGGATCTTTGCACCTAAAAAAGCCTGAGAAATTCTAAATTTGTTTGCAATGGCAGTAGTCGTCATCCATATATCTATTCCATATCTTGCAACATCTGTTTCCCATACATCCTTAGTGAGATAAAATTTTGCCAGTTCCCCTGAGAAACCAAAATCCCCTCCTATAGGTTGCCTCACGCGTTTTCCGTATAATGCCCTGGTCAAAGGATATACAATACTGTTAGTTATTGTTCCATCATATTTATGCCTGAGGTAAAGGGGAGCGACATAATCAAAATTACCATCAATTATAGGTTTAATGAGGAGTTCAATCCATTCAGGGGTAATACTTCGAAGGTCAGAATCCACCACGGCACAAGCTTTTACATCGAGGGCACTTGCAATCTCAAAGATGGTTCTGAAGGCACTTCCCTTCCCAGGAATGCCATGATATGGAGTTGCTATCTTAAAAACAGGTTGTACCCTATGAGATAGAAGGATAGATTTAAAGTCCTCAATGGTGGTATTTTTGACAATGTCCATAGTACCATCAGTTGAACCACCATCTGAATTTATAAGAACGGATGTCTTGCCAGGGAAATATTTTGCAAGACCTGCTTGTACAGCCTTTACTACATGACCAATGGTGCGTGCATTGTTATAACTCGGGATTCCGACAAGAATGTCTGCTTTCTTTATATCATCAATTCTATCATGGATCTCTTTCCTGATAATGATGCTTTCCATTTCTCAGACATCCTTATTAATTCGTATTTTATATATTGTATCAGTCAATCTTTTCCATCAGAGCAACGGAAAAATTTCGTAAGACCTCAGAGAGATATAGGGAAGTAGCACCTTTGTGATCAACAGTGGTGACGATCTCTCCTGTAAAGACATTGCGGTATTTTGCCCCAATATCTGCAAATGGTATTACTATAAATGTGTCTTTCCATATCTCTTTGCCTAAGGGTAGACCGTCAGGGTCCGAGATGAGCTTTGTAAAAAACCTCGGGACAACTACTATTGCCTTTATACTTCCAAGCCTCCTGACAAAAGCGCAGATATTATTTGCCTTTTCTCCCATTGACTCAAGGGGGATATATTCTCCTGTCTCGAATAGTTCCTTATGAGCTTTTCGGAAATTAAGAGCCTTGTATATAAGGTAAAGCTTAACCATGCCGTTGTCTTTATTGGTTATTATTTCCTTTGCAAGCCTTAGGGGCCCAAACTCTGATTCATGACTTTTGAGTTCCTCGAGCATCCGGATTCTTATGCCATAATCAACAGGTCTTCGGTTATCAGGGTCAACGAGACTATAATCCCATATCTCTGTTCCCTGATAAAAATCCGGGATACCCGGTGAGGTTATTTTAAGTAGTGTCTGTGATAGGGAATTGAACATGCCATAGTGTGAGATTATTTTCTGAAAAGCCACGAAATCCTTTAAAAATTGATTGCTTGACTTATTATCCATGATCTTCTCAATAAAAATTGTAAGAGCATCTTCGTAGAGTGTATTGGGACTTATCCAGCTTGTATTGACCTTGGCTTCTCTTAATGCCTTCAGCATATAATCTTTAATCCTTTTTTTAAATACATCGAATTCAGATTCATCTATAGAGCCAATAGGCCATGCACCAATAAGGGTCTGATAGAGGAAATACTCTTCATTCCGGCTTGGCACAATTTGGTCATCAACAACAACTCTCTTTCTTCTATTGAGGCGATTCCACCGCACAAGGCATCCACTCCACTCGTCAGGAATCTCTGAAAGTACATTTATCCTTGCTCTTACATCTTCACTTCGTTTTGTGTCATGGGTGGAAGTGGCAATGAGGGCATTTGGCCAGAATTTGATCCTCTCGATGTTTTTTCCGTGAAAGGTGTCAAGAGATGTACCAAATTTGTCTGGATTTCCCCCCACTTCATTAAGGGAAACAAGACAGTTATAAATATAGAAAGCGGTATCCTCAAGCCCCTTTGCCATAACAGGACCTGTTATCTGTTGAAATCTCATGACAAAATCAGCCCATTCCTTTTTATCAGCATAACCAAAATCCTCAGGATAATTGAGAAGAAGGACATCTTTCAGGAAATCAAAGATTGATCCGCTAATGGCCGGATGTTTCCTCTTTGCTTTCGATACAGCAAGTTCTACATATCGGCGATCCCTGTCGTTTATACCTGTCGGATTTGCATATGTCCTGTATACCGGAAAAAATGCAATGACCTCCACAATAGCGGCTATGAGGCTGTTTAAAGTAAAATCCCTTGTATGCCTATTCTTCTCTGAAAGACGGTTTAAATAATGACCTAAGGTATTGATCTCACTGGCCATGGCTGCATGCATTATCAACTTCTTTTTTTCATAAATAATATCCTGATAATTTACTTCGGCCTTTATAAATCTGGTATATATGTCATAAAAAGCCTTTACATTTTCCGCCTTTACAAAAATACCATTTAATGTGTTCAAAAAGACATATCCTGTGGTGCTAAATATTGGCCAGTCTTCAGGCATCCTTTCGTCTTTGATAAGGATTTTTTCACCAACGATATAGAAGGGCTTATACTTTGGTTCTGATGATACTGTGTCGCTGTACTGCTTTAATATTTCTGACTCAATATCGGTATTTTGATCAGGGATATCTTCCTCTACGCTTTCCAAAATATCAGAAGAAATATATTCTCTTACCATCCCTAAGTGTGATAGTCTCAACTGGAGAAAACAACTTCGTTGCAATCTTTGAAAATATTCCAGAGGGTTATAAAGACCGTCAGGATGGTCAACTCTGAGACCTGTGACTTTTCCTTCTCTGATGAGTTTGAATATCAGCTTATGAGTCTCTTTGAAAACAACAGGGTCCTCCATTCGGATTGATGCAAGCTCATTAATATCAAAAAATCTCCTGTAATTTATTTCCTCAGTAGCAACGCGCCAGTACGACAGCCTATATACCTGTTCACTGAGGAGCTTATCAAGAAGATCAAAACTTCCCCGTTCACCTTTGATACCGTTAAATAATTTTATATTTTGAACAATGAACATCCTAATCTCTGGACTCTCGTTATATAGGTTCCCTAAACGTTTCTTTGTCACTTCCTTTTCACGCTGGCGCTCACTTATTTTTTCGTTCCCGGTCTCTGTATAAGGCGGCAAATGTTTGAGGGCAGTAATAATGCTCAAAAGCTCTACTAAGTGAAGGTTTTCGCCTGAGAGAAGATTTTTAAGTTCATCTATCCGGTGCTCCAGAATAAGCGTATATGTTTGAGGTCTTATCGGAAACTTGTTGTCGTAATAATAGATAAAGAATGCTCCTTCCTCGAAGAGTAACTTGATTTCCTGGTTTTCAAGAATCCTTCCATACTGGTCTCCTAAAATCGGAAGAAGGACCTTATTTTTTAGTTCCCTTTTAACCGGTTCCCAGTCAATGTCGAAAAATGTTGCATATAAAGAGCTTGGGCCGTTTTCGAGAACATCCATCCACCAGATATTGTCTTTGGTTGAAATGCACATATGATTTGGAACGATATCGAGGATCTGCCCCATTCCGAGTTTCTGGAGATCGTCAATCAATTCATCATATGCTTCTTTCGTTCCAATCTCAGAATTTAATGAAGTATGGCTGACAATATCATACCCATGAAGACTTCCCTTTTTTGCTTTAAAATAAGGCGATGCATAGACGTCGCTTATACCAAGGTCATAAAGGTAATGGATAATTTCTTTAGCGTTAGTAAATCTGAACTGGTAATTGAACTGGAGCCTATATGTTGCAACTGGTATTCGCGGTAATAAAAAACCTTCCCTCTCCATTTATTGGATTACTCCTGATAAATATTCACTGCGATATTTGAGACAGCAAGATTGCCTCATGAAACCTTCACCTGCAGGTAATAGCCTAACTTACGAAAAACTTCCACCCACCGTCTTGCAAAATCATCTCCTTTTTCTGTCTTTTCTTTCATAATGGTGTAGAAGTTTTTGCCAATGGTGAAGTATATATTCTGGGCATTCCAGATATCCAATTCCACGGGAAGTTGTCTTAATAGTTTCATGACATTATCGATCTTTTCAAGAAGTGCGATATCCTCAGGTTGTTGACTTAGCCTTGTGATAAAAGAGTTTGTCCAGGAACTTGCAAAGTATGCAATTGTGGCCGCATCAATTTCAAGGGGCCATTTGTTTGCCTCATTTATCAGACTTTCAAGTTTTTCAACATTCAGATCCTCTTCTTCAAAAACTCTCTTTAGGTCAGTGTTTACTATATACTCGGCTGTCACATGAAAAGGTTTTGGTATAGGTATGCGCAGACTCTGAAGAATGTTTTTAATGGGATAGGTGTTTTCGTATATCTGACGGTACGAGACCTCTATTTCGCGAAGAGTTGAATCCAGAATCTGATTCAGAACCTTTCTTTGTTCATCTCTAAAAAGATGACATAAAGAATAATTAGTTGTTCCAAAATGCTTATCCATCAGCCGTATAATCTCGGGAACATCCCCTTTATCAAATGCATCTTTTACTTCATCATGCATGGTATCAAAAGCCTTATCACTTATGAAATTCCTTACTCCTCCATTTACATTATGATCTCCGAGGTGCAACACTGCAAAGCTTATCATTTCTTCATCCCATGTTATGTCTGAAGATACACGTGATTTCCCTATAGCGAGTTTTAGTTTTCCAGCCTCCATCCTCTCATATTTATCGTTATGTATTGTATAGCAATATATTCCTGTCCTTTCTGGATACTCTTCAAAGAGTGATGATACTGCATAGTGGGCCCCAACTCGCAAGAGATCCACTTTCACTGGCTTCACGTACATTTCATATGCCCGAGCACCATTTTCCAATGCATTACTTGGAGCTTTTTCCAGTATTTTTACAAATTCAGATTCAAGAGATACATTGGTCAATTCTTCCAGATACTGCATGGTCTTTGACGCGCACTGCATAACCTGAACCGTCTCAATACCTGAAATATCATCAAAGAACCAGCCACAACTGGTATACATCAACATGGCATTTCTCTGCATCTCAAGAAGCTTCAAGGCTTTCCCTTTTTCTTCTCTTGAGAGATTACTTACAGTATGTTTCTTGAAATACTTTTCCATATTTTCCTGTGATCTATCAAGGATGATATTGATGTAATCATTACGAGCACCCCATGGTTCCCTGAGGTACTTAGATAACTCCTTCTCGTAAATAGGAATGACTGTATCCCTCACTATGTCCATAGCTTCCCTCAGAGGTTTCCTCCATTTCTGTGTCCATTCCGGTTTCACACCTGAATTACATCCGCAGTTGTCTCTCCACCTTTCTATTCCATGGAAACAACTCCAGGAAGAATTTTCAAAGATTTCAACTTCATGGGTTGGAGGGTATTTTTCGAGATACTCTCCATAGTTAGTTATCTTGGCAAGATTTTCATTCTCAATAGAATAGAGACAGTAAGCAAGTGCCATATCTCCATACCGCTGATGATGACCATAGGTTTCACCGTCAGTTGCTAAGTGGACAATCTGTGGCCAATCTCTATGTTCTGAAAAAGCAGAAACCAATCTTGTAGTGAAGGCCTCTCCGCTGTTGAGCAACTCTCCAAAAGCAATATCCTGAGAAATAGGTCCATCGTAGAAGAAGAGAGCTATTGTTTTTCCTGAGGGAAGATTATAGCGGTAGGGCATGGTAGGATCAATTTTTCCGCCCCTTACATCACATATTACATCCTTTCCTTGTAACTTTTTCACTCCTTTAGCCTGACGGGGCGCAAGTATAGTGAACTCGATTCCTAGTTCTGCCAGCACTTCGAGTGTCTCCACGTCAACCGCTGTCTCGGGTAGCCACATTCCTTCAGGAAAACGTTTGAACCGGTATTCAAAGTCTTTTATCCCCCATATTACCTGAGTGTATTTATCTCTTTTGTTTGCAAGGGGCATTATCATGTGATTGTAAACCTGAGCTATTGCAGAACCATGTCCTGAAAACCTTTCAATACTCAATTCGTCTGCCTCAAGAATCACCTGATAGACTTCTGGTTTATGCCTTTCCATCCAGGAGAGCAAGGTCGGTCCAAAGTCAAAACTTATCTTAAAATAGTTATTGACTATATCTACAATCCTGCCGTTTTTATCCAGGATGCGAGATGAGGTATTTGGTGCATAACACTCTGTAGTTATCCTTTCATTCCAGTCGTGATAGGGATAGGCTGAGTCCTGGAGTTCAACTCCTTCAAGCCAGGGATTTTCCCTCGGTGGTTGGTAAAAGTGTCCATGGATGCATATATATCGTTCCATTATCACGTCTTCTCTTTCTTATACAGCGCTAAACTATGACTCCTTACAGTTATTTCCTTACCTGGAGTTAACCTCTCCGAAAGAACCGTTCCAAGCCCACCCCATATATTCTCAGAAGAATCAAGAACCTTTATCCATATTCCTTCAGTCAGAGGCACTGTGAGCCTTAGGTCAGTATCATTAAAATTGAAGATACAGAAGACATCACTGTCGTCCTTCCATCTTCTCATAAATAAACCCTTTTTTTCTACTAACCCACATACATCAAGACGTTCTTTATCAAGATTTGATAGGGCAGGAATATCTCTTCGCAACTTTATCAGTTTTTTATAAAAATCAAATAAAACCTCGTGCTTTCCTTCATATCTTTTCTCCCATTTAATTTTCGACTTTAGAAATGTTTCTATGCTCTGAGGATCTGGAAAATCTCCCTGCCATTTAAAAGCCTTAAATTCTTCTTTTCTTCCTTTTCTTACAGCTTCAATCAAATCTGCATCAGAATGGCTGACAAAATAAAGGAATGGGTTATCCTCTCCATACTCTTCTCCCATGAAGAGGAGAGGAATGTAAGGAGAGAAGAAAACAGCGCCTGCTGCAAGCTTCAAAGACTCGAAAGAGACAAGATTTGATAACCTCTCACCAAACATTCTGTTTCCTACCTGATCGTGGTTCTGGGAGAAAACGATAAACTGGTTTGCGGGGCAGTCCTTTGAAGAATTCCCATGATTTCTCTTTCGATACTCAGAATATTGGCCAGAATAGACAAACCCTTCCCTGAGTGATTTTATAAGGTGTTCTGTTTCACCGAAATCAATATAGTATCCTCGATTATCTCCTGTGAGAAGGGTATGGATGGCATGATGGAAATCATCACACCACTGGGCATCAATGCCATAACGTCCCCTCTCTCTCGGCCTTACAATCCTTGAATCATTTAAATCACTTTCAGCTATAAGATAATATTTCTTCCCTTCATTGATTGAAAATTCTTCAACTCTTTCTGAAAGCTCTTGCAAGAATGGCTTTGCACTAAAATCATATATTCCATGGATTGCATCAAGGCGAAGAGCATCTATATGATAATTCTTAAACCAGTATAAAGCATTCTCTATGAAAAAGTTTCTTACCTCGTTGCTGTATGCACCATCAAAGTTTATTGCCTGGCCCCATGGTGTTTTGTATTTTTCAGTGAAGTATGGTCCATAATCATGAAGGTAATTGCCTTCAGGGCCGAGGTGGTTGTACACGACATCGAGAATAACTGACAGTCCTTTCTTGTGACATACATTAACCAGTCTCTTCAGCCCCTCTGGACCTCCATAGGAGTTTTGGACAGAAAAAGGGTAAGCACCGTCGTAACCCCAGTTTCTATCGCCCGGGAACTGTGCGACAGGCATCAATTCAATCGCATTAATACCCAGGTCCCTGAGGTCATCAAGCCGCTGAATGATGGCATCAAAGGTTCCCTCAAGGGTAAATGTTCCTACGTGTAACTCATACATGATCATCTCAGAAAGTGGTATCCCCCTCCATTCTCTGTCTTCCCATTTAAACGAACTATGGTCAATTACTTGTGAAGGGCCGTGAACTCCTTCAGGTTGAAAATACGATACAGGATCAGGTCTTTCTTTTTTTCCGTCAAGACTGTAAAGGTATAAGGATCCCGGAAACACTCCTTCGACCACTATCCTCCAATAGCCTTTTCCATCTTTTTCCATAAGAAGAATGCGTTTCTCTGGTGAGACTATTTTCAAATCTACACTGTTCAAAAGAGGTGCCCAGACAATAAACTCGCACCTCCCATTACCGAGATATTGAGAACCAGTTTTCATTACAATCCACCTTCATCACGTAGAGAAGAAAAGTCTGAGGCAGGAAGGATAGCTATAATCATATTATGTCAAATCTCTCAGATATGGTTTAAAGAAATGGTGAATTAAGGACAATACAATAATACTTATTGTTACAAAGATTGCTGTACTTAAAGAAAAACCAGTGATTGCAATGCTTAAAGCTGTGCCTGAAGCTGGTGGATGCTCCGTATCTGTAACAACCATTATAAAAATCGAGAGCCCAACAGCAAGTGAGTATATAGTAATGGAAGATAAAAAGGAAGAATGAGGGATTAAGGCACACAAAGATCCAGAAATAAGCCCTGTCAGGTGACCTCCAACAACATTTCTTGGTTTAGCAGTAATGTAATTCGGCATTGCAAATATGATAAAGGTGGTAGCACCTATTGATGCGATTATTACTACATGTTGTAAGTTCAAAAATAAAAGCACGATGAATATTGCGAGAGTAGCAAAAAGACTCTGAAATACATAATTCTTCCAGAATAATTTAAGTTCTTCAAAAGCCTTAGTAATAGATCTCACCATAAAATTAGCTGTCCTTGATAAGAAATATTGAGATAAAGAGCGAATATGTCCTAAACTCTAAATCTCTACTACAGTTTTCCCTTTGTGCTCCGCAAAATACCATACTGAAAGGTAATCTCTTATCTGCCTTGTCAGGAGAAAATTCGTTCGTACATGTTCCCTGGCAGTTTCTCCCATCTTCGCGGCGATCTCTGGATTATTGAGTAGCTGTCTTACCCTGAATGCAGCGCCTTCTACTGAATTAACAAGAAAGCCTGTTACGCCATGAATTATCTGAAGAGGAATTCCACCAACGGCACCACCGATTACTGGTTTCCCTTTCCACATTGATTCTGATACGGTAAGTCCGAAACCTTCTTTCACTGATTTCTGGAGGATAATCGTTGCACTTCGCTGTAAAGCATTGATATCTTTATCACTGAAGGGAGGTAATAAGAGAATATAGATATCCGGATCATCGGCAGCATATTCCCTCACCTCGCTCAAGACTACTTCTCCCTCTGGATCATCGGTGGCAGGACTTCCTGCGAGGATAAGGATGCAGTCATTATATTTTTTGGCAATTCTGAATGCTTTTATCACTCCTACAGGGTCTTTGAACCTGTCAAATCGTGAGACCTGAAGTATGATAGGTCTGTCTACCGGTATTTGAAATTTGCTTAACGTTTCATTTATCTCTTCTTCTCGTAAGTCCCTGTTTTTTTCACTAAGGGGATCTATGGACGGAGTGATTACAAATTTGTGTATTGGTATTTCCCTTGCAAATTTAGCGACTGAAAAGATTGTGGCATCATATTTTTCGATGTAGCGGCTAAGGTAATCCCAGACATGTATTTGAGGATTTGATAAATCTATATGGCATCTCCATATCCATAACCCTGTCTTTTTGAAATGAATGAGAGGAGCTGGTTGAGGGTCATGTATGATAACTGCATCTGCATCGAGAGTAAGCTTTTCAGCATTTTTCCTGTTTATTTCATAGTGATGCTGCCACATCTTTTCTGTAAACTTCTCAGGGTTGCCTTGAAGGGAATTATGAATCTTTTTCGTTATATCAAAAAATACCGGATCTCCCTCAATCACTTCCCATCTTGCGTTAATTCCAAGTTCTTGAAGTATTGGTATCATTCTCTGGAGTATTTCAGCAACTCCACCTCCTGAGCGAGTAGAATTAATATGAAGGAAGGACCTCTTATGAAACCTTGCAGCGAGCATTTGCAGAAGCAATAAATCAGTTTTCGGTGCTATGCCTACAAACCGGTCAAACATCGATCTATAACCTCCATATCCCTTTTCACCTCATCTTCAACTGCTTCAACTATAAGTACTCTTATTTTTTCTATGGTATGCATGAACGGGTCTATAGCCCTTATCCTTTCCGCAAGTTCTTTTTTACCAAGGGCATCTTCTATCCATCTTGAAAAGTCATCTATACCACTTCCAAGACGTATCCTTGCTTCGTAGAAATGATAGTAAATCGAGCCCGAGTCAATATATTTTATGGCAGTTAGAAACTCTGCCAGGTTCTTGGCTCTTATGCCAACGGGAAATATCAATGTCACTGTCTCATTGAAGTAAAATTCATCTCCTGGCATTGCCTCTCTCGGTTCAGGGTAGTTTTCAAGATAATTGTCTATTACTTCAAGGAGTTTATTTCTCAAGTCATGAATACTTTTGAAATCATAAGGATCTATGTTCGAGAGATGTTCTGATAGGGCTCTCTCTTCAAGACTTTCCCCTGCCCAGTGAGCAAAGTCACTGGTATATTCAAGAATGTGTCCTTTTAAAAAATATTGATACGTATGGTGGAATATGCACTCGTCGCTAATTCCTGCTATTACATTTTTCAGTTCACGTAGGTCTTTGGCTTTCTTTCCTGTTGATTTGAGGATACTGATGCACTGCTTGAATTCAAAAGGCTCGATTATTTCGGCCAATCTTTCTCCTCCCTGAGATAAACCGTTCGATGGGGGAACGGTATCTCTATACCCTCTTCTTTAAATCTCTTAAAGATTCTCTTCCTCAATTCATGCTGTGCAAGGTACTGATCTACGAATTCCGAAACCTGGCATATGAGTGTGAAATCAAGAGAACTCTCACCGAAACCAGGGATAAAACGCACAAAAGGTTCTGGATCTCCAAGTAGCCCCGGTATTTCACCAACAGCTTTCTTGGCCTCCTCAACAAGTATTTTTTCTACCCTCACAGGATCAGATGCATAACTGACACCTACAGGTATCAAGAGAGACATCCTTTTTTCAGGTAGATAATAGTTGGTTACAACGCTTTTAGCAAGTTTGTTATTGGGAATTACAACTATATTATTGGGTAACATTCTTACCCTTGTTGTCCTCCATGTAATATCTTCCACATAACCTTCTTGTCCTGTCTCGAGCTTTATAAAATCTCCGACTCTTATCGATTTCTCCATGAGAATATGGATGCCAGCAAACAGATTTGCGAGGGTGTCCTGAAGTGCAAGGGCAACTGCGAGTCCTCCAACGCCTAAGGCAGTAATAAGAGGCGTTATTGAAATGCCAAGAGAGCTAAGGATGATCAAAAGACCTATGACAAGTATCGTTCCCCTTAATAATCCATAAGCAAGGCCTGTTGTCGGGATGGGGAGATCTAATTTCTGAACATAATTTCTGAATATTTTGCCTACAAGATTTGCAGTTGCAATAGTGATGGATAGTATTACCACTATGTGGATAACCTTATTGAAGTAGAAGGAATACCTCTTTGGAAGTTCTGATACATCAACACCGATGTAAAGTCCAATGGCAAGGCACCAGTAAAGAGAAGGCGTTTTCAATGACCCTATTATGATATCGTCAAGTTTAGTCGTTGTCTTTTCCGCCCATCTGTGGAGGAGCTTGAAAACAATCCCCCTTATCACGAATAAGGCAGAAGCTGTTACTATCGCTATGATTATGGGGATGACTATCTTTTTGAGATCAATGTTCATCCATCTTCCCTGATATAAGGGTTATTATAATTTACTAAATGTCTTTATTTTTAGCTAAAACAAAAGTTGGAGGTGTTATCGAAGCAAGTTGGGTGTCCATCCCATCTCTGAAATTTCTGAAATCTGCTATTAATTTTTTTGGAATAGACTTTCCTTGCACCGATTTCACGGAAAGAGGATTAACAGGCTTTTTGTTAACCCTCATCTCATAATGTAAATGGGGACCAGTTGCAAGACCTGTTGCACCAACATAACCGATGACATGATCCTGTTCTACTTTTACCCCTTTCCTAATTCCTTTTGCAATTTTCAGTAAATGACCGTAATATGTTTTCCAGTCATGTGAATGCTTTATTATGACAAGCTTACCATACTGCTTTTTATAACCTGCAAAAGTGATTATTCCGTTTGCGGTAGCAGAAACAGGAGTTCCCGCTGGAGTAGCATAGTCAAGACCTTGATGAGGTCTATATATCTTTAATATTGGATGATAACGCCTGTTAGAAAACCCCGAGCTTATTCTCCTGAAACTTAATGGCGCCTTAAGGAAGGTTTTCTTTAGCGATTTTCCTTCAGCATCATAGTAATCTGTCTCTCCATTATATTCGAATTTATAGGCACGATAAGTTTCTCCATTATTGGTAAACTCTGCTGAAAGAATTTCTCCATATTTTTTAAATTCTTCATCCAAATAAAGTCCCTCAACAACAATCTTAAATATATCTCCCTTTCTCGGATCTGTTGTAAAATCTATATCCCATGCAAATATATCTGAAAGTTGGAGTGCCAACATAAGATTTTCTCTATCCTCACCTATAGATGAGATGAGATTATCTTTTATTAAACCTCCTATACGATGAATTCTTTTCTCATAAGCAACAGACTTTTTGTCGGCACAATATCCTGATTCAGTGCGGGTAATGTTCAGAATACTATCATCATCAATCCAATATATGAAGGTATTTATCTGATTGTTATCATCAATTACTATTTTGTATGGTTGTCCAGGATACAGTTCTCTCAATCTATGGATATCTGCAGATGCCTCTCTTAATTTGAAAAGCTCTTCTATGCCAAGTCTATATTTTTTGAAGATGTCAAAAAGTGTCTCTCCTTTGTTGATAGTTCCGTGTATTTCTTTATATTTTGTTTTTTCAGAAGTAACCTCTTCTGAGCGGTTAATTATACTAAAGTTATATCTTATTACTAAGAGTGGTATTATTACCAAAATAGCTACAAGCAAAACCTTTTTCATCAGTCCTCCTGTATTCTTTTTAAAACAACGTTATTGAATCCAAAGGTAGTTACGATGAATCCAGCCGATGTCGCCCCACTCATCCATCACTTTTACCCACATGCCTTTTCTTTTCATGATTTTGTAAGAGTAATATATTTTCGCGGGACTTAAGGAACTCTTAGAATAGTTTGTGCCGGGACCTGTTCTGACATTTACTACCTCTGTTTTCACAACTGCACATTTATATTTGTCAGTTACCAGCCGTTTATGTATCCAGTTAACATCTTGATCAATATCACTTACAGCATACCATTCTCCTGATAAAGAGAAACCAACTTTCACAAATGGCATATATTTATACACTTCCCATATAACTTCATAATTCTCGCCGGGGCCGATTCTTACATTAGCCCTCTGTGTATTTACGCATAAAGCATTCGCATATCTCAAAATGAATATAGATAAAAATATACCAAAGGCAATATGTAGTTTTTCCATAAAAATACTCCAGTTATGATTATCTCTTTTTCTTTTAAAATTAAAACTATGCAATATCTCTTTCTATGAAAGAAATATCATGCCTAAGTGAGAATCGAATTGCAAAAGGATTAAACAGAAGGAGGTGATAGACCCGAAAATAATGGATAAAAGCCTTTGTAAGGTAAACTGAGGTTAAGAAATAATGTTTTATATAGTTGAGTTGTTGGTAATATAAATGTATCTTCAGTAGAAGCTGAATTTTCCTGGTTTATTTTTATAATGTTATCTGACCCTAAAATACCTCGTGTTTTTTTGATAAACCAGACATTGCCAGTATTGTCTGAAGAGTCTTTTTGTGGGATCATTTTCGAATACATTATCTCCCACAAGAAAAGGCGGATATTTTTGGATTCAAGCATTGGTTCCCTTGTAACTACAGCGGCCTCGTCTAATTGTGTTTCAGAATAGCAAAGAGGAGATATTGCGTAAAAAGAAAAATAAAGAAGAAATAAGGATTTAAAAATGTATCTTTTTTTGAAACCCATGGCTATATATACCATATGAATATATAAAATTCAACTTTCGATAGATTTTCCAGAAGCACCTCAAAATCCATTATTGACTGAAAAGAGGATCAACTAAAGTTTGATTAAATAGTAAGTGATTGCACAGACCTTAGAACAAAAAAGAATTTCATTATTCCATTCGACTTTTAAATTACTTATTGTCTTCCTCCACTGCCTCCTTTATCTTCGTAAGAATCTCGGGAATAGCTGACGTTACCCTATCCCAGCTTGCAATCAATGGCACACCAAGAGGGTCTTCTGTTATCAGTTCTGCAGCCTTTTTAATTCCTTTTGTGAAGGTATCTACTGCAAGGCTTTCCTCATGCCTGTCAAAGAAAAGGCTGTTGATAGCTGCATCATCCTCGTATCTCTTAAGCATGTCTTGTGCTGTCCTGACATAGGTTGGAAAGAGGGTCTTAAAAAACCCATCCGAGAATACAATTCCTTCTGATGCAAGAGTCCTGAAGAGAGATTTGCATATATCAACAGCCATTTTATGAAGACCCCTTGTTGCGTCTTCAGGAGAGAGTTCCTGATGCTTATGGTCGTAGTTTTCCGCAATATCAACTTGACAGACCCTTCTTTGGGATGTATTTCTGTAAACTTCTGCAAGAACCCCCACTTCGAGACCCCAGTCACCTGGAATCCTGTTTACCCTCGCGAGATCTACATCCATTGAAAACTCACCTGCAAGGGGATACCTGAAGCTATCAAAAAATATAAGTATTGGTAAATAACCGAGAATCTTCTGGAGTGACCTTATAAGGGGTGTAACAAGAAGCCTTGTCATTCTTCCGTGGAGCCTGTCAGTGACCCTGCTGTAAAAACCCTTGCAGAAGTCATAGTTGAGATTTGGATTGGTAACAGGATAACACAGTCTTGCAAGAAGATCCCTGCTGTAAGTAAGAATATCGCAGTCATGAAGTGCAATGGCATGGAATTCCTGCAGAGAAATAATATAACCATATGCCATCCATGCTGATCTCCCTTTTCCAGGTTCACCAATAGGGAGTTCAGCAGTTTCAATAGCTTTATATATTTCGCTGATTCTTTGCCCGGTATTCCATATAATCCTTATTTTTTGGGGAAGTACTGAGAAGAATTCCTTCGCAAGTTTAAATTCTTCTTCTGACGCAGGTCCGAGGGTAACTACAATTTCTTTGATATACTTTACCTCCCTTAATTCTCTCACAATCCCCTTAAGAGCGTCTCCTTCAAGTTCGCTGTAGAGAGATGGCAGTACAAGGGCAATTGGCCATTCCTGTGAATACCACGTTAGTTCTGCCTCAATTTTTTCGAGGTTAATTTTTCCGAGTCTGTGAAAGGTTGCAACAACTCCTGTTTGATAAAAGTCAGCCATCTTACACCTCCTTGAAATCTGTTGAGTGGGAAAAGAAACTAACAAAGTTATCTCTTACAGTATATAAGCTAAAAAACAGGTGGTCAAGAAAAACAGAAAAAACTATAATTTAAGGTATGCAAAATATTAATCAAAAAAGATTGTTAACCGAAATATTTTATGCTGCAGTGAAGGCAGTTGATCCTTATGAAGCAGTAAGATCTTATGAAGAAAAAATTCTCTCTACGTATAAAAACACTAACTGCAAAAAACTGTTTGTTGTTGGTTTTGGTAAAGCCGCCTATCCTATGGCAAAAGCAATTGAAGATGATTTACTGGTTTTCATTGATAACGGGATTGTTATTACTAAATACGGACATTGCCCTGATAAACTTCAGAAGATACAAGTTTGTGAAGCTGGCCATCCGCTTCCTGATGAGAATGGATTAAAAGGCACTAATGCAATGATAAAGCTCTTGAATAATGCAGATGAACAAACCCTTGTAGTATGCCTTATCTCAGGCGGAGGCTCTGCACTCCTTGTCTCACCACATGAAAGTATATCGCTCAGTGAGAAACAAAAAGTTACAGAATTACTCCTCAAAGCCGGTGTAAATATCTATGGGCTCAATACAGTTAGAAAACATATCTCAAAAGTGAAAGGAGGAAGATTAGCAGAAATTGCATATCCTGCGAAAGTAATATCACTCATTCTCTCAGATGTGGTTGGAGATAGGCTTGATGTTGTTGCGTCAGGGCCTACATCACCTGATAAAACAACATATAAAGATGCATTAATAGTTTTAGAAAAATACGGACTGATGGGCATGACTCCCAAGGCCGTGTTAGAAGTTCTTTACAGAGGTTCAAATAGTTTAATTTCTGAGACCCCCAAAGAGGATGATAGAATCTTTGGAAATGTTGAAAATATAATCATAGGAAGTAACAAAAAGGCCCTTGATGCTGCAAAGACTAAGGCAGAATCCCTTGGCCTCCATGCAGAGGTACTTTCTTCAGAGATTTTAGGAGAGGCTAAGAATGTTGGAAGATGGCTTGCAAAAAAGGCGATAGAAACACATAATGTAGTGAACAAAAAGCATGATGGGAAAATTTGTTTAATCTCTGGTGGTGAGACAACTGTGACTGTAAAGGGCAATGGTCTTGGCGGAAGGAACATGGAACTTGCTTTGTCTTTTGCATTAGAAATTGAGAAGATTGACGGTATCGCTCTTCTTTCAGCAGGGACAGACGGAACTGACGGTCCAACAGATGCGGCTGGTGCAATTGTGAATGGGGAAACGATCACAAAAGCAAAAGCCCTTGGACTCGATCCAAAAGAATATCTTGAGAATAATGATTCCTATAACTTCTTCAAAAAAATTGGTAGACTCTTTATCACAGGCCCAACAGGAACCAATGTGATGGATATTCAGGTACTGATAGTAGAATGAAGAAACTCATTATCTTTACAGACCTCGATGGAACACTTTTAGATTATTCAACTTACTCCTTTGAAGCAGCCTTACCGGCTCTTAAAATGTTAAAGGGAAAAAATATCCCCCTTATTATCTGTTCAAGCAAGACCAGGAAAGAAATAGAATATTATAGGAAAAAACTTGGTAATAACCACCCCTTCATATCTGAAAATGGCGGCGGAATATTTATTCCGAAAGAATATGTTGGTTTTAATGTCCGTAATTTATCTGATGAAAAAAGTGAAGATGACTATCAGATCATCAGCCTTGGTGCAAAATATTCTGCTTTAAGGTCAGCAATAGAGGAATTGAAAAAAGAGGGCTTAAATGTTAAGGGGTTCGGAGACATGTCAATTGAAGAAGTTGTAGAAATTGCGGGAGTGACCCATGAAGAGGCAGAGATGGCAAAAGAGAGAGATTTCGATGAGCCTTTTATTTTTGAAGGTAGTGAGGAAAAAACTCGAAGACTTTTTAATAGCATCAAGTCAAAGGGGTTCAATTATACCCAGGGAAGATTTTTCCACATTCTCGGCAATAGCGACAAAGGGAAGGCGGTCTCAATTTTAATTGATTTGTACAAACGAAAATTTGCTGAAATTGTCACTATTGCAATCGGTGACAGTCCCAATGACATAACAATGCTTGAAAAAGTTGAGTATCCCATCATCGTTCAGAAGCCTGATGGGCGTTATGACCCACAGATAAATATTCCCAATCTTATAAAGGCAGACGGCATTGGACCAGAAGGGTGGAACAAAGCAGTTCTCAATCTTATTTTCTCAAATATAGGTTAACAAGACTTTTTGATTAACTGGCAGTATAGTCACACCGCAAGTCAAGTCAACAGGAATCACTCAACGCTAACAATAGCAATGGTTGGGTTCTGGATGCGATGAAGCACTGTTGAACTTACCCCTCCCAATACGAGGTCTTTGAGTGCTGTTCGTCCTTTACGACCCATAACAATGAGATTGTAATCCTCTTCTTCTGCCTCCTTGATGATCTCTTCAGAGGGTCTTCCTACCCTTACCTGAGTTGCAATGAGACCTTCCGGTACATCTGCCTCAGTGAGAACCGCTTTTGCTTTATCAAGTATTTCCCTAGCTTCATCAAACGGGTCTATCCCTTCCCGAAATCTCCCCGCATAAAGGGCTAAATTAATAACCCTCAGGAGAGTAATTTTATTCATAGAAGCTTTGAGGTTTTCTGACAGGCAGGCAGTGTGTTCAACACCCTTCATGGAATAGGATGAACCGTCAACGGGAACAAGGATTTTTGGGATAGGACATTTCTTATCTTTCAGAATCTTATGACCTACAACGTAAACGGTCTGTTTGCTCGCTGCATGGACAACCTTATTGGTTACACTGCCCAAGAAAAAACCTTTTATTTCTGATAGTCCTCTCCTTGCCATTATAATAGTCGAGAACTTCCCTTCATCAGCTACCTTAATGATTTCATTGGCCGGATCTCCATCTAATACAAGCTTTTCAATCTTGACCCCAATTCCTATATCCTTCAGGGTCTTTTCTGTTTCATCTAATAGGGGCCTGATATTTTTCTCAATATGTTCTTCCTTGACCCTTTTGAAGACATCAGACTCCTTAAGAACCTCTGCACGAAAGTCAACATAAGCTATATGACGGGAAAGGTAGCTTCCCGTTATCACTCGGAGTAGAGAAAGGCCTGAAAGGTCTTTTCCTAAGGATGCACCCAGATACCCGGCAAATTGTACAGCCCGCTTAGAATGTTCACTTCCATCTACAGGAAGCAATATCTTCGAAATTGGACATTGTAGCTTCATAATAATTTTCCTCCTATTAATAGAAAATAAGTAACCAGACATTACAGATAGCTACACTGATAAGCATATAGGCAAAGGCATACTTCATGAAGGCAAAGAACCTTATGCGATGGCCTGCTGCCTCTGCAATTCCCATGGTAACCACATTAGCACTTGCCCCTATCATCGTTCCATTTCCACCTAAACATGCCCCTAGTGCAAGGGACCACCAGAGCACATTGGTATCTGCTGCTCCTGGAATTACCTTTGTAAGATAGGCTGTGATAGGGAGCATGGTTGCTGTAAAGGGAATGTTATCCACAAACGCACTCATAATGGCTGATACCCATAGAATCAAACAGATAGCTGCCACCAGATTGCCCTGAGATAATTTTAATACCCAGTCGGCTATAAGAGAAAGGAGCCCCGTTTCCTCTACAGCACCAACTATGATGAAAAGGAATATGAAGAAAAGAAGGGTTGTCCACTCTATATCCTTCTCGATGAGCTCCAGCATCTTAACCTTTTTTGTCAGGATACCATAAGTAAAAAGAAGACCTGCTCCAAAGAGCGCTGGAATACTTACTTCCATATGCCAGTATCCATGGGTGATAAAAAAGGAGACTACCAGGGCCATGATAAAGAGTCCGTATCCGAGGAGGGTCTTATCGGTAATCTTGTACTCTTCCCTCAAAAAAGCGATAAACCCGTCAACATCTTCAACCTTGGCTTTTGCGTAAGTCTTGCCGTAAAAAAACTTATTATAGATAACAAGGGCTATCATTCCTATGAAACACACCAGTGCCAGATTCGTTACAAACTGCATGAATGTAAGTCCAGTATATGAGCCAATCATGATATTTGGAGGGTCACCGATAAGGGTTGCAGTACCACCCACATTCGAGGCCATAACTCCGGGAATCAGGAGGGTAAGGGGTGATATCTTTAAGGCCAATGCAATTTCAAGGAGCACAGGGGTATAAAGAAGCATTGTTGTCACATTGTCTAAAATTGCCGAGGTGATTGCAATGAAGAAGCATGAAATAATAGCAAGTATCATGACGTTGCCCCTTGCGAGCTTAAAAGACATATAGGCGCACCACTGGAACACACCTGTATGTTTCAGGACGCCAACAATAATCATCATGCCCATGAGGAGAAAGATGACATTCATATCTATGGCATGAATGGCTCTTTCGAATGAGAGGATCTGATAGTCAGGGTTAAGGGTTCCGAGTGTATAAGTCAGAAGGAGCATTATCGCTGCCCCTATCATGGCTGCTATAGTTCTATGTAGAAGCTCGAAAGAGATGGCAATATAGGCAAGGAGAAATACAGCCGCAGCAATGTAGAAGGCCGGTCCAAGGAGTCTTGGCATCTGTACATCCTTGAGTACAAAAAAATTCTGCTCCTTCTGTGCGAAGTCTTCTTTCTTCAGCTCCACATTCGTCTTACTATAGCTCGGTTTATAGATTTCGAGTTGAATGCTTGCTGTATTTATCTGCCCTGATGGAAGTTTAAATTCAGCCTGATAGGTGCCATGAGAGGATGTCTCTGCCTCCTCCATCCATTTATCCTCAATTATGACCTTCTGTGGTTTTTCGTTTACAAGAACCTTAACACGAGCCTCTTTAACAGGCTCCTTATGAGAATCCATGATGGTGCCTGTGATCATGAACGTATCACCCTCAGTTCCTTTTTCAGAGGCAAAAGATAGACTTTCAGAAAATAAGAATGACGATAATATGAACACCAACCCAAGAATCCAGAGAAACTGTCTTTTCATAACTCCTCCGCTTTTCATTAGTTTGAATTCTTTAAAACCTTTAACTATCAATTAATCGAGTTTGATGTCTTGTTTAATACTATTCACAACTGCATAGCATTCTGAAGGCCATACATAGTTTTTTTCAGGGCCGTGTATCTGTATGCCTGTCATCAAAGCGTAATCACTTTTTGTCGTATCCACGACTTTTTCGAGGACATGTTCGAGATCTGTTTGAATAACCTTACGGGTTATTTTCGTAAGTTCAAGAAGGTCCGGGACATGACCATACGGTATTTCCT
>CAZLFE010000019.1:0-28247 GCA_964558725.1 uncultured Nitrospiraceae bacterium | reverse complement strand
CCCGGATGTAATAATAGGGTCTTCCCGATTTCATCTTCTTATGTAAGTGCGCCATGCCATAAGTATAATGATAGGGTCTTACAATGTCAAGCAAAAAATGCATATGCTCGCTATCAACAGCCATCTTTGCAAATATTTTGAGAGCATTTCGGTAGGTCTTACAACTACGAAGCGGGTTTTATCTTATTTTTCAATGAGTTGCGCCCTCAAACAAGAAAAACTTCCGAAAGTCCCGTATAAAATTTCCTGAGGAAAAAGGTCTTTTTTACCAAGAGAAATATAAAATAGACCTAAAAATTGATAGCTTCTAACAAAAAACTCTGCTAAACTTATTATTATAAAGTCTCCAATGCAGTTTTATTGTGAGTTCTTAGGAGATGTGTGGAATGGAATACAGTGATCTTATACATGAAATTATCCTTGAGCATCTCAGAAAGCGGCTTTCGAGGGAATACAAGGAAATAGGCATAAACAGAACAGGAGAACAGAAGGCCGAATACAAGGGGCATTATCCAGATATGATCCTTGGTAACCATGGTATGGTCCTCGCCCTCCTTGAGGTTGAAACAGCAGAAAGCATTTCTGAAAAAGAGGGAGAGAGATGGAAGGTGCTCTCGGATCTCGGAGTGAAGCTCATACTTATGGTTCCTAAAGATTTGAAGGTTAAAGCTACGGAACTACTCTGGGCTAAAGGCCTGATGGGCAAGGCTTCCATGGGAACGTATGAGATTTCTGTGCATATGCCCTGAAAGTAGTTGGAAAACATGGAAAGAATGTTTTTAAGAATTTTGAACAACGTAACGAAGGTACTTTTAATATTGATCATTAGTTTGAACATTATATCTTGTTCAAGCAAATCAGATACCACCGGACAAGAAAGTAATACAATTCGAATAAAATCAGGAACCGGCAAAGAAGAGCTTTTACAATGGTTCAGTAAAAATATGAAATATGCTTCTTTTAAAGGTTTTATGGAAAGGCGAGAAGAACAAATAAATACATGTATAGAGGAAAAAATACTATGCAAATGGATAATTGGTTCTGAAATAACGAATTCTCACAAAGGGTATATTGTATCTTTCAAGGATAACGAGTTTACTATTGATGAGTTTCCAGCAGGTTCAGAATCCGATTATGGTATTACTAATAAGGATATATATTTTAAAACAAGATGATTATCTCTACATTGTTGGATCAGAAAGTACAGAACTGTATTGAGATATCAAAGACTTCTGAGGTCTTTAAGTATCTCCTTTTCTTTTGATTCCATTTTATTTTTTTGATATCTGCTCTTTTCATGGTCATATCCGACAAGATGAAGAAGCCCGTGCACAATAAGCCTTTCCAATTCTTCACTGAGTGTAAGACCATGTTCGGCTGCCTGTTTTTGGGCCCTCGGCAGGTTAATAACAATGTCACCGAGGATACGTCTATAGTCTGAAGTCTGAAGTTCTGAAGTTCGATGAAGACCGGAAGTTTTTACTTCTGCTCTTCGAACCCTTCGCTCTTCCGTACTATGTTGTGGAAAAGAGAGGACATCTGTGGTTTTATCTACACCTCGGTACTGGCAGTTCAGTATCTTCATCCTCCTGTCATTAACGAAGAGAATGCTGAGTTCAGACCTTTGCAGACCGAGGAGAATGAGTGCCTTCCTCAGGAGTCTTCTTAGTCTCTTTTGACTTACCTTTATTGACCTTTGCTGGTTCCTTATATAAACCTTCATCAGTAAAATCAAACCCTGGATAGTCTACCCTCTTATGTAATATCCCTGTGAGTATGTAAGTAAAACATTTCTTTACTTCCTGGATATCTTTCAGGGTGAGTTCACATTCATCGAGCTGACCATCGAGGAATATATGATTTATTATCCTTTCAACGAGAGATGCAATTCTTGCCGGAGTCGGATCTGTGAGGACCCTTGAGGCTGCCTCAACAGCATCTGCCATCATCACAAGGGCAGCTACCCGAGTCTGTGGTTTTGGCCCCGGATACCTGTATTCCTCTTCAGAAGGTAAAGTATTGGTTCCCTGTTCCTTGGCCTTCTGGTAGAAATATGTCATAAGAGATGTGCCATGGTGCTGCTGAATGATGTCAATGATAGGTTGGGGAACCTTAATTTGCTTGGCAATCTCAACTCCTTCCTTAACATGGTTAACGATTATCATACTGCTCATATGAGGAGTTAATCTTTCATGCTTGCTCACCGTGCCAGTCTGGTTTTCCACAAAATACTCGGACATTTTTATCTTGCCGACATCGTGGTAATATGAGCTCACCCTTGCAAGCAGCGGGTTTACTCCAACTGCCTCGGCAGCAGATTCCACAAGATTTCCTACAATAACGCTGTGATGGTATGTGCCTGGGGCTGCAACCATGAGGTTTCTTATTACAGGCTGATTGAGGTCGAGGAGCTCGAGGAGGCTTATGTCTGTAGTGACATGAAAGATACTTTCAAGGATTGGCAAGAGCAGAGAGACAATTGCAGAAACGCTTAAACCTGCAAATGCTGCAAAGGTAACAGAAGATAAAGCTTGTGATGTAAAAAGGTTACCCTCGAAAAGAAACAGTATTAATACGGTAAAAACATTAACAACAATGACTGAAAGCCCTCCCCAGAGAAGCGCTGATCTTTTTTTGCACCTTATGACACTGAAGGCCGCTGTGAGACTTCCAACAAAGGCGTAGATAGTATAGGATGCATCATGAAGCCAGAGACTCGCCAGAACACTTATGGTAAAAGAAAAGGTAATTGCCGTATGAAAGTCAAAAAGGAGAGCAACGAGCATGGCTCCTGCTGGTAAGGGCATACCGTATATAGCCCCCTCAGTTGGTATAATGCCAGCTCCCTTGGAGAGGTCATAGAGAAGATAGCTAAAGACTCTTCCGATGAAGAGGGTAAATATGAGAATAAGACAGAAGAGGAGTAACATGTTGTAATTTTTAATGAAGGCAGGCTTGTATCGCATGATATCTTTATAGAGGATAAAGAGCAATAAACTCGCTAAGAGGAATCCACCCAATAATTGTTCTATGTCTAGCCTTTCCAGTATAAACAGGGCAGAGATGAAACCTGCTGTAAGAAGAATGGGAATTCTCGGTAAATCTTCTTTGCCGATCTTCAAAAAGCTTCGGGGTTTAGCCCGCCAAAGCCCCCTTCTTACATCACTCTTGATGGTTCCGTTTTTCGTATCTTTCATATGCTTTTATAATCTCTTGGACAAGCTTGTGCCTCACAACATCTTTTTCTGAGAAGTATATAAATTTAATGCCTTCAATATCCCTCAAAATCCTTTCAGCCTCTATAAGGCCTGAAGTCTTTCCAAAGGGGAGGTCTATCTGTGTGATATCACCGGTAATCACCGTCTTTGAGTTGAATCCGAGCCTGGTAAGGTACATCTTCATCTGCTCTGACGTTGTATTTTGTGCCTCATCGAGAATGATGAAGGAGTCATTCAGGGTTCTTCCTCTCATGTAAGCAAGCGGTGCGATCTCTATTACACCCCGCTCTACAAGCCTGCTGACCTTTTCTGCCTCCATCATATCGAAGAGTGCATCATAAAGGGGCCTCAGATAAGGGTGAACTTTCTCATAGATATCTCCAGGGAGGAAACCGAGTTTTTCTCCTGCTTCAACAGCTGGTCTTGCAAGAACAATCCTGCTGACCTGTTTTTCCAGCAATGCATTGATAGCCGTTGCCATTGCGAGATAGGTTTTCCCCGTGCCAGCAGGGCCTATGCCTATAACCATGTCAAAGGTTGTTATAGCATCTATATACCTTCTCTGAGTATCTGTTTTTGGTATGATAAATCTTCTTTTTGACGATACCGGGATACTATTCAAAAAGAGGTCTTTCAGCGAAATATATTCGCCTTCTGATGCAGACTTTACTGCGTAACGTATGTCCTCAGGGTTAATGTCATACCCGTCAGAGCTTATTGATCGGATATCCTGAATAATCCTTTCTGCCTTTTCGAGGGATTTATCATCACCGCGGAGGAATATCTTATTGCCCCTATGAGACGCTGTGATGGAGAGGGTTTCTTCTAATACCTTCAAGTTTTTATCAAGCCCGCCAGAGATCAGGCTGTATTCCTTCTCGCTGTCAAGTTCAATCTCTAAGGTTGACGTATGCTCTCCTCCTTTTTAACAGTTATGAATGCCTGCAGACCTTCAGCCCTTTTTATTTTCATGGATTGTATTTCAGCCTCTTCCCGGGTACTGAATTTACCTATCCATACCCTATAGAGTCCACCCTCTTTTTTTGATTCTGATAGGGCCGTATATGTTTTGTATCCTTTATTTTCAAGTCTCTCTGCAAGAGCATCTGCATCAGAGGAATCTTTGAATGCACCTACCTGAACAGTGTATATGATTTTTGTCTGTTTCTGGGCTTGTTGAGACTCTTGCGATGCCTCTTTTGGGGACTCTGTTGTTTGAAGCTCCGAACCTGGAGAGGGATCAGAAGTCTGTGACTGGACTTGTTGTTGGGATTGTGCCTCTAACGTCTGGATAGTATTATCCCGCATACTTTCCTGTAATTGTTTTGTCGCAGGATTTTCTTTTGTTGTAATCTTTCCAACAAAATAGCCGAGCATAAAACTGAGTGAAGAGGTGATAAGAATAGCTATAAGGATAAGCCCTCTGCCAATTAATAAAGTGGGTGATTTTTCTTTTAAACTAACCTTCTTCATAAAATAAGCATAGCATCGCCATAGGAAAAAAATCTATATTTCGCTCTCATAGCCTCCTCATAAGACTTCAGCAATTTCTCCCACCCGCAGAGGGCAGAGGCTAACATGAGTGGAGTGGATCTCGGGAGATGAAAGTTTGTGATAAGTGAGGTAACAGTCTTGAATTCATAACCAGGATAGATGAATATGTCTGTGCAACCTTTTATGGTACCATTTTGCGCCGTTTCTCCGTCTCTCCGTGTCTCCGCCTCAGTATTTTTATACATTCCGCTTATAAACCCCTCTATGGACCTTGTTGTAGTTGTTCCTACGGCAACAATCCGATTGCCTGCGGACTTTGTCCTTTCTATTTCAAAGATGAGATTCCCCTCAATATCAAAGTATTCAGGTTCCATGGAATGTTCCTCAACATGTTCAGACCTTATCGGTCTGAATGTGCCGACACCGACATGCAGAGTCAGTTCCCTCACAACGATACCTTTCGAGATTATCTCTTTAAGGAGTCTCTCCGTAAAATGGAGACCTGCCGTTGGGGCTGCTATAGAGCCTTCCTCCTTTGCATACACTGTCTGGTATCTTTCTTTATCCAATGCGTCGGGTAATCGTCTGATATATGGTGGAAGGGGCATGTTACCGCATTTCCAAATAATATCCATAAAATCTCCAGAATATTCAAAACTCGCCGTTTTTCCATCTTTAAGCACGGCATGAAGCTCTTCTGAAATTTTCAGCTTTCCTGTATAGCCTCCTTTCGAGAGCACCTCCCATACGTTATCTTTCTTTTCCCTTATGAGAAGAATTTCGAGTGTACCTCCCGTCGTTTTATATCCCGTAAGCCTTGCAGGAAAAACTTTTGTATTGTTTATCAGAAGCATGTCTCCCGGAACAAGATACGTAGGGAGGTCAGAGAACCTACTGTGCTCAACCATACCGTCTCGGTGTAGCACAAGAAGCTTAGAATTGTCACGTTCTTTCACAGGTCTTTTTGCTATAAGTTCTTTTGGAAGAAAAAAGTCGAAGTCAGCGACTTTCATAAAGCTGTATCGTTGTCCCTGGATAAAAAAAGGATAAGATCTCTTTATAATTTTTCCCTTCTCGAGCCATCTGAAGGGCACTCCACTGGCAAAGACCAACGCCATGGCCATAGCCCTTACCTTCAAAGATCACTGAATCTTCATCCTTTGTAACAGTGAAGTTAGTGCTAGGAAGCCGGCTCCAGCCGATGGCCTTTCTGAGGTCTGTTGCCTTGACAACCGTTGTTCCAGAATCATGCACAATAGTGAGTTCTTTGACCCTCTTTGTTGAGGTATAGGATTTCACCGTCATCTCCTTTATTCGCGCAATATTCAGGGCCTTTCCTATTTCTGTCAGGGGGATTCTTCTCTCCCAGACCCAGTATGGAGAAATCTCACAATTTGACTCAATAGACCTGAGATAAGGATAACTCCTTCCAAAGACATCCTCAGGATTCTCAGTTCTTCCCCCACACGTTGAATGATAAAAAGGCTCAATAGGTCGGCCATTGAAGGTGAGAATTTCCCCTGCCGTATTTTCAACTGCATAGGCGACACGCATGTCAGAACTGTTGCCCTTATATGCCTGGTGAAGGACGGAAGAAGTAATGTGAAACAGGGCGTTTCCGTTTATCCTTTTCTGATATACGCCATACGTCCTTGCTAAGACTGCTTGTGTCTTCAATGCCTCCATCTCCCAACTAGAACCAACTTCCGCCACAACAACTTCCTTGACGTACTCTTCGAAGGGAAGTTCGTTTATGAGGTAGAGACCGCCGTCACCTTTCCATACTTCGATATTACCGCTGTAGCGGGAACCAATCACAAGCAGGTCTCCCTTCATGCTCCCCATCTTCTCTATCTTCTCATCTTTTGCGGGTACCTTAGGATATACTTCATTTACGATAAGCACTTTTATCGTATCTATTGCAAAAGTATTCCCAAAGCTTACTAAAAGGGTCATTATTATCAGAAAAAGACCAAATATTCTCTTCATCTCTTTCCTAAAAGCCAGAATAGAAGGGTCAGTATCAAACTTAAGAGAATACTCGTAGCTAAGGGAAAGTAGAAAGTGAAATTTCTCCGCTGAATTATGATGTCACCGGGAAGCCTGCCGATCCACGGGATCTTACCAGAGAGGAGAAGTAATCCACCTATTGCAGCAATGATGAGACCGAGGAATATAAGAAATTTACCTATATATTGAACACTGTCAGCCATCACAATAAGTTTACTGGGTTTACCAAGTTTGCTGGGTTTATAATACAGTAAACCGTGTAAACTCGGTAAATTATCAAAACAAGTCTATTGTGTTTCTGGAGTTTGTTTGTTTTCATAACACAAGAAACTGTGTGAACCCAAGAAACTGTATAAACTTTTTTACTCATCACTTGTCACTCTTCACAGTTTTTAAATATCTCTCCATCTCTGAATATATGCACCCGCAATATTTCTGTCTGTAAAGGCCGAGGTCTTTTGAGAGATTGATACCAGTCTTCCATCCTTGCCTGAAGTCTTCACCATAGAAGGGTATAGAATATCTCTTCCCCATCTCCTGACCTATTGCTATTATCTTATCAAATTTCTGATAAGGACTTCCAAGGAGAGAAGTTGTAAAACCATCAAGTCCCATCTTTTTTGCTGTTCTCGCTGATTCTTCAAGTCTCATTGTGTAACAGAAGACACACCTGTCGTCTTCCCTGTTTACGACCAACCTGAGAAACTCTCTCAGACCATAGAAGTCAATATATTCGATATCCAGATTCCATGATTTCTGGAGCTGTTGTACGGATTCTATACGCATCTGATACTCTGTATAGGGATGTATGTTGGGATTAAACCAGAGTCCTTTTACATCAATGCCTTTGGAGAAGAGTGTTTGTAGGGGATACAAGCTGCAATTTGCGCAGCAGATGTGCATGAGAAGTTTCATTTATACTTTTACTCTATTTTTCATTAATTTCAAAAGCCAGTTGCTTTTGTTAATTATACACCCTCTCAGCAAGTAATAAATAACCCTATCCTTCGCTGGCGATTTCCCATAAAGGTAAGACTCTTTTCTGATGTGATAATCTAAAAAAAGCCCTTACGGCTTTTCATGGTGATCTCACCTTAAACTATATGTCAATGACTTTTTTCGACTTCTTTGATAACTTTCACACTACGAATGTCTTTTGTTTTTAGTACCCTCAAATAATCCTAATTCATTTTTAAAAGGAATGTTCAGATGGTTATATGCTTTTTCTGTTGCCTTTCTTCCATGTGATGTCCTGATTATAAAGCCTGTTTTTAAAAGAAAAGGTTCAACAACATCCAATAAAACATCCGTTTCTATCTGGAGGGTCGAAGCAAGTGCTTCAATCCCGACAGGTCCGCCTTTATAATTTAGGATAATAGTTTTCAGTAATTTTCTGTCTGTTTCTCCCAAACCATATTCATCGATACCTTCGAGAGCTAACGCCTCCACGGCTACATCTATCGTTATTTTTCCTTGAGCCCTAACTTGTGCGTAGTCACGGACACGTTTTAATAATCTATTTGCAACCCTTGGAGTGCCTCTGGCTCTCCGCGCTATTTCGTAAGCACCATCCTGTTCAGTGATTACACCCAATATCGCCGAAGAACGTTTTACAATTTTGAGCAGATCTTTTTCATTATAAAAATCCAGATCCCTTGTAATCCCAAATCTTTCTCTCAATGGGGAGGATAATAGACCGGACCTGGTTGTTGCACCGATTAATGTAAAAGGTTCAAGTCTATATCTATGAGTTCTTGCATGTACGCCTTTATCGAATATGAAATCTACCGCGAAATCTTCCATCGCTGGATAAAGAAATTCCTCTACAATTTTTGGTATTCTGTGGATTTCATCAATAAAAAAAATATCGCCCATTCCCATATGGGTCAGGATACCCATCAAATCGCCACCTTTTTCCAGAGCTGGGCCAGAGGACGTAATAATTTTAGTTCCCATTTCGTTGGCGATGATATGAGCTAACGTTGTCTTTCCCAGCCCAGGCGGCCCGTTAAACAGAACATGGTCTAAAGGTTCTTTCCTTTTTAATGCTGCTTCTATAGCAATCTTCAGTGTTTCTACTATTTTATCTTGCCCTATATACTCAGAAAGCCTTTTGGGTCTTAAGGTTAAGTTAGTATCTTCATCTAATGAACTATTTTCTTTTAAAATATCAGGAATTTTATTTGATTCTTCGTATATCACTTCTTTTGACCTCTGTATACTTCCTCAAATAATTCTTCAGATGAAGTTATACGGGGATTTTGTTTCATAGCTTCTTCTATCATTTTTCGCGCTTCTGTTGGTTTATGGCCTAACTGAGTTACAAGAACATCCTCGACTTCCTTCCTGAAATCTTCCACAACTTCAGCTGCTGCTTCAATTTTCGGCATTAATGCATACATTGCTACTTTTCCCTTGAGAGTGGCAATAATCTTTTCTGCCTTTCTCTCTCCGATACCTTTTAACTGTCTTAAAGCTCTAGAATCTTTTTCCTCTATAGAACGCGCTATATCTCCAGCAGGTCTTATAAGAGCCTTAATAGCAGCGGTAGGGCCTATATCTTCAACTGATATGAAAAGTTCAAAAAATTTTTTGTCTAACGGATGTTTAAATCCTACAAGAATCGGTTTGGGCTGTCTTTCTGTCTGGTTATATGAGATATATAATTTCAATTCCTTAATTCCTTTTTTTTCATCTTCTTCAATTTCGTTCATCAAATATGCTGGGATTAATATGTCATAACCGATTCCACCTACTAACAATGTAATTCGGTCATCAAATGTTTCTATTAATTCTCCTTTCAGATAAGATATCATCTACCCCTCCGTGGATTTTTCCTATAAAATGCAGTCAAGGCTATAGCCAATGCATCCGCGGCATGAAAGGATTTAATATCAGTAATTTTAAGCAAGTTCTTTATAGTCTCTTTTACTTGATATTTATTTGCTGCTCCATATCCCACTAAAGAATTTTTTACTTCTTTTGGCGTAATCTCTATCATCGAGACATTATTTTGAGAAACAGATAGATATATGATACCCAAAACCCCTCCTAATAATATACCAGCCTTGGGATATCTGACCAAAGAAAATACATTTTCTATTGCTATCAAATCTGGATTTAATGAACGTATAAGTTGATTTATGTCTGTATGAATTTGAAACAATCTGTTGGAGATATGTTCTTTTGGAGATGTCTTAATGTAACCACATTTGACTATAGAGGGAGTGGCTTTATCACATCTAATTGCACCAAAGCCTGTACTCGCTAAGCCTGGATCTATGCCGAGTATAATCATATAATAAATTTTGAATCTATTTCAGACATTATTTTTTGAATAATATTATTTATTTCATTTTTAGGTTTTCCATCAAAACAAAACTACCTATTACAGCCACCTTACACCTTATTTTTTATATTTTTGTTTTTTTAACCAATCATCAATTTCACTTTTTCTGAAACGCCAGACTTTCCCTATTTTAAAGGCTGGAATCTTTCCGTCTCTAACCCAAGAATATACGGTCATTGGATTTACATGTAAAAACTCTGCAACCTCGTCTATTGTTAAAAGTCTCTCTTCTTTCTCTAAAGTTGTCTCTTTTCTCATTTAATTTATTAAAATATAACAAACTATAGTTGTCAATATATATTTATACTTAAATATAGGATTTTATAAGAATATTTAAAAGGCTTTATTTACCTTTAATTGCGGGGTGCCGGTCTGTTCAGGGGAGAGGAATATTTTTTCCTTGGTGCCTCAAAGAGTATCTCTTCCACCATCCGGCAAAGGACATGACCGAGGGTTATATGGGTTTCCTGTATCCGGGGGGTTTTGTCGGATGGAACGATGAATGCATACTGAGCCTTTGATGCAAACTTATCACCTCTTAATCCGGTGAAGGCAACGGTTATTAATTTCTTCTTTTTTGCAACGTCTATAGCTTTGAGGACATTAGCAGAACTGCCGCTTGTACTGATTCCAATGACAACGTCGCCTTCATCCGAAAGGGATTTAAGCTGCTTTGCAAAGATGTCGGAGAAGTCATAATCGTTAGCAATTGCAGTGATTACTGCCATGTCGGTGTTGAGTGCAATTGCTGGAAGACTGGGGCGCTCTTTTTGAAACCTGTTAATAAATTCTGCTGCAATGTGAGAGGCATCAGTTGCGCTCCCGCCATTACCGAAAAGGATTACCTTTTTCCCCTTATTGAAGGCGTTAGCAATAGCATTCGCAACCTCTATGATTGTGTCAACATTTTCCTCTACAAATTTCCTTTTAACCTCGATACTTTCTTCGAATAGCTTTAATATTTTATCCTTCATGTACATGTTACGCTTTATTTGTTCCGTGTTACCTATCGTCTCCCAAATAGTACTGAAAAGGGGTTAAAGGAATCCGCAACTTGTTCTTAGGGTAACCCAAGAAAATTATTCTGTCAATCCGTAATCCATTACTTATACATCATCCGGAATTTAGGCTTAAGATTAATACTACAGCATTTCAGGCTGAAAAATGCTCATCTATACGGAACAAAAACTACATCTCGTATCTCTGATGCAGGGCCTTCTTTCGAAGGACCGAGAGCAGTCACCCGGTAATGTCTCTTTGTTAATGGTTTTTCTTTATCGAAGTATACAGGTATAGATGTCTCCCCGATGAATACGAATCCTTCTTTTTTATCAATCTCCCTATAAACCTTATATCCAATTACCCATGTCTCAGGAGCCTCTTTCCAGATGAGATACGCCCCGTCTTCTTTAATTACTGCCTGAAGTCCTTCAGGAGGGGATGGCACGAATTCTGAAGAGTTTATCTCGAGTTCCTCTGACTCAGGTCCTTCATCCCTTATATCTTCTCCTCTCAGGCTCCTTATCGTGTAGTAAGCAGGCTTTGTTATATCAAATCTATCTTTGAAGGATGTTCCCTTAATTGGCTCACTATTGAGAGGCGTGAGAGGGTATAGTCCTTTCTTATCACTCTTATAGATGTTGTAGAGGACTCCGTTACCAATATCTTCCCAGGTTATCGTCAGTGAATCATATTCAACTTTAAAGAAAAGTTTGCCGGGAGGTGCTGGTGGATCTTTTGGTTCTATTTCGATGATATTCGAGTCAATGCTCGTTATACCTCTCAGGTTCTGGGAGATTATTTTGTATTTATAGTGATGCCCAATTTCAAAGTCCTTATCTATATAAGACCGCTTATCACGCTCAAGAAAGATCCTTTCGAAATCCTCCCTGCCCCCCTTTAAAGGTGGGGGTGGGGGGATTAATTTCATGAGATAAAATCCATTAATAGCCTGCTCCTTATTTTTTGGAAAATTCCAAAATAAGATAATCTCTGATTCTCTATGGATTGCCTTCAGATTTGATGGGGGATCAGGCTTTTCATATGATTTCAGAGTAGGGTCACCTTTTTTACCACATGAAGCCAGTAAACAGAAAACAGTAATCAGTATACAGAATACGGTAAAAGAAAGACTCCTGACTTCTGACTGTTGACTCCTGACTGCTCTCATCTTAGCAGTAGCTTGAGCCTTTTTATTTGTCTTCTGACCTCTTCAGGCGATGTGCTACCTGCGGATTTTTTCCCCCTGACCGATTCCTCGGGCATCAGGAAAGAATAGATGTCATCTGAAATCAATGGAGAAAATTGATTCAATTCCTCCATTGTGAGTTCCTCAAGCTTCTTCTTTTTTCCGATGCAATAGAGGACAATCCTTCCTGTGACTTCGTGTGCCCTCCTGAAAGGTAACCCCTTTTTGACCAGGTATTCTGCCATGTCGGTTGCAGTAGCATATCCCTCCTCGGCAGTTTCATGCATCTTTTTTATGTTGAATTTTATTGCTGGTAACATTTCATTCAAGACATGAAGGCAGGATTTAACAGTATCAACGGTATCGAAGAGTGGCAGCTTATCTTCCTGTAAATCCCTGTTATATGACAGAGGCAATGCCTTCATTATGGTCAGGAGCGAAAAAAGGTTCCCATAGACCCTGCCAGCCTTTCCCCTGATGAGTTCAACGACATCCGGATTCCTCTTCTGTGGCATTGCGCTCGAACCCGTTGTGAAGGCCTCGGGCAGTTCGATGAATCCGAATTCCTCAGTTGACCACAATACCAGTTCCTCAGCAAGCCTCGAGAGATGCATGATGAGTATTGCTGCATCAGATAGAAATTCGACAACGAAGTCTCTGTCGGAAACTGCATCAATACTGTTTTTCGAGATATCGTCAAAACCGAGAAGTTTAGCTACATAGAACCTGTCGATGGGAAAGGTTGTACCTGCAAGTGCTGAGGATCCCAAGGGAAGGATATTGATTCTTTTACGTGTATCTTTCAATCTATCCTCATCCCTCTGCAGCATCTCAACATAGGCAAGGAGATGATGGGACAGCAGCACAGGTTGAGCTCTTTGTAAATGTGTATAACCAGGCATCAATGCATCAAAATGTTTTGCTGCAACGTTAAGAAGTGTCTTCTGGAATTTCTTTATCAATGACCTTATCTCCTCTGTCTCTTCTCTCAGATACAATCTGAGGTCAAGTGCCACCTGGTCATTCCTTGATCTTGCTGTATGGAGCTTTCCGCCCACCTCACCTATCTTTCTCATCAAGGCTGCCTCGATATTCATGTGGATATCTTCAAGGTCTTCTCTGAACCTGAATTTTCCGCTCTCTATTTCTCTTGCAATCTCCTTGAGGCCTTTGATGATCTTTTCTGAATCTTCTTGAGAGATGATGCCTTGTTTCCTGAGCATCTTAGTGTGGGCAATGCTTCCCTCAATGTCGTGTCCCCAGAGGCGTTTATCAAAAGATATTGATTCTGTAAAACGCTCAACGATCTCTGCTGTCTTTCCTTTAAACCTTCCTGCCCATGGTTTTTTCATATCTCTTTCTTGAACTCCGATAAGGGGAACATGGCCTCATACTGAATTGATTTCAGATGCTGAAACGAGCCTGCCCTGAAGAGATTCTGAACCACGTTCAGAATGACACTTTCGGGGTTCAGCGTGACATACACTAAACTTTGAGCGAACATTACTGTTTTTAAATGATTTTTAAATTGACAACCCATAATTTCAGAGTATAATATACCAAAATTCGAAGAAAGATTATTCATAAATCTACGGGGCAATTACATATATCCTGTTTATCCTGTGTCTTTTCATGATCAACAGTTTTCTCGACGTAATAAAGAGTTTTGATTTTGCAAATATGTAATGCACCGAAGAGAAACTCGAAAAGATTAGGATAAGGAGGCAAAAGATGTCAAAAACGGAAAAAAATCTTCGCGAGGCCTTCTCGGGAGAATCACAGGCAAACAGGAAATATCTTGCATTTGCAAAAAAGGCAGAACAGGAAGGATACAAGCAGATTGCAAAATTGTTCAGGGCTGCTGCAGAGGCTGAAACAGTCCATGCACATACTCATCTGAGGGTACTCGGTGGTATTAAGAGTACAAAAGACAATCTTGAGGAAGCAATAAGCGGGGAATCCTATGAATTCCAGAAGATGTATCCTCAGATGATGGAAGAAGCAAAGGAAGAAGATAAAAAGGGCGCGCTGCAGAGCTTTCGTTATGCAAATGAAGCGGAAAAGACACACGCAGAGCTCTATAAAAAGGCCCTCGAAAATCTTGGCAAAAACTCAGAAGTCGATTATTATGTGTGCCAGGTTTGTGGAAACACTGTAGAAGGAGAACCACCAGATAAATGTCCTATCTGCGGCTCTCCAAAAAAGATGTTTAATAAAATCGAATAATGTTACTGCCCTTCTCTTTATGAGATTGCCATCATAGAAAAGGGAAATAAAAGGAAAGGGATAAGAAAGACGGTAAATATGCAGAAATCATTGAAGTATGCGATCCCCCTTCTTTTGATTCTGTTTACGCTCCTCTCAAGAGGCATGGTTTTATCTGAAGAGAAAGTACCTGAAGAGGGAGCAGGTGTAATCTCTCAAGTCTCACTCAGTCCGCATACCCAAACCTGCATCGGGTGCCACAATATATACACACCAGGAATTGTTGAAGACTGGCGTACAAGCCGACATGCAAAGATAACCCCTTCAGAGGCCCTGAAAAAACCTGTTCTTCAGAAAAGGATTTCTACCGATACCCTATCCGAAGGACTTTTGGGGCATGCTGTTGGTTGCTATGAATGCCACAGCATGAATCCTGAACGTCATAAAGATAATTTTGAACACCTAAGTTTCAGCATAAATGT
Organism: uncultured Nitrospiraceae bacterium; assembly: GCA_964558725.1. Classification (GTDB taxonomy): domain Bacteria; phylum Nitrospirota; class Thermodesulfovibrionia; order Thermodesulfovibrionales; family SM23-35; genus DASPRG01. The sequence continues at coordinate 13,301 of CAZLFE010000019.1, read as the reverse complement.
CATTGTCAGCCCCGATGACTGTAAGACCTGTCATCCAACAGAGCAAAACAATTTTCAGGGAGTAAAAAATACCATGCCCTCAAAAACATTCTGGAAAACCCTGTCTATAATACTTTAGTGAGTACCACAACAGGAGTGAGAAAAATAGAAAAGGGAAAGATACTATCAAATAAGCCCACTGAGAGTACCCTTCACGAGACATGCCTCGGATGTCATGGCACAAAGGTTGACGTAAAGGGCACAAGGAATGTCGTTACGAAAATGGGGGAAATAGCAGTCCCGGATCTCACAAACTGGCCAAATCAGGGGGTTGGAAGGGAAAATCCCGATGGCAGTCTTGGAGCCTGTACAGCCTGTCATGCAAGACACAGCTTCTCGATAGAGATTGCACGGAAACCCTATGCCTGTGCGCAATGCCATCTCGAGCCTGACGTGCCTGCATGGAATGTTTACAAAGAGAGTAAACACGGGAATATCTTTTTCTCAAAATACCACGAGTGGAGCTTCAACTCGGTACCATGGATTGTGGGAAAAGACTTTACCGCACCGACATGTGCAGCATGCCACAATAGCCTCCTTGTTTCTCCGACAGGTGATGTGATTGTTGAAAGGACTCATGATTTTGGTTCGAGGCTATGGGTCAGACTCTTTGGCCTTATATACAGCCATCCACAGCCAAAATCAGGGAATACGACATTGATTAAAAATAAGAATGGTCTGCCATTACCCACTACGTTCACCGGTGAGCTTGCATCGGGGTATCTTGTTGATAAATCCGAGCAGGAAGAAAGGCTGAAAACCGTAAAGATTGTCTGTAACAGCTGTCACTCTACTGATTGGACAAACAGTCATTTTTCAAAGCTTGAAGGCTCAACAAAAGAAACGGATGAGATGACCCTTGCAGCAACAAAACTCATGGTAAGTGCATGGGAAAAGGAAATAGAGGATAAGGGCAATCCTTTTGATGAAGCACTTGAACAGATGTGGGTAAGGCAGTGGCTCTTCTACTCAAATTCTATTCGCTATGCTTCTGCCATGACTGGTGCCCCTGATTATACAGCCTTTAAAAATGGCTGGTGGTATCTCAACGAAAACCTTCAGCACATGAAAGACTGGATGAAAATCAAGAAAAAAGCACAGGGGGTCAAAGCAAAATGAAGATAATCGCTTTTCTCGGAAGTCCAAGAAAGGATGGTAATACAGAACTTCTTCTGAAAGAGGCAATAAGGGCAATAGAGGAATCAGGATTGAAAGTCCGGGTCTTTAATTTAAATGACATGAACATCTCACCCTGTCAGAGCTGTGGAGGATGTGAAGATACAGGTGTATGTATCTTCCATGATGATATGGCTCAAATCCACGCTGAGATCAGAGAGGCTGACCGGATAATCCTTGCGTCTCCTATCTACTTTTTTGGAGTAAGTGCCCAGGCAAAGATCATGATAGACAGATGCCAGTGCTTCTGGTGTGAGAAATACCTTTTGAAAAGACCGCTACCTGAAGGTCCTTATGGGAGGAGAGGGCTTTTATTATTAGTCGGCGGACAGAAGAGAGAAATCGGAATTCAATGTGCTGAGGCAACAGCAAAGGCCTTTTTCAGGACAGTGAGCGTTCCTGAACACGAAACCCTTGGATATTTATGTGTTGACGCAAAGGGTGCAATTGTTAATCACACAACAGCACTGAGCGATGCCTATAAGGCAGGGAAAAAACTCGTTACTTTAACCACATAAGGAGGTCGAAATGGTTACAAAATTACCGAATCAATATGAGAGCATTAGAAAGAGGTTTAAAAAATACTTCGATGCCTTTGATAACCTTGGCAAGGCTGCAAGGGAATCAGGTCCCCTTGATCAGAAGACATCTCACCTCATACAGTTAGCAGCTTCTGCTTCCATAAGGTCAGAAGGTTCTGTTCATTCCCATACGAGGAGGGCTTTAGATGCAGGTGCGAAACCTGAAGAAATATATCATGCGTTGATCCTGCTCACAAGCACGATAGGGTTTCCTACTGTATCTGCTGCATTGAGCTGGGCTGATGATATCATAAGGAAAAAGCGCTCAAAGAAATAATCTCATTTATCGCTATCTCTATTTCAATCGCCGTTCCATCCGTATTTCCCGACGAGGGGGACAAAGACGCAAGGGGTATGATACTCTTCGGAGAGTCTGCCCTCGGATTCTTTGACCTTTAAAAGTTGTTGTGAGAAACGCTCTCCAACAGGGGCGACAATGATACCCCCTTGAGAGAGCTGCTGGATAAGGGGGCCTGGAATCTTTGGAGTCCCGGCGGTAATCATAATCCTGTCAAAGGGAGCCTCCTCTGGCCATCCCAGGGTTCCATCGCCAACCTTATCATATATGTTGACATATCCGAGGTAACGAAATATTTCTCGAGCCCTTTGAGCGAGTGCTCCAAACCGTTCTATGGTATACACTTCTTTTGCAAGCTCGGCAAGAACCGCTGCCTGATATCCTGAACCAGTACCTATTTCCAGAACCTTCTCATTTCCCTTCAGTGCAAGCAGTTCCGTCATGATGGCAACCATATATGGTTGTGAAATTGTCTGTCCTTCACTGATCTGGAGTGCCATATCCTCATAGGCTTTATACTGGATGGATTCATCAACAAAGAGATGTCTCGGAACCTTTCTCATTGCTCTAAGGACACGCTCGTCCTTAATCCCTCGCGGAATAAGCTGAGTTCTCACCATAAAATCTCTCAGTTCTTCAAAGCCCATTTTAAACTTGTCCCAAATTTAGTTTCTTGAGTTTTTGTGTTCATTGGGTTTATGGAGTTTTATAACTCAATAAACTGTGTAAGCCCAAGAAACTCTATAAACTTGTTAGTCTTTTAGAAATCTCCGTCGCAGCTAACACTCCTGAGGTAGATGCCTGGATAAGCCCCCTGCTCACTCCTGCCCCGTCTCCAATGGCAAAGAGGTTCTCTATTTCTGTCTCGAGGGATTCTGTCAGTTTAGGATGCCTCGAGTAGAACTTAACTTCGGCTCCATAGAGCAGGGTATGTTCAGAATTTACACCAGGGGCAATCTTATTGAGGGCTTCAATCATCTCAAGGATATCAGAGAGGTGACGATAGGGCATGACAAAACTTAAATCACCCGGTGTCGCATCCTTGAGCGTCGGCTTTATGCTTCCTTTCGATATCCTCTCGTGTGTTGAGCGCCTCCCCTGTCTTAAATCTCCGAGTCTCTGGACAAGGACTCCCCTGCCAAGAAGATTTGCAAGCCCTGCTATGTATCTTCCGTACAATATGGGTTCGTCAAAGGGCTCTGTAAAGGATGTGCTGACTAAAAGTGCAAAGTTTGTATTGTTTGTCCTCCTGTTTGCATAACTATGACCGTTGACTGTCCAGATACCTTTCAGATATTCCCTTACAACCTCACCATAGGGGTTTACACAGAATGTCCTCACTCTATCATGGAACTTCTTTGAATGGAATATGAGCTTTGGTTCATATGTTATCTTTGTGAGTGGTTCAAACACGGAAGCAGTTATTTCGACCCTCAAGCCGATATCAACGGGGTTTCTGAAAAGGGTAAGACGCAATCTTTTCGACTCTTTTTCGAGCCACCTTGAACCCTCCCTCCCTGGGGCAAGGATCAGGAAAGTAGCAAAAAGATTTTTACCATCTTTAAGCCTGATGCCAACTATCTTCCCCTTCTTGGTAATCACCCTGTCGGCTTCTGAACCGAATAGGGTTTCTACTCTTCGATTAAGGTCTTCCTTGATATTTTTCAGGAGGACTTTGCACCGGTCAGTACCAATATGTCTTATCTTCGAAGGTATAAGAAGAAGATTATTCTCTGAAGCAAGCCTTTCTATTTTGTGTATCTCTTCTGTGTTACCACCGTATGCATCTTTTGGGGCACCATATTTTACATAGATATCATCCACATACCCTATCAGGGATTCGAGCCTCTCCATGCCTATATATCTCGGAAGAAAACCGCCAACCTCAGGAGAAAGGTTCAATTTTCCATCACTGAAGGCCCCTGCCCCACCCCAACCACTGAGCAATGCGCATTCAGGACAAGCTGCGCATGAAATCTCTCTTAACTTCATCGGGCATACCCTTTTGTCAAGATCTTTACCCTTTTCGATGATAAGGATCTTCGCATCTTCCTTATGCTCGAGAATCTCAAGAGCAGAAAATATACCGGCAGGACCAGCTCCGACGATTATGACATCATAATATTTTTTCAATAGTTTGCTCCGAAAATGACATTTCAACGTCCCCCCATCCCCCCTTTTCTTTCGCCTCGGCGAATCCGCCTGAGTGCGGAAAAGGTAAGAATTGGGGATTACTTAATTTTCATAATATCCTTTGTGAGCCAAAGGCTCACGAGAGTTTGTCTATAAATGAAAATTCGCTCTCAAGAAATTCAGGGCTTCGTAATTTGTGAGATCAAGGTGGATAGGTGTGATAGAGATATAACCCTCCATTACAGCCTGAACATCTGTATCTTCATCATGCTCCATGTGGAGTTGACTTCCACCTAGCCAGTAGTGCCTTTTCCCCCTTGGATCATGTATTTCCTGAATGGCATTGTTGTAGGCTATCTTTCCCTGGCGTGTGAACTTTACTCCGTGTATTTTACTTTTATCTATATTAGGCACATTGATATTGAGAAGAGTGTCAGGTGGAAGTGATTTCTCGAGAATAGACCGCCCAACCTTCGTGGCAAAGGCAGAGGCAGTTTCGAAATGAAGAGGCTGCGGCTCATCTCCTGTAACAAGAGAGAGGGCAAAGGATGGAATACCCAGTATGGTACCTTCTATTGCACCAGAGACAGTGCCTGAATAGGAAATATCACCACCGAGATTACCACCTCTGTTAATCCCTGAAGCAATGAGTGCAGGCCTTTCAGGTAACAGTTTGCTTACCCCCAATATGACACAGTCTGTCGGGGTGCCATCAATACTGTAAACACCCTCGCTCAGTTTTTCCACCTTTAATGGCCTATGTAATGTGAGGGAATGGCTTACGGCACTTCTCTCTCTATCTGGAGCAACAATATACACATCCCCGAGTTCTTTCATTGCCCTTGAAAGGGCAATGAGTCCGAGAGAATGGATACCGTCATCATTGGTAACAAGGATAATTGGCATTCATAAGTATTTTATCAGAATAACAGTTTCTTTGGAGGGACGAATTTCCTATTGCCTTTCATAGCCTGTTTATGCAATATAGTTGCAATATAGTAAAGTACATAAATCTCCACTTTTAATAATAAGAATGCTATGAGTAGCGAACTTACCTATAAGAAGTCTGGTGTTGATATTGATGAAGGGGATAGGTTCGTGAACCTCATCTCTCCTCTGGCAAAAAAGACATTCAGGCCTGAGGTCATGACAGAAATCGGTCTTTTCAGCGCCCTTTTTAAGCCTGACATGACAAGATACAGGGAACCGGTGCTTGTAAGCAGTACGGATGGCGTTGGTACGAAGCTCAAGATAGCCTTCATGATGAACAGGCATGATACAGTAGGCATAGACCTTGTTGCCATGTGCGTAAATGATATCCTCACTACCGGTGCAGAACCGTTATTTTTCCTGGACTATCTCGCGACAGCCAGACTCCATGCTGAAACAGCCTCAAAGGTTATCGAGGGAATCGTCAGGGGCTGTGAGGAGGCAGGCTGTTCACTCATAGGTGGCGAGACAGCTGAAATGCCAGGATTTTATCCTGAGGGCGAATATGACGTAGCAGGTTTCTCTGTCGGAATAGTTGAAAAAGAAAAGATCATCAATGGCTCAAGCATACAAGAGGGAGATGTCATCATAGGCCTTGCATCAGATGGTCTCCACAGTAATGGATACTCCCTGGTGAGAAAACTCTTCTTTGATGTGAAGAAGATGAGTGTAGATGCATATATTCATGAACTCGGGGTTAAACTCGGAGAGGAACTCCTCAAACCCACGAGAATATATGTAAAGGCATTTATGGCTTTAAGAGACTATATTGAGATAAAGGGCATGGCCCATATCACAGGTGGAGGGATCCCTGGAAACCTTCCGAGGATATTACCAGAAGGCATTTGTGCACATATCAGAATCGGTTCATGGCCAGTTCTACAAATCTTTGAAGTAATAGAGAAAATGGGGAATATAGCTGATGAGGAGATGAAGAGGACCTTCAACATGGGGATAGGTTATATTATGGTCGTCTCCGGGGAAGTCTCAGGGGACACCATTTCATTGCTTCATAAGGCAGGATATAGGGCATTTATCATCGGTAGAACGGAGAAAGGAGGTAGAGGTGTTCGATATTCATAAGCTTAAAACTTTATGCAAAAAGGCTTTTACCCCTGTAACAATCATGTTAATCCCTCATAGCAATAAAAGACCCTTGAACTTCAAGATGCCTTCGATAGGAATATTTGTCTCGATCATATTATTGTGTATCGGTACTCTTTATGTTCTCTCTGTCGCTGTAGACGCCTTTGAATATCAGGCGATGAAAAAGAAGCTGAATTATTACTCAAATCAATTTTCAGAATTGAAGGTAACGATGTCAGCACTCAAAAATGCTGAAAATGAGTTCAGGAAATTATTTTCCCTCGGCTCTAAGGAAAAGGTTCTTGAGAACCTTGACACTTCGGGGAGCGGGTCAATTGACATGGAAAACATCCGGCAGGAGATTGAGAAAACAATTAAAGAAGTAAGTGAAATAAACAATTATTTGCGTCTCCAGAAGGACATCTATCTGGCAACCCCGAAGGGAATACCAGTTGAAGGCGCCATCACTTCCCCCTATGGTAAAAGGGAACACCCAATGAGTGGAGATGAGGATTTTCACACAGGCCTTGATATATCAGCGAGTCCCGGAAATTCGGTCAGGGCTACAGCAGATGGCATCGTAAGCTTTTCAGGCTGGAACAGTGGTAGTGGTAACCTTGTTGTCCTTGAACACGGATTTGGTTTTTCAACATTCTATGCACATAACAGGATGAATGCGGTAAAGGTTGGGCAGAAAGTCAAAAGGGGTAATGTAATCAGTTATGTAGGTTCCACTGGCAATGCTACAGGTCCCCATGTGCATTACGAAATATGGAAGGATGGTAATCCTGTCAATCCCAACAACTATAAAGAAGGGAGGTCGTAATGTTTCATAAGAATAAAGAAAAACTGGAATCTTTCATAGGAATCAATTCAAATTTCAAGGGTGATATCAATACAAAAGGGACTCTCAGGATTGACGGCACTATGGACGGAAATGCGAATGCCGATTGGGTAGTCCTCGGTGAAAAGGCATTCCACAAGGGTGATATTATGGCAAGGGGAATCATTGTCGGCGGCAAGGTTGAAGGCAATCTGAGAGCGAAAGAGATTGTAGAGATAAAATCCAAGGGACACGTATCAGGAGAAATCTCTACGAATAAGTTATCAATCGTTGAAGGCGCTGTTTTCAATGGCAAAGCTCTTATGGAGAAAGAGGAATCAAAGATAGTAGAGTTTCAGGTAAAAGAGATGTGAACATCCGAAGATAATAACGCACAGGGAAGAACAGACTATGGGAAAAAACGAAAAAAATATTCTGGTTTTGTGTACTGGTTATCATTTTGGAACTGATGCAGCATTTGGCTATCACGTTTCAAAAGTCCTGGAAAAGATGCAACTGCCTGAAAACGTGGAGATGATGGAAGTTGGCGAGTTTGCTTCATTGATTCCCCACGAGATCGAAGGCAGAGATAAACTCATTGTTATAGATGTATTTAGGACCGGAGATGAACCCGGAACGATTGTTCGTTTGAAGCCAGAGGAAATCCCAATCCCCTGGGATGATGCAACAGATGTTGCGAAATTTCACCTTCTCGAGATATTGCAGCAACTTATTCTTATGGGCAAATACCCTGAGACCATACTCATTGGAGTTGTGCCCAAGGATATCAAAACAATTGGTACGGAACTGACACCGGAGATTGAAAGCAAGATACCCGAAGTAATAGATTTGGTCATGAAAGAAATTTCTTAAGAATGCTCGCTATACCAAGATTCTAAAAAGGCTTTAAGGCACATCACTCTCTTCCCACTTGATTTCTTCCACCCCGTTCATCTCCGAAAGTCTTTCCACAATTTGTTCCCTGCCTTTTTCTTCTCTGCTATCTACTCGCATACGATATGTTACCGTCTGTAAGGATATTTCGCGGTTATAGTTAATATACCGAATACGAAATGCAGGATACTCAGAAAAAATCTTTTTGATCTGATCAAGCGGTTCCTTCATCCCTTTACATTTAATGGTGAGAATGCTGAAAATTCTCCGATTGGATAGTTTTTTGATAGGATGCACCCAATAGAGAGCAACGAGAATTATAAAAGCAGTAAAGAGAGTCGGAATAATATACCCTGCACCAATAGAAAGCCCAATACCTGTCACAACCCAAAGCCCGGCAGCGGTTGTCAATCCCCGAACAGAACCTTTCCCTTTGATAATAGCTCCTGCCCCGAGAAAACCCATACCTGCTATGGCGTATGAAGCAATCCTCCCTGGATCAAGACGAACCACTGAATTAGCATTCAATTGACGGAAGAGTTCTTCCATATGGAGGGAGAGAAGCATGATAAGACAAGACCCTATAGCTACGGTAAGATTGGTCCGAAATCCAGCAGCCTGCCCAGAGGATTCTCTTTCAAATCCGATGAGCCCACCTAAAAAGGCTGCAAGGAGTAGTTTACCGAGATCTAAAAACATTCCATGCCAGTCATACATTTTTAAACTGCCCTCTTGTGTTTAATTATAACATGTCAAACAATCTGTTTTAGGAAGCAATATTCAGAATGCCAACATCGGTGAGTGTTTTTAATGTTATTACAAGGAGAGATAGAGACAAAGCAAATCTAAAAAATAAAGAAAACAAAGGGATTGCTTTGTTATGCTCGCAATGACAACCGTAAGAAAAATGAACTTTTCATTAGTTGACAGTAGGAGCGTAAAATGTGTTATTTTAATAGCACTTGGGGCTGTAGCTCAGTTGGGAGAGCGCTTGAATGGCATTCAAGAGGTCGTCGGTTCGATCCCGATCAGCTCCACCAATAAAATCAATAACTTACCTTCCATAAGCATTCTACTTACCGCTACACTATGCAGTAAATATGCAGTTCGTTTTTGCTCTCCGGTGATATTCAGCATGTTCACGGCATTCTGCAAATGGTTCGGTGCAAGGTGAGAATACCGCAGGGTCATAGTCAAGCTTTTGTGCCCTAATAGTTTTGATACCGTGGTAATATCTACTCCGGCCATTACGAGGTGTGAGGCGAAAGTATGTCTCTGGTCGTGGAAGCGAAAGTCTGTGATTCCGGCTTTTCTGCAAGCCGTGTTAAAACTTCTTTTCACGTCCTGGAAAGGCTTTCCGGTTATCGGATCGTGAAAGACATAGGGAACATCGAGCCTTCGTGTCATGCCCTGTAAAACGGCCTTCACATCGTCATTAATTGGTATCTCCCGGCGCTCTCCGTTCTTTGTCCTGTCCAGTCTGATAAAGCCGTGTTTCATGTCCACGTTGTCCCATTTGAGAGATAATATTTCCCCACTCCGGCAACCGGTATTCATTGCAAAGGTGACGATTGCTTTCAGGTGTCCATAACAGTTATCAAGAAGCGCCCGGCATTCATCCTTTGATAGATACCGTAACCGTTTATTGTTCCCCGGTAAGAACTTTATTTGTCTGACACGCTTTAATGTTTCCTCTGATACCATCTCCCACTGATACCCCTTATGAATGCAATGTTTGAGAGTCGCAATAAGGCGGTTTGCCATTGCGGGCTTTTTACCTTTGTTTAATATGTCTGACTGAAATTGCTCGATCAACATAACGCTGAGTCTACTTAATGGGATATTGCCAAAGGTATTTGTCAGTTGGTTAATGAAATATATTTTGGTGTTAAAGCTCTTTTGCTTTTCGCACCATTTGGTATACTCTGCGGCAAGCGTAAGAAAGTGTAATTTGTAATTTTTTTGATAGGTTCCGGTTCTTTGCCTTCACGGATAGCTTTTCTCCGGTCTTCAAGCTTTGCCTGTGCTTCCTTGTAATTGTTAGTCTTCGCTGATTCTCTGATAATCCTACCATCAAGACCGGCGTATCGAATCCAGTAAAAGGCTGAGCCTTTCTGCTTATAGATTCCTTTTGCCATCTCTTTTGTCACGCTCCTTCCCTTTTTCGAGTCCTTTTCGAAGAAGATTGTCGTGTTGTTGTGGACGACGCCCCGTATGCTTTAGAAAAAGCGGCGGCAAAAAGGATTATAGCTTCAGGTCTTATATTCCTCTGGAACAAGAGCAGCAGGAATAATAGCTACAGGCTCTTTCAAAGCCTCACCGAGGTATTAGGGTATATCCTTGACCATTCACTGAAGATGAAATAATCTGTTATAAACATTGATTGTCAAGAATTCCATGCATACAGGCTTTGCTATTGATTAGCCTAACCTCTGCTATTTTTAGGTCTCTTTCCATTTCTTTTTGAAAGTTGGTATTTTAGCCTCGGGAGAGATCTTTTATGTTTTTTCTTTAGAACGCTTTGTTCTCTGTCTTTCCTTAATAAATCTTTTAGTTCTTCATACATCTGTGTTGCCAGTCTGGCATAAGACACAGATGTCCTTTTGAAATGTTTCATTGCCACATTTTCTGCATTTGGTAGATTTCATATTATTGTCACAATAAAATACAAAAGACCTTATATCGCAATGTTTTTCCCATCATGCTATTTCTCAGAGGCAGCTTGCCACGTGGTTATCATCCCTATTATGGCTAAAATTAATCCTCCTATCATCAAAAATACTTCATTCTCACTGCTGTAAGTAGTACCCGCGCATATTGATATGAGCCCTATGGATAGAATTGCAAACCCTAAAAATATTTTCATTTCATCCCTTAAGGACAGGGGAGTTGATCTCCCAACCTCACACCAATCCACATGAGGTTGTCCCCTCACTCCCCTGCCCGAATATTTTAAATCATATAAACTTACAGATAGGTTACAGATTAAAGGGGAGGGTGGTTAATAGGTCGATTGTAACGCTTACTTCTCACAGGAACAAATGTCCTCTATAATGCCGATGATTCTGCGAAATACAACTGGAAATTGATTCAAGTTCGCTTGCAAGAATAGAGACCTGACTTCAATCTGCCTCTCATTGAATGGCTGCCTAGGATTTTTTATGAATTCTCATGCTGTATAATATTTTTCATTGGAGGATAGCATTCCTATACCCTGCATTTTTAAAAGGAGGAGATACTATGTCAGACACAAGGATAGAATTACTCAAAGAGCTTACCGAGGCACCTGGAATTTCCGGTTATGAGCAGGATATCCGTGAAATTATCCGACGGCATCTAAGAGATGTTACTACTATTGAGCAAGACCATCTTGGTAGTATAGTCTGCAGGAAAGACGGTGAGAGTGATACCCCACGTATCATGCTTGCAGGACATATGGATGAAGTTGGATTTATTGTTAAATTTATTACAGATGAGGGCTTCATTAAATTTAGCACCCTTGGTGGATGGTGGGGGCATGTAATGTTGGCACAGCGGGTCATGATAAAAACAAGGAAAGGTGATGTCACCGGACTCATAGGCTCAAAACCTCCCCATGTCCTTTCAGACGAGGAACGAAAAAAGGTCCAGGAACCGAAAGATATGTACATCGATATTGGAGCTACTTCTGCAGAAGAGGTAAGGCAATTAGATATCCGGCCGGGCGACCCTATTATTCCAGTATGTCCTTTTACTGCTCTTGGCAATGGCAAGACCTATCTTGCCAAGGCATTTGATGATCGTGTTGGGTGTGCACTCTTCATTGAGGTGATCAAGAAACTTATTAGCGAAAAACATCCCAATACGGTTTATGGGGTTGGAACCGTTCAGGAAGAGGTAGGTCTCAGGGGTGCACGGACAAGTTCTTGGGTTGTCGAGCCGGACATAGGGCTGACCATGGAGGTCAGTGTTGCAGGAGACGTCCCAGATGTGAAGAGGGAAGATGCGCAGGGGAAACTGGGGAAGGGACCGGCCATTGTCATACGCGACGGAACAATGATCCCGAATCTCAGATTACGTGATCTCTTTATTGATACCGCTGAAAAGATGAAAATCCCTTATCAATTTGCCCTCATGGAAAAAGGAGGGACTGATTCAGGCGCTATCCACCTCCACAGGCAGGGGGTGCCAAACCTTGTCATCGGGGTTCCTACCCGTCATATCCATAGTCATGCCGGCATCATCCACAGGGATGATTTTGACAATACAGTTCACCTTGTTGCTGCAGTGATAAAGAAGCTTGATTCAAAAGCTGTTGCAGCCTTAACAATGTAATCCTTAAGCCTTCCACAAAATCTGCTGAGATAAGGAGAATTGAAAAGCAAACAAGTCTTTAAATTACTTTGGTCTTTAAAACATATTTTCTTTCCGCGTGTATAATTGGAAATAAAAGAAAGAAAAAGAATAGAAAACCAAATAGAGAACTCCTTGAACTGTCTTTATTCCTAAAAACTGCTGTTAAAAAAGCATTTCCACTGCTAAGAGTTCGCATGCTTGGGCAAATTTCGCAATGTTCCCTATGGTTGTGATATGCTTCATAGCACTTCTTGCCCATAAGAGGCAATTGATGGGCATACCATTTTTTCATAGTTGAATTGGTGAAGATAATATTTAAATCTTTATCGAGAAGGCTAATTCCATCTTGAATGCTGTCAAGGGTCTCTTTTAAAAACTCTTCTTTTTCCTTTAACGCTACTCTTAACCTTCTGGTATTAATTCCTGACCTTTCCAACTTAGCGAGACGTTTGCGTATTGCTGCCAATTCATTTATAAGTTGCTCTTTCGTCTTATCCTTATCTTTATCTTTCATCTTTTCTGCTTCTAAAATCATTGATTATTGATATAAATATACAATATTTTTAGAATCTTGGTCGCTGAGGACTTCAGGAAGGAACACGCATTTTGTGTGAAAGATGCAACAAAAAAGCAGAGCCCATCGCTGACTCTGCCTTTTTGAATCTATTAAAGCCGCCTTATTAAGTTATTTTTTTGCACGCTAACAATTGCCTCTGTACCCATTTTATCCTCTATTGTTTATCAAATTCTGACACAATTTTACCACATTTTTTACTGCGGTCAGAAAGGACGATAACATAGTACTCCTCAATCACAACAGTCTTTGGCAACCGTTTGCAACTTCCTGTAGCAAACAGACTGGAAAATAAGATATTCATGCATATTTCCATCAGAAGAACTAAACCGCTGCGCGGTGGTAACGAGCCGTCAGCCTTCTATTGAAAGG
>CAZLFE010000018.1:20108-28493 GCA_964558725.1 uncultured Nitrospiraceae bacterium | reverse complement strand
GTCATTGCGAGCCCCGACATAAAGTCAGGGCGAAGCAATCTGACTGTGAAGCAGTCATCCTGAGGGCAGTGCCTGAAGGATCTCAAAAAGATTCTTCGCGGAGTTTACCCTGAGGAGAAAAGCGAGATTCTTCACTTCGCTCAGAATGACAGAATGAGAAGGGCTCAGAATGACACGATGTGTAAGATTGCTACGCATACTTCGGGTACTCGCATGACAGGCAAATCAATGATTTTAATTTTGTACCGGCAAATCTGGTTCGGTATTCAAAGAGCAAAGGGTTTGAGATTGATATTTTTTAAATGTTATATTACAAATGTTAGAGGAGGTCTTAAACTAATGCTCATTGTTCAAAAATATGGGGGCACATCTGTCGGAAGCATAGAGAGGATAAAGGCCGTTGCAGAACGGGTTGTGAGAGCCCAGAAACAGGGTAATCATGTTGTGGTCATCGTCTCTGCAATGGCAGGTGAGACAGACAAGCTCATTGGTCTTGCAAATCAGATATCTCCAAGTCCCGATGAGCGGGAAATGGATCTTCTGCTCTCATCTGGAGAAAGGATAAGTGCTGCCCTTACTGCCATTGCGATCAGAGAACTCGGCTTCAAGTCCCTGTCTTTTACAGGAAGACAGGTGGGGATTATTACAGATAGCGTTCATACAAAGGCGAAGATAGAAAAGATCACGGGAGAAAGAGTAAGACATGCAATAGATGAAGGCATAATTCCTGTTATCGCTGGATTCCAGGGGATAACAGAGGCCTCTGATGTGACAACCCTTGGAAGGGGTGGCTCTGACCTCTCTGCTGTGGCCGTTGCAGCAGCCATCAAGGCAGACATTTGCGAAATCTACACGGATGTTGATGGTGTTTATACGACGGATCCCAATATCGTTCCTGAAGCGAAGAAACTCAATAAGATTTCTTATGAAGAAATGCTGGAGCTCGCAAGTCTCGGCGCAAAGGTTCTCCAGACGAGGTCTGTCGAATTCGCAAAAAAATATGATGTCCCGGTTGTGGTCAGGTCAAGTTTCAGTGATAATCCCGGTACTTTCGTGGTTAAGGAGGACAAGGAGATGGAAAAGGTTGAGGTGTCAGGCGTTGCCTATGACAAAAACCAGGCAAAGATAACGGTGATAGCAGTACCTGACAGACCAGGGGTTGCAGCAAAACTCTTTCAGGCGATAGCAGATGCGAATATTGTTGTTGATATGATTGTTCAGAATGTAAGCAGTGATGGAAAGGCAACGGATATATCCTTCACTGTTCCCAAGACAGACAGCAAAAAGACTCTTGCCCTTACAAAGGGGATTGCTGCTGAACTCGGTTCAACAGGGGTTAACCTCAGGGAAGACATAGCAAAGGTCTCTATTGTAGGTGTTGGCATGAGGACCCATTCAGGAGTAGCAGCAAAGATGTTTGAGACCCTTGCAAAACATGGCATAAACATCATAATGATAAGCACGTCTGAAATAAAGGTCTCCTGCGTTATTGAAGCAAAGTATACAGAGCTTGCTGTCAGGGTACTGCACGATGCTTTTGGCCTTGGAGAGAAATAAACCATGCGTCAGGTAGAGATTTACGATACCACATTACGGGATGGGTCACAGACAGAGGATATATCCTACTCTGTAGAGGACAAGCTCAGGATCACCGAAAAGCTTGATGAGCTCGGCGTTCACTATATAGAGGGAGGATGGCCTGGCTCTAATCCTAAAGATGTTGAGTATTTCAAAAAGGTAAAAAAACTAAGCCTCAAGAACTCTCAGGTCGTTGCCTTTGGGAGCACACATAGGCCAAGGCATAGGGTCGATGAAGACACAACGATAAATGCCCTCCTTGATTCAAAGGTTAAAATTATAACAATCTTCGGAAAGACCTGGGATTTTCATGTTACAGAAGCACTGAGGATACCCCTCGAAGAAAACCTTGATATTATTAACAATTCCATTGTCTTCCTGAAAAGGTACGTCGAAAAGGTCTTTTTCGATGCAGAACACTTCTTCGATGGGTACAAAGGTAATCCTGAGTATGCGATGAAATGTCTTTCTACTGCACAGGGTGCAGGGGCAGACTGCCTTGTGTTATGCGATACAAACGGCGGGAGCCTCCCGAATGAGGTGAGAAGTATCATAGATTCCGTTATGAAAAATGTCCGGATACCTGTTGGAATCCATGCACACAACGACTCTGAATGTGCCGTTGCGAATTCATTGATAGCGGTAGAAAGTGGTGCAACGCACGTGCAGGGCACGATCAATGGCCTTGGAGAAAGATGCGGCAATGCAAACCTCTGTTCTCTCATTCCAGATCTCCAGATTAAACTCGGAATAAGCTGTATCCGAGATGAACAGCTCAAGAGGCTCAGGGATGTATCGAGGTTTGTGAACGAGATTGCAAATCTAAGGCATTTTAAGAGGCAGCCCTTTGTGGGAGACAGCGCCTTTGCTCATAAGGCCGGAATTCACGTGAGCGCAGTTCAGAAAAGGCCAGAGACCTATGAACATATCCGTCCCGGGCTTGTTGGTAATTCACAGAGGGTCTTGATATCAGACCTTGCTGGCAGGAGTAACATATTAAGAAAGGCAGAGGAATTCGGAATCCATCTTGATCCTGATTCTCCTCAGTTACAGGATATGGTCACAACCCTCAAGAATCTCGAGAATGAAGGTTTCCAGTTTGAGGGTGCAGAGGCATCTTTCGAACTCCTGATGAAAAAAGCCTTGGGTCTCCACAGGAGATTCTTTGACCTCATAGGCTTTAGAGTTATCGTAGAGAAGAGAAAAGAGGGGGAAGCCCCGATGAGTGAAGCAACTATCATGGTAAAAGTTGGAGGTCATATTGAACATACCGCAGCAACAGGTAATGGCCCGGTCAATGCCATCGATCATGCCCTGAGAAAGGCCCTCGATAAATTCTATCCGGAATTGAAACATGTAAAACTTCATGACTATAAAGTTCGTGTCCTCGCAGCTGGAAAAGGGACGGCTGCAAAGGTCAGGGTTCTCATTGAGTCAGGAGACGAGGAAAAGAGGTGGGGTACAGTAGGAGTCTCAGAAAATATCATCGATGCCTCATATCAGGCACTCGTTGACAGTATAGAATACAAATTACTGAAAGATGGCATTAGCCACCACTGAAGTACACCAAGCCCTCAATTTAAAGATACTGAATTACTAATGAGTTCATAAGTAAACCCCCCTCTCCCTTCCCTCTCCCACCAGGGGAGAGGAACGTTATTTCTTCCTCTCCCTTGATGGGAGGGGACTGAGGGGAGGGTATTAGAATGTGTACTTACTTTTGAACTTCTTAGTAATTCTTCCCTTTGCACATTCTATCGGCAGGAGTTCACAGAGTTCACAGGGAGACTAAGACTTTCAAAATCCGTTATGGTAAAATGAAACAATTTTAATTTCGATTTTTAAATTCAACAATAGAGGGGGTATTTATGGCAGACATAGAGGTAGACAAAATACGAAATGTAGCGGTTATTGCGCATGGAGGGGCAGGTAAGACCTCCCTGGTAGAGGCTATGCTTTTTAATGCAGGTTCTATCGACAGGCTCGGTAATGTTCAGGATGGAACGACAACAACTGATTATGAGCCTGAGGAAGTAGCAAGAAAGATAACTATCTCTTCTGCCCTTGCATTCTGTAACTGGAAGGGTTGTAGGACTAACATCATAGACACACCAGGTTTTATCAACTTTCTCGAGGATACGAGAGGCTGCCTCAGGGCTGTTGATGGAGCAATCGTCATAATTAGTGCAATCTCAGGTGTCAAACCAGAAACCGTCAAAATATGGAAATATGCAGATGAATTTGAGGTTCCGAGTGTTGTCTTTATCAATAAAATGGACAGGGATATTGCAAACTTCACAAGAGCTATAGGAGAGCTTGAAAAATCTTTTGAGAAAGAGGCTGTACCCCTTTGTATCCCTATTGGTTCTGGAGAAAATTTCTCTGGCGTCCTCGACCTGGTAAAGATGAAGGCCTACACTTTCCATAATGGAAAGGCAGAGGAATCTGACATACCTTCTGAGATGATGTCTGAAGCTGAAGAATACAGGAAAAAACTTGTAGAAAAGATTGCAGAGTCTGACGACACCTTGCTTGAGAGATACCTTGAGGGTGGCGGGCTCTCTGAAGATGAGATCATCAGAGGCATACGAGAAGGCTCTTTAACAAAGAGGTTTATCCCTGTCACCTGTGGTTCTGCATTAAAGAATATAGCAATTCCCCAGCTCCTTGATGCGGTACTCTTGTGCCTCCCTTCACCAGTAGAGATGGCACACCTGTCACCTATTAAAGGCAAAAATCCGAAGGACGGGAAAGAGGTTGAAAGGAAACCCTTGAAGACTGAACCCCTTTCTGCTTACGTATTTAAAACCATAGCAGACCCTTATGCAGGGAGGCTCTCTGTCTTCAGGGTATATTCTGGGATACTCAGGGCTGACTCTACTATCCTGAATACATCAACAGGTGCGAAGGAGAGAATCGGCCAGGTCTTTTATCTCATGGGCAAAAAACAGATGTCTGCACAGACTATAGGGCCGGGTGAGTTAGGTGCAGTGGCAAAGCTCAAGGAAACATTTACCGGAGATACCCTTTCTGATGAGGCCCGTCAGATTATCTTTGAAAAGATGAAATTCGCTGAACCCATAATATCTTATGCAATTGCACCGAAGAGCAAAGGTGATGAAGAAAAAGTAGGCGTCGGTCTTCAGAGGATACTCGAAGAGGATCCGGCTCTCAGGTTTCAGAGGGATGAGGAAACGAAGGAGATGCTTCTTTCGGGAATGGGACAGGTTCATCTCGAAGTGACAATCGAGAGGCTCAAGAGGAAGTTTGGTACAGAGGTCTTGATGAAAACTCCCAAGGTCCCTTACAGGGAGACAATTAAGGCATCAACGAAGGCACAGGGCAGATACAAGAAACAGTCAGGTGGCAGGGGCCAGTATGGTGATTGCTGGTTAGCGATAGAGCCACTCCCAAGGGGAGGCGGATATGAATTCCTCGATAAGATTGTCGGGGGTGTAATCCCTCAACAATACAGGCCGGCCGTTGAGAAAGGAGTAGCGGAAACAATGCAAGAAGGTATCATTGTAGGCTACCCTGTCGTTGATTTAAAGGTTACCCTCTATGATGGTTCCTATCATACAGTAGATTCATCAGAAATGGCATTTAAGATCGCAGGTTCTATGGCTTTGAAAAAGGCTTTCCTGGATGCAAAGCCTGTATTACTTGAACCACTCATGAAGGTTGAGGTGATAACTCCTGATGATACCCTCGGTGCAGTGATAGGGGATCTCAATTCAAGGAGGGGCAAAGTTCAGGGAGTAGAACCACAGGCAGGGGGGAACCAGAAGATTGCTGCCCTCGTGCCTATGGCAGAGATGCTTACCTATGCAAACCAGCTCCATAGCCTCACCTCAGGGAGAGGGCTTTATTCAATGGAGTTTTCACATTATGAAGAGGTGCCCAGCTATATTGCACAGAAGTTGATTGCAGAGCGTGAGGCCAAGAAAAAGGAGAAGGCAGAGGAGAAGTGAAAATCCTTCCCGAGGATTACAAGAACACCCTTAATCTTCCCCAGACTAACTTTCCCATGAAGGCAAACCTCACTGAGAGAGAGCCAACAATAATGAGCCTCTGGGAAGAGAAGAAGATATATGAAAAGATCCAGGAAAAGAACAGAAAAAATAAACATTATATCCTTCATGACGGACCACCCTATGCGAATGGCCATATCCATATCGGCCATGCCCTGAACAAAATCCTTAAAGATGTAATTATCAAATATAAATCCATGAAAGGCTTCTATTCACCGTATGTGCCTGGCTGGGATTGCCATGGTCTGCCGATAGAATTACAGGTTGACAAGAATCTCGGTATGAAAAAAGAGGAAGTTGATGTTCCCGAAAAGAGGAGACTCTGCAGAGAGTATGCAGCTCAATTTGTTGACATCCAGAGAGGTGAGTTTAAGAGGCTTGGGGTCCTGGGTGACTGGTCATTGCCTTATCTCACAATGTCTTACACCTATGAGGCATCTATCGTCAGGGAGTTTGCTCATTTTGTAAAAGAAGGGTATGTCTATAGAGGAAGGAAGCCTGTACACTGGTGCCCATCCTGTGTCACAGCCCTTGCAGAAGCAGAAGTGGAGTATGCTGATAAGGAATCACCCTCTATCTATGTAAAGTTCAGGGTTCGTGATAAAGATATAAAAGAGAAATTACCGGTCCTGGCTGAAAGAAAGGTCTTCATTGTCATTTGGACAACTACTCCCTGGACATTGCCTGCAAATCTTGCCCTTGCAGTCCATCCTGATCTCGAATATGTAGCTGTCAATAACGGAGATGAAGTTTATATTGTTGCTGAAGCGCTTCTTGATACTCTCAGAGAAAAGCAGATACTGAAGGGTGAGGTTCTCTTACAGATTCAAGGAAAAACCCTCGAAGGTTTCGTCACAGAGCACCCATTTATTGAGAGGCAATCAAGGGTATTTCTTGGAGAGTTCGTAACCATTGGCGAAGGAACAGGTATTGTGCATATTGCACCGGGTCATGGTGAAGAAGACTATGAGATTGGATCCAAATATGGACTTGATATTTATGCACCCGTTGACGACAGGGGAAGATTCACAAAACAGGCTGGAGAACTTGAAGGACAATTTGTATTTAAGGCAAATCAGAAAATAATAGAGATCATGAGAAACAAGAATTCCTTGATGAAAGAAGAGAGGGTTATCCATTCTTATCCCCATTGCTGGAGGTGCAAGAAGCCTGTTATCTTTCGTGCAACGGAACAGTGGTTTATTTCAGTCGAACACAATGATTTGCGGGGGCGTTGTCTCGAAGAGATTGACAGAGTCAACTGGATACCCCGATGGGGAAAAGAGAGGATTCATGGTATGGTCTTAAACAGACCAGACTGGTGCATATCGAGACAGAGGGCATGGGGGGTTCCAATAACACTGATAAGATGCGATAGCTGCGGAAGCTTTATTAAGGAAGAGAAAGTCTTCGAAGGGATTATCAGATTGTTTGAAGAAAAGGGTGCTGATGTATGGTTTATAAAAGAGGCTCATGAATTTTTGCCATCAGGATATGCCTGTAAAGAATGTGGAGGCAAATCATTCTCAAAGGAGATGGACATACTTGATGTATGGTTTGACTCTGGTGTAAGCCATGCAGCCGTCATGGCAACAGACGAAAGGCTGGGCTGGCCTGCTGATATGTACCTTGAAGGGAGTGACCAGCACAGGGGATGGTTCCAGAGCTCACTTCTTGCTTCTATAGGGACAAGAGGGAGAGCTCCTTACAATACAGTACTCACGCACGGTTTTGTCGTTGATGGCCAGGGGAAAAAGATGTCCAAGTCTCTCGGAAATGTTGTTGCACCGCAGGAGGTCATAAAGGCCAATGGTGCAGAGATATTGAGATTATGGGTTTCGGCGGAAGATTACAGGGAAGATGTAAGGATATCGAAAGAAATCCTTGACAGGCTCACAGAGGCATACAGGAAAATAAGGAATACCTGCAGGTTTCTCCTCGGTAACCTTTATGATTTTGACAATAAAGATTATAGCCATGCCCTTTTAGAGATAGACAGATGGGCAATGAGCAGAGTCCAGACACTTGTAGAAACGGTTACGTCAGCATATGAGAATTTTAATTTTTACGAGGTCTTCCATGCCCTTTACAATTTCTGTGTTATTGACATGAGCTCTTTTTATCTCGATGTCCTGAAAGACAGGCTTTATACATTCAAATCAGAATCTGGAAAGAGACGTGCTGCCCAATGGGTTCTTTATCAGGTACTTTCCACGATGACGAAACTTATGGCACCAGTACTCTCCTTTACAGCAGAAGAAGTCTGGCAGAGCATGGGAAAAAGAGCAGAGGTCACAGAGGAGTCTGTATTGCTTGCCTCATTTCCCGAGGTTGATGAAAAGCATCATGACCTGGAGCTTGAAAAAAAATGGGGGGATCTATTCCTCCTGAGGGATGAGGTAAATAAGGCATTAGAGATGAAAAGGGCAGAAAGGTTCATAGGCAATTCCCTCGAGGCAAAGGTAATCCTCTCTCTTTCTGAAAGCAAAGAGCTTTCCGCATTAGGCGGAGCACAGAGCATACAGCAAAAATACAAAACACTTATTACTCAATACAAGGACTTTTTACCAATCTTCTTTATTGTCTCGGCAGTTGAGATTACAGATAAAAGCCTCGATGGCTCATACAAAAGCGAGGAGATAGAGGGACTTGAGATTAAGGTAGAGAAAGCGCCGGGAGCAAAATGTCAGAGGTGTTGGAATTGGAGCGAGACAGTTGGAAGATCGGGAGAGGCACCCGAAATCTGCGAGAGATGTTATAAGGTCATCTTTGAATA
>CAZLFE010000018.1:18219-20008 GCA_964558725.1 uncultured Nitrospiraceae bacterium | reverse complement strand
TTATAATAGCTTTAGACCAGATAACAAAGTATCTTGCCCTCAACTATATAAATCCCTATGATTTTATAAAGATCTTCCCCTTCCTGCATTTAGTAATTGTCCTCAATAAGGGTGCTGCCTTCGGAATGTTTAAAAATTTTGGGAGCGGTTTCTTTATTGCAGCATCTATGGTAGCCATACTCTTTGTGATATTTCTTCTGATCAAGGGTAAAGAAAATCATCTCGGCCTCTCTCTTATCCTCGGTGGTGCAATAGGAAACCTTATAGATAGAGTTCTTTATGGCCGGGTTGTGGATTTCATTGATCTGTCGATGGGTAAATACCACTGGCCTGCTTTCAATGTAGCTGACTCTTCCCTCACTGTCGGCGTCACGATTATTCTCTTAATCCATTTTTTAAAGACAATAAAACCGAAACATTCAGCAAGAAAAAGTTAACTTTGCATAGCACCACTGATAGTGATAAAATAAACTATGGAGTAGCTGTAATGACTCTGCCTCTTCAGAAAAACCGTCACGGAAGACCCGGTCAGGGTTTCCCGGGAAGTCTGGAATTTTCCAGAAGCGCAAAAAAGGAGACGCAATGAGAACTGCACGAATTATTATACGAGGTCTGGCGTGGATCATCATCGCCATGCTCGTGATACCGCCCGGAATACCAGCACAGGATTCCGGGGAACCGGAGCAGACCGACAGGTTCAAAAAGGAAGAACTAACGCAGATGCTTGCTCCGATCGCCCTGTATCCCGATTCGTTGATCGCTCAGATACTGATGGCATCGACCTATCCGCTCGAGGTCGTCGAAGCCGAGCGCTGGCTGCGTCAGAACAAAGAGTTGAAGGGCGATGCATTGGACGAAGCCCTGAAGGAGAAGACCTGGGACCCGAGTATAAAATCGCTCTGTCATTTCCCGGATGTCCTCTTCTCCATGAGCGATAAACTCGACCAGACGAGGAAGCTGGGAGATGCCTTTCTGAGTCAAGAGGATGACGTCATGGTTTCCATACAGGAATTGCGCCGCAAAGCCGAGGAACAGGGAAATCTCAAGACGACCAAAGAACAGCAAGTCATCGTCGAGCGGGAAGTTATCAGGATCGAGCCGGCTGACCCGCAGGTGGTCTATGTGCCGGTCTACGATCCGCTCTATGTATATGGCCCGTGGTGGTATCCTGCCTATCCGCCCTATTACTGGTACTATCCGCCCGGTTTCATTATCACCGGCGGGTATATCAGCTTTGGACTCCCCATTTTTATCGGAGTTGGCTTATTCTCATGGGTCTGGTTCGACTGGCATGTCCATCACATCCACATAGACATCCATAAAACGCGACGATTCCACAAACATCACCCCAAACGGGATTTCGACCGTCCTATCTGGCAGCATGACCCTCGCCATAGAAGAGGAGTTGCCTACAGGGACCGGAGAACAAGTGAACACTTCGGAACGAGACCGCCACGGGTGTCACCGGCGAGTCCGGAAACACGAGGGTTCCCGGCAAGAGGCATTGAAAGAAGGGCAGTAGAACCATCGCAGGGCCCTGTCGAACGCCGGGAACGCGCGGTAGAGCCCCGGGTGAGGCCCGAGCGGGAAAGAATTGAGCCTACTCCCAGGCGGGATACTCCTTTCAGGGGAATAGAAAATGGAAGCTTTGAGCGCAAAGCAGGCCAACGCGGAGGGGAAAGCCGCCGGAGTGGAGAAATAAGACGTCCAGGTGGAGAAATAAAACGTCCTGGCGGAGAAATAAAACGTCCTGGCGGAGAAATAAAACGTCCTGGCGGAGAAATAAAAC
>CAZLFE010000018.1:4052-18119 GCA_964558725.1 uncultured Nitrospiraceae bacterium | reverse complement strand
GGAGAAATAAAACGTCCTGGCGGAGAAATAAAACGTCCTGGCGGAGAAATAAAACGTCCTGGCGGAGGTCTCCGCAGGTAAAGAAACAGAAGGCTGTCGTGAATTCTTTGCAGGGATGATATATGCATAAGGGAGGAAATAATGAATAGCGTCGCATTGTATAAAAAGGGAGAGGAGCGTTGGTTAATTGTGCTGGCTTGCCTCGTCGCTGCCATCATGTTCTTGCTCGGGGCCGCTCCGGCCTCGCAAGCCGCGGACATGCTGCAGAAGAGCTTTTCCTCGCCTGAGGAGGCGGTGAAGTCTCTGGTCGCCGCAGTCAGGGCGAATGACATGGAAGAAATGCTCGCGATTCTAAGTCCCGGGAGTAGGGAACTGATCTCTTCCGGCGATGACGTGGCAGACAGGGCCGGACGTGAAAAATTCCTCAAGGCCTATGACCAGATGAACACCCTTCAGCAAGAATCGGCAGACAAAATGGTCCTTTCTATTGGTGCTGACAACTGGCCCTTGCCTATCCCAATCGTGAAGAAGGGCGCAACATGGTTTTTCGATATACGGGAAGGGAAGCGGGAAATCCTGAACCGGAGAATAGGCAGAAATGAGCTGCATGTTATGGACGTGCTTCATGCCTATGTTGATGCGCAGCATGAATACGCAAGCAAAGATTGCAGAGGCGGCGGCAAAGTCGAATTTGCCCAAAGATTGATCAGCACCGAAGGGGAACGCGACGGACTCTACTGGGAAGCAAAAGAGGGCGAAGAGGAGAGTCCTCTCGGGCCACTGGTTGCGCGTGCGGCAAAGGAAGGGTACGGAAAGGAGAGCGACCTTTCGCCTTTCCACGGGTATTATTTCAAAATCCTCAATGGCCAGGGCAAACATACCAAAGGAGGGGCGTACAATTATGTGGTAAAGGGGAGGATGATCCTCGGCTTTGCGCTCGTTGCGTATCCCGCAGAATACGGGAATTCCGGTATCATGACCTTCATGGTAAACCAGGAGGGGACCATTTATGAGAAGAATCTTGGCAAAAATACGAAGCGTATAGCAGAGGCCATGAAGATATTTGATCCTGACAAGACCTGGAAAAAGACCAAGGAAACAGCAAAGCAGCAATAATCAATTTATGGATGGTACTATACGTTCCGACATAAGACCAGGATTACGTGTTTCAGTCGTATTGAAAAAAGACCAACAGACTGGGAAACTAACAGAAGGAATTGTAAGAGATATTTTAACTAAACCACACATACATCCATATGGAATTAAAGTTCGTTTGGAAAGTGGAGAAGTGGGACGCATAAAAGAGATATTTGATTAATCTTCATGAAAATATAGGTGCGTTGTTCTAGCTCACTAATTCGGTAACTTTTAGAAGTTTATCAAAAGGTGTCATATAATTTAAACCTCCATGTCTTCTCAGACGATTAATTTATTAATTAATTAATTTGACTTAATTAGGGACACATCCCGTATTTATCATTGGCCCCCATAGGGTCAGTTCTCATTTCTTGCATTCCATCCTTATCTGTCATCAATTGTCCTCTTCTTCTGACCCCGTTCCCCTGTCAAAATTAAAAAACACCATACGCCAAACAGCGATAAAGAGCAACAGAACAATGGTGACACAGTCAATAGTGCCAAAGTCCATAGATCAACAGTGTCATAAAACGTATTAAGTATGCTATGGTTAGTGAGCTTTTAGAGCCGCGGAAAATACCTATGGATATCATTGTAAAAACCCCGGCAGAAATTAAAAAAAGAGAAAAATACTTCGATCCGTTTACTAAGAATATGATGAGCGGAAAAGTACTTTATGAGAAAAAGGCCTGACGTTCTTGAATGGATCGCCAAGGCGGGGCAGGATTACCAGACTGCTGAGGTGATGGCCCCAAAAGAAAAAATCGTCCTATTTCTTGAATTCCATTTTTTCTATCAAATCAATCTCAGTCGATTATAATCGCCTGAGGCGGACTGAAACAGCTTTCCCTATTTAATCAGCGTCTTTACTATATTTCTTGGTCTCACATCTATTCTGTTTCTCCATGTTATTATATCTAAAGACCTATGCATCCTGATTTATTCAAGATTGGACCTTTGACAATACACACGTATGGAGTCCTTGTGGCTGCCGGCTTTCTCCTTGGCCTCGGGCTCGCCGTCAGGCAGGCGAGGAAGGAAGGCATTCCTCCAGAGAAGGTCGTGGACCTCGGCTTCTATATCCTCCTGTCAGCTCTTATCGGTTCAAGGCTCTTTTATATTTTGATAAACGCCAGCCACTATATGAAAAATCCCATAGATATGTTCAAGATATGGGAAGGTGGTCTTGTCTTTTACGGAGGTCTTTTGTTAGCTGTTCCAACAGTTCTCTGGTATGTAAAGAAAAATGCCCTCAGAGCTTGGAGTACAGCTGATTTGTTTGCTCCTTCAATAGCGATTGCCCATGCTCTCGGAAGGCTCGGATGTTTTTTTTCTGGCTGTTGCTATGGAAAACCTGCAGAAGGGCTTCCATGGTCAGTTACCTTTACTGACCCCGAATCCCTTGCCATAATTGGAGTACCACTCCATCCAACACAACTCTATGAGTCATTAGGGGAGTTGATAAATTTCTTCATACTCATAACCCTGCGGAGATATAAGTCCTTTAACGGTCAACTCTTCCTGATATACATCATCCTTTATTCGGTCCTGAGGTTTATCGTTGAAATCTATAGAGGCGATGTGAGCAGAGGGTTCATTGCATCTAAGCTCTCCCTTTCCCAGGGAGTCAGTATCCTGATGTTTCTGGTTGCAGTAGCTGGGTTTGTTATTCTAAGACAGAAAAAAAGGTAATATTTAATTCTTACAATACCTCAGGACCTCCTACATGTTCGGAATATGCCCATGATCTCCTATATCTTTCTAGTATCAAAGGCAAAGTATAAAACTTTCATTCATTGAAATATATGAGGAGGATAACATGATCGATGAGAAAATAAAAAAGATGGAAGAAAAACTGAGAGCTTTTTCAGATGCCCAGAAATTACTCAAGAAAGAGAAATCAGAAAAGTAAAAAAGCAAAATTAAGGTTAAACTAAGAGGGCAGAAAAAATCAGCGATTAGGAGGGAGGAAGTTATGAGCGAAGAACCGAAAGGAGCTATTCTTCAGAGGGACAAGGAAACATATGCAATTGTGCCAAGGATTCCCATGGGCGTGTTAACCCCTGAGATTCTTGAAAAGCTTGCGAAGGTTGCTCGTAAATATAAAGTTCGCATAATCAAGATAACCTCAGGCCAGCGTATAGCACTGGTGGGAATAAAACCTCAGGATGTGGACAATGCCTGGAATGACCTTGAAATGGAAGTCGGGCCTGCAGAGGGATTATGCGTTCATTATGTCCAGGCATGTCCGGGTACAGAAACCTGCAAGTTTGGCCAGGGGGATTCCCTCGGTCTTGCAGCAAAGATTGAAAAGATGTATGTCGGCAAAAAGGATTTTATCCAGGCTAAAACGAAATTCGGAATTTCTGGTTGTAAACTGAACTGTGCAGAAAGTTATGTAAGGGACCTAGGTGCCTTCGCTACTCCTGAAGGGTGGACAGTGGTAGTTGGTGGCAATTCAGGCGGCAGGCCACGGATTGGCAATGTGATAGCAGAAAAACTCCCTGAAGAAGAAACACTTGGACTGATCAAAAATTGTCTTGATTATTATTCAAAAAATGCCAACAAAAGAGAGAGACTTCCGAGATTCATTGAACGTATTGGCATAGAGGAATTCAAAAAAGCAGTGCTTTAAAACCACTCAAACCATAATGCCGATTTATCGGAACAGTGAACATGAAAATTAGTAATCCCCCACTTCCCCCCTTTAGAAAAAGGGGGTGATTTGAAAAGGTATTTTCGGGACAAATACTATATCCTCATCTTCCCTTTATATAGAACTTATAAAATCAATGCGTTGAGTTTTAAGGTTTGCGACGAATCGGCTCTTTTCTGAAGCCATCAATAAAATGAAACAGGGCTAAAAGAGGATGGCGATAAGACATGCGGGGGCCAGAGTATCGCATCATATCCCTGATCTTCTCTCTCATCGCTGGTTTATAGCAATGCACCTTGCAGTTGTCACAGGTCGTCTTATTCTCCTGGAATGGGCACCTGTCGAGACGTCTTTTTGCATAATCAAAAAGTTTGTTGCATTCAGGGCAAAGTTTGTCATGAGTTTTATGTTGGTCATGACAGTAGATATGTATCATGGCTTCAACAGTTTTTCTCTCCCTCCTCATCCTGCCCTTTTTGTTAAACATGATGAGCACCTAATATATTTCAATTACCATGATAAATATTACCCATTACCCCTGTATCATGATTATAACGTTTTGAGAATTCGTGAAAAGCAGTAAGTTAAATACTATTAACAGCGTCTATGAGTTTTCGTAACTTTCCAAAGTCCTTGCGATTGAAATCCACTATAAGGCGTGGTAGATTGTCGATTTCCGGCTCGTCAGCTTCTGCAGGCAGGGGCCCCGAGAGGTATATGTTCCCCTGGGATATGAGAATGTCAGAAAAACGGTTTTTGAGTCCATTCACAGATTGTTGATCAATATCTGACGTAAGCCTAATTACCAATTTGTTTTCAATATATCGCAGGCTGTGGTAACGATAGTAGAAATGATCAATCTTCTGCACTGCGGCATCCACAGAATCGACGCGTTCAAACAGATAAAAATCAGAGGCAGTAATGTAATCCTGAGCCAGAAGTTCTTCTTCAAAAAACTGGAGCCATCGCGACCAGTAAGTTCCGCCAGGTTCGTCCACAAGGACAAGCGGTATGGGATCACGTTTCCCTGTTTGTAAAAGTGTAAGGGTTTCCATTGCCTCATCAAGGGTACCAAAACCTCCTGGGAAAAGCGTGATTGCACTGGCCTCCTTGAGGAAGGTTACTTTTCGGTTGAAAAAATACTTATACACAATAAGGCGCGGGTTTCCCTCGATTACAGGGTTGGGTTTCTGCTCGAAAGGAAGCCTAATGTTAAAACCGAAAGAGTACTCGGGACCAGCACCTTCGTGAATCGCCTGCATGATACCATATCCTCCGCCTGTGATTACCATATAGCCTGCCTCGGCAAGCTTTTTGCCAAAAAGGCGTGCAAGTTCATAAACCGGTTCTTCAGGTTGTGTCCTGGCCGAACCAAAAACACTGACTTTTCGGACATGACGGTAAGGAGCAAATACTTTCGAACTAAACCGCATTTCCTTCAGTGTGACATTCATAAGCTTGAGGTCTGCCTTTTCAGTCTCATCCTGGTCAGCCTTGAGGGCAGCCAAAATCATCTCGCGAACAAGTTCAGGGTGATGTATATCCCCTGCGAGTTCTATCAATTGATCGATCGCCTCGTCCACTGGTCCGTTGGTTCTCGTAAAGTGAAGTTCCATGCTTCTCCTTTTTTGTGGTGCTTGAAGGGCTTTTAATAAATTATAGCAAATTGGAGTGATTGAATAATTGTATGGATTTCACCACTTGTCATGGTTTTATGTAAAAAATTATGCAACTGTAAGGTAATCTCCGGGCATGAAATGAAGTGAAAAGTTTGTGGCGTGTAGAAAGGATTCTTTATCCTTTTCTTTTTCTCAATTTTCCCTTATTTTTCTGAACAACGGAGTCAATAGTCAATTTTAATTTTTAAATGTCTAGGGGTTTAATAAAATATCCAGCAGGTTCGGCATGCTTTGCCTCTTTTACCGTCTCCTTATCTGAATACCCCGTTATAAAAATAACGGGAACACAGAAATGGGAGCGTATCTGTCTGGCAGCTTCAATTCCACTTATCTCTCCATTGAGGTTTATATCTATTAATATTATGTCTGGTTTTTCACGTCCGCCCTTTCAATCGCTTCTCTCCCTGATGATACCTGTTCACACATTCCATAACCCCAATGTTCTAATAAATGCTGCAGGCTCATTGCTGTAATAACTTCATCTTCAACGATCATTATTTTTGTTTTTACCATTACCTTATATTTTTTATCATGTCTCGTTGTTCTTTAAACTTTATCAGAAAATCAGTTCCTTTTCCATCCTTTAATTCCACTAATTCCACTTTTCCCCTCAGCTGATCCTCTGCTAATTTACGAACAAGCTTCAAGCCCAAGGATTTCGTATCCCTGAAATCTAAACCCTCTGGCAAGCCAATGCCGTTATCACTAATCCGAAGTTCCATTTTATCTTCACCTGTTGAGTGAAGTGCTATCCTGATTGTACCTTCTCTATCATCCGGAAAAGCGTGTTTCAGGGAATTGGACACCAGTTCATTGATAATCAAGCCGCATGTAGTAATAGTGTCAAGAGATATGAAAACATTATCAATATCTAATGTTACGGATATTCTGTCTTTACTCCCCTCGTAACTCGTCAGAAGAGCATTTGAGAGCTCTTGAATATAATCCTTAAGATTGACATTTGATAAATCTTTGGATTGATAGAGTTTCTCATGGACAAGGGATATTGATCTGATTCTATTCTGGATATCTTTCACAACCTCCAACATTTGTTTATCATCAATGGTTAAAGACTGAAGGTTGAGGAGACTGGAAATAACCTGCATGTTGTTCTTTGTCCTGTGGTAAAGCTCCCGCAGAAGTATTTCCTTTTCTTTGAGGGACACCTTGAGTTGATCCTCTGCTTCTTTGCGTTTTAAGTAGCTCGATATCATCTCGCTTGCCACGCGAAGAAGCCTTATATCTTCATCAGACCACGAACGGCATTTTTCCGTATCATCAAAACCCATGAATCCTAAAAGTCTGCCTTCCTTGGAATCGATGGGGACAACAAGAAGTGATTTTATACCCTGAGGTTGGAGAATCTCTTTCTCTGCTATAGCCTCTGGAGGTAAAGAACTAATGTCTGGTATTACAATATTTTCCCTGTGTTGCAGCTTATCCAGCCACCAGGGAAACAGTGAAGGATCTAAGTTTTGAAGGTTATCTATCTGTGGTTCTGTTGCGGGATCACACCACTCATGCGTATTGTCCACTTTTTTGCCATTTTCTCGAAATAAAAATATATAGCTCCTGTTGGCACTTACTACCTCTCCGAAGATTTTGAGGATTTGATTAAGATCAGGATCAACCGTTGAGATAAACAATCTTGAGGCATGCGCCAAGGCTTCCTCTATTGCAATTCGCTGTTTAAGTTGTTGTTCTGTCAGCCTGTGTTCGTTTTCACAGGCTTCCAATTCAGCAATTCTTTGAAGCATTTCCAATAGCTCATCAATGAGTTGCTCTTTTGTCTTATCTTCATTTTTCATCTTGTATACCTCAAAGCCCATTCATTACCAATAGAACTATGTAGTATTCTACCAAATTGAGGCTTGGCAGCGTCTTGACTTTTATACTCTTTTTAATAAATATTCAAGTTCATGAATAGTAAGCGCGTAAGAACTTTAAAGAAAGGTGCTACGGGATCTGGTCCTGTCGTCTTGTGGATGAGCCGTGACCAGAGAGCAAACGATAACTGGGCTCTTCTGTTTGCTCAAGAGTTGGCAATCAGACAAAAATCACCTCTATCTGTAGTGTTCTGTTTGGTACCAAAATTTCTCGGAGCCACTATCAGGCAATATGGTTTTATGCTCAAAGGCCTGCAGGAAGTAGAGAAGAATCTGTCAAAAAAGAATATCCCCTTCTTCCTTCTTACTGGTTCACCAGAAGATGAGATCCCCGGGTTTATCAAAAAATACAAGGTGAGTGCCTTAATCACAGATTTTAATCCTCTACGCATTAAGAGGAAGTGGGAAGATGCTGTAGCAAGAAAGATTGATATCCCTTTTTACCAGGTAGATGCTCATAATATTGTCCCATGCTGGATAGCCTCATCAAAGCAGGAATACAGTGCCCATACTTTTAGACCCAGGCTGTATCGTGCGTTACCAGAATTTTTAGGAGAATATCCAACCCTTAAAAAACACCCCGTCTCCTGGAAAGGAGGAATGAGTACAATCAATTGGGAGAAGAGCTTCAAAACTCTTGATATTGACCTTACTATTTCAGAGGTGAAATGGATCAAGCCTGGTGAGCAGGAAGCACGCCGGGTACTGCATGATTTTTTAAAAAACAAATTATCCCTTTATGTCAAGCAGAGGAATAACCCTACCAGAGACGGACAGTCGAACCTTTCTCCCTATTTACATTTCGGCCATATTTCAGCCCAAAGGGTCGCTCTTGAGGTTCTGCGAACCAGTATCGATAAAAGATATCAGGAAACTTTCCTGGAAGAACTCATTGTCAGGAGAGAGTTATCAGATAACTTCTGTTTCTGCAACATGAACTACGACAAATTCGAGGGTTTTCCTGATTGGGCAAAAAAGACACTGAACGAGCACCGGAATGACAGGAGAGACTATATCTATACCCTTGAGCAATTCGAAAATGCCGGGATACATGATGCCTTGTGGAATGCAGCACAAAGGGAAATGATAAAAAGAGGTAAAATGCATGGTTACATGAGAATGTACTGGGCAAAAAAGATTTTAGAATGGACAGAGTCCCCTGAAAAAGCCTTTGAAATTGCTATTTATCTCAACGACAGATATGAGCTTGACGGGAGAGACCCTGATGGATTCGTTGGTATTGCCTGGAGTATCGGAGGAGTACATGACAGGGCATGGAATGAGCGCCCCGTTTTTGGCAAAATACGCTTTATGAGCTACAATGGTTGCAAAGCGAAGTTTGATGTCAACAAATATATTGAATACATTCAGTCACTGTGAGGTGCACAATGAAAAAATCTGAAAAACCAATACCAAGCAAGGTAAGTAAAGGTTTTGAGTCTGTGCCTGATAGATTGCTTGTACTTAACAGAACACAGATGCACACAGTCCTTGCAACTGATTTTGATGGGCAACCCTACACCTCCCTCATTGCCTACACGCTTACTCCAGATATGAAAGGAGTTGTATTTGCTACTCCGAAATCTACACGAAAATATGAAAATATCCTGAAAAACAGGCGTGTGTCCCTTCTTATTGATACACGCTCGAATACTGAAAGAGATTATATGGGCGCTGAATCAGTTACCATCTTGGGAAATGCTTATCCAATAAGAAGAGGCAAAAAGTGGTCAGAGCTGGCTGAGATTTTCAAAAAGAAACATCCGAAGCTTGCTGAATTTATTGAGTCACCGGAAACAGCACTTGTACTCATAAAGATAACCCGGTGTATCCATGTCACACAATTTCAGAGCGTTTCAGAGTGGCATGTAAAATAAACCCCGTTGGAATTGTGCACAAGACCCGTAGCAAATTGCAACGGGCTCCATGTACAAAAGCAGAAGATTTCTTAATTTACCCAATAGATATCATCAACGGGGTTTGTCATCCCCATGGCTTGCCATGGGGCATTCCTACGGGGTAAAGAGGATTGATCCTCTACTCCTGTATGCCTACTTTCATTTATTTCATACCTCTTAACCCTTATCGCTCGAGGAATCCAACGATGTGCGGTTGAGGTCGATGATTTCCATACGGTTGTTTGCCTCGGGATGTTTAGTTGAGGGACCTTCAGTCAAAACAACGATGTTTCCTTCAACCTCTTGAGCACGCAGCCAGTCCTTGATGTAGACGTTCCAGTTCTCAGGATGCTCAGGCTCAAACTGAGGATGTACGCCGTAGGAGAACTGGAGATGCTGGCACGTCGCTTCCTGAGAACTGACTGCAATAATCCAGACAGGAAACCGGAACCTCGCAATGCTCCGTGCAGTCGCCCCGCTGTGGGTCGGTACAAAGACTGCAGCAGGCGATGCGAACTCGAGACTCCTCTCAACGCTCAATGCGATGAGATGAGCCGGACGAAGCTTGCCTTTGAGGTCAACTCCCTTGAACATCTCTTCAACCTTGATGGCAGGTCGATGCGGCTCTATGGCGACCGCGATCTTTGCAAGCATTGCCACAGCATCTACAGGATACTTTCCCATAGCGGACTCTTCTGAAAGCATCACACAGTCTGTTCCGTCCAGTATGGCATTGGCCACATCAGTGGCCTCAGCCCTGGTTGGACGGCGGTTATCAGTCATGGATTCGAGCATCTGTGTCGCCGTAATCACGGGCTTCGTATGCATGTTTGCAAGACGCATGAGCCACTTTTGTATAATAGCGATCCGCTCGATAGGAACCTCAACTCCAAGGTCACCTCGGGCGATCATAATACCGTCAGCAGCCTCGATGATTTCGTCGATATGGTCGAGTGCACTTGACCGCTCAATCTTAGCGACAATGAAAGGGTGATATCCCAAATCATCTGCCGCAGAGCGCACAGCCTTGATATCATCAGCCCGGTTTACAAAGGACTGGCTCACTGCGTCCACGTCGTTTTCGAGTGCGAATTTCATGCAATTGTAATCATGATCGGTGAAGGCACTGATACCGAGATCGATGCCAGGCAGATTAAGCCCCTTGCGTGACCGAAGTTCGCCCCCGACCATCACCTTGCAGATAATTTCGTTTTTCCTGACCTCTGTCACCTCAAGCTGAATGAGACCGTCATTAAGAAAGAGGATGTCATTCTGTTTAACTGCCTGAGGAAGGCGATTGTAGGTCACCGAGACCCTGTTCACGTCACCGATAATGTCATCGGTCGTGAGGGTAAAGATATCTCCTGGTTTCAGCTGTATCGGCTCATCCGCGATCTTTCCAACCCTTATCTTCGGACCGGGAAGATCCGCCATGATGGCGATCCGCCTTCCAACGACTTGAGCAGCGGTGCGAAGGTCCTCAATCACTTTTGCATGACCGGTAAAATCCCCGTGCGAGAAGTTAAGACGTGCCACATTCATTCCTGTAAGGATCATCTGTTCCATGACCCCGCGAAAGCTGGAGGATGGCCCGATAGTACAGACGATTTTGGTTTTGTTTGCTGGTAGTTTCATGATCGTTACCTTTCTATTCTAAAAGATAACGAATTATTTTTCATTTAATAAGCAAGAATACTATTCATCGCAAGCCTGCTTCAGGAAGAGGTGAAACTCCCGCTTATGCATGGTTTCTGAGCATTAATTCCAGGGGATGAGGATTCAAATAATGCTGCTTTTTCAGATATGGTTCATCAAATTTCCGGACATAATGCTTGATTAAGGCAATGGGGACGACGAGAGGAACGTATCCCTTATGATAATTTTCGATAACTTCAAGCAATTCTTTTTTATCATCTGCTGAGAGTTGTTTTTTAAAGTAACCTGCTATATGCAGCAAAACATTTGTATTCTTTTTAACCGTTGCAATCAGACGTAGCCCTTCCATTAAGAGCCGTATGTACTCTGAGTGGAGGTCTTCAGGTTTATATTTTTTTGCACTGGCAACTAATTGACCAAGGATGCTGAAATGCTTAGGACTATGAGAAAGAATCAGAAGCTTATGTTCGGTATGGAAGATTATTAAGTCCCTGACAGGACCACCTTTCTTCATGAACTCCTTCCACCTCTTGTAAACAAAGACCCTCTCTATGAAGTTCTCTCTCAAGCCGGGATCGTGAAGTCTTCCATCATCTATAACTGGTATGAGAGGAAAATGCTGCATGAATGCCCCTCCAAATATGCCAACTCCCCTTTGGCTCGGCATCCCGGATGAGGTGTAGACTTTCACCCCGCCAATGCCCGAACTTGGTGATCTACTTTTGAAGATAAAACCGCAGAGCTCTTCATTTTCAAGCTCCTTGAGTTTTTTCTCCGCCCATTTAAGTAAACCTTCTGTATGGTCAACTCCTGTGCGAATAGTTAAGAGGCGTGGAGAATCTGGATCACCTACCAAACGCAATGGCTCCCTTGGAACGGGAAGACCATATTCCACCTCCGGACATACAGGTACCCAATTGAAATACTGTCCAAGAGTATCTGTTATGTACCGATCAAGCTTGTGCCCTGCATCATAGCGGACATTTTCCCCGAGAAGACACGTGCTTACTCCGATCTTAACCTTATCCATGTTTCTCCGTTTTATGGCATTGGACTATACTTCATCTTGTAGTCTCTTTCAGTGTTATTTTAACCGTAATGATTTGCACCATCAAGTCAACCTATGCTCATACAGTTCCACCTGAAAGTGCCCAACTTAATTTTTAGTAATCTGCCTACCCACTTAGTTTAAAAAAAGGGGAATTGCTTGTTAATTTGGCAACGGGGCAAATCTATTGAGTCCCCCTTTACTAAAGGGGAATATAAGGGGATTACTAATTTTCATCTTTCTTGTGCCGAATTGTTTTATGAATTTGAGGAGGCCCAGAAAAAAGATACGATAATTTTTATAATTACAAAATCGGAGGAAAAATAGAGCAATAAGTCTTTATCAAGAAGAATGGTAATCCAAGAGTCTATACTTATTAATGCGAAGGTGGATATGGTCTGGAAGACTTTTACTGACCTCACCTGCTGGAAAGACTGGAACACTGTTATGGGTAATGTGTGTTCAAACGAAAAGTGTCTTTCTTGTGGAGGTGAGATTTTATGTTGTTTCCGCCCATTTTTATTCCCTGTCAAAACCAAGATT
Source organism: uncultured Nitrospiraceae bacterium (assembly GCA_964558725.1). GTDB lineage: Bacteria > Nitrospirota > Thermodesulfovibrionia > Thermodesulfovibrionales > SM23-35 > DASPRG01. The sequence goes on along the minus strand of CAZLFE010000018.1, from coordinate 5,616 downwards.
AAGATTGAGGAAGTAATCCCCTATGAGCGCATCGTGTGGTCTGCTCAGAAAAAGGGTTTCTCTGCACGAAACGAATTCTCTTTCCAAGACCAAGAAAGAGGAGTACTGGTCACAAGCAGGGAAACCTTTACTGGATTCCTCGTCAGGGCTTTCGGTTTCTTCCTCCCCAAAAGGAGGATGCGAACCCTTATAAATACCTTCCTGAAAGACCTTAAGACCGCTTCAGAAAATCAGTTCATTCTATAAATGGCTTGCGTGAGATACGTTGCGAAGGAGACCCATCCGAACCTCCGACCCTCGCAACGATAAGATAAAAAAGAGGAGCCAGAAGATAATGAATGTATCTGCTCATCCCTATACCTCTCTTAGTCTTCCGTCCCAGATACCGAGAATCGAGCTTGTGCCGGCATCTCACCCCTTCTTTTTCAGCATAGCTCAGTTCCTTTTGCCTCGCATTTCTTCTGCAAGTTGCCGGAGTACAAACTTAACCGGTAGAGGATCTTTTCCGGTAATTTCTCTGAAACGATTATGCGAGGGTCTGGTATCGTTCTTCAGACCCTCAGCGAGCGCCATCCCTATGTTATTAGGGACCCCTGTTAGCAATTGTAACCACCCTGCAGCAATACGGATTGTCAAGAATGGAACTGGAATGATAACATTTTTAAACCCGCGAATTGACTCGCCACAGAGCGAGAGGAGATCGCGATAACGGATAACGTCTGACCCTATTTCAAAAATCTCATGTCCATTGATTGGTCTCGAAATTAATTTTTCAATAAAACTTACAGCATCCTTGAGTGCAATAGGTGCACAAAGAGAGTTCAGCCATCGAGGTGCGATTATTACAGGGAGGCGCTTGGAAAGGTAATACACAATAAGATATGACCAACTACAGATTTCTAAAAGTACACTTGCGCGAACTTCTCCCAGGGGGATGCCGTAGGAAGCGAGTGTTTGTCCTGTCTTCATCCTGCTCTCAAGATGGGGAGAGAGCCTTTGTCCTTCCGGGATAACACCGCCGAGGTATAGTATTTTCCCAACTCCAACATGCTGAGCTGCAAGACCTGCAGTATCGGCCAGTTTTATATCGAGCTCCGCAAAATTTTTTGCTGCAAGTGAATGGATGAGGTAGATTAAGACATCGGCACCACGGAGAAAATTCTCTGCACTCGATGTATCAAGTAAATTAACTTGCCTCCAAGTAAGACGCCCATGCTGTAGATCCTCTGATTCTTCTTTTTTGCGATATGCGGCTATGACTTCGTACTGTGAGTAATCGAGAAGCCTTTTGATGAGATTTTGACCGACACATCCTGAAGCACCTAAGATCGCAATATTCATACAGTTTTACTTACTCTCGGTACTATGGATCCTGCACTCATCCTAAACTATAGCAAAATAGGATATGAGTTTCTACTTTTAAATATTGCTCACTTTTCGAACATATTGCTTATGACCTCTTCAGTCATTCCTGCTTTCGACAGAAGAAAACTTTGTACCATACTTTAGGAAATAGCGAGTAGTTTAGTGATATTTTTTAATAAATTAAGTTGCATTAGTGTTG
>CAZLFE010000018.1:0-3952 GCA_964558725.1 uncultured Nitrospiraceae bacterium | reverse complement strand
GTTGCATTAGTGTTGAAATATTTCTTATATTTAAACCAGAAAGGTTTAAGAAGACTTAAAGAAAAAGGGTCAGAAAGATGGAAATAAAATCTAACCGGTCACATCTATCTTTGACGGTGTTTTTCAACTCTTTGGGCAAAACAACCATGGGAATTGTGAATAATCTTGGTGCAGCAACAATTTTTTCCAGCAAAGCCTTCCTGTTGATCTTTCAACCAAAGCAGGTGCGCGAGATCATTCAACAGGCTTTTTATATTGGCGCTAAGTCCTCAGGAATTGTAATTATGGTTGGGATGTTCACTGGAATGGTGTTGGGACTGCAGATGTATCACGCCCTTGCTGAGTATGGCTCGGAAGGGGCACTCGGCTCTGCTGTCGGTCTTTCGCTGATCAGGGAATTGGGACCTGTCCTGACGGCTATTATGATTACCGCACGGGCAGGTTCTTCCATGACCGCAGAGATCGGTATCCTGCGCATTTCTGAGCAGATTGATGCATTGTACACTATGCAGATCGATCCCCTACGGTATCTTATCAGCCCGAGGATTGCTGCCTCGATCATCAGCTTCCCTCTGCTGACAGCATTTTTCGACCTCATCGGGCTCATCGGAGGTTATTTCACCGGCGTTGTGCTCCTCGGTGTTAATGCTGGTACATACATTTACCGTGTCCGGTACAGCGTAGATACGGATGATATTATTGGCGGCTTTATTAAAGCTGTTGTCTTTGCTGTGATCGTCTCCACTATCTGCTGCTACCAGGGCTATTTTACACACATGCGTTCAGATAGTTACGGTGCCAAGAGCGTCAGTCTCTCCACGACATCGGCAGTCGTGTTGTCGTGTGTAATGATTCTTGTCTCAGACTATGTTATAACTTCATTTCTTATGTAAAGGTATTATGGAAAACGCATTAATTGAATTTAGAGATGTTACGAAACGGTTCGGCGACCGTACAATCCTCAACCAGGTCAATTTAAAAATCTTCGATAATCAAATCACCACAATAATCGGCAAAAGCGGTACAGGCAAGAGCGTGCTCCTCAAGCACATCATTGGACTGCTTTCGCCAGACGAAGGATCTATTCTTTTTCAGGGTAAGACTATCAATGAAATGAAGATGAAAGAGTGGGATACATACAAGAGTCAAATCAGTTATATGTTTCAAAACAATGCCCTTTTCGATTCGATGACGGTTTTCGACAACATCGCCCTCCCTCTCAGGCAAACAACAAACTTGAGCAAGAAGGAAATTGAAAGCAAGGTCATGAACAGAATTGAACAAACAGAGCTTACTGAAGTTACCTTTAAATACCCATCGGAGCTTTCGGGCGGAATGCAGAAGCGGGCAGCTTTGGCACGGGCCCTGGTCTCCGATCCAAAGATTGTGCTTTTCGATGAGCCAACTACCGGCCAGGACCCGATCCGGAAGAATGTTATTTTGAGTATGATTGCGCAATACAAGAAAAAAATCGGTTTTACAGCGATCATCATCAGCCATGAAATTCCGGATATCTTCTTTATCTCAGACCGTATCCTTCTCCTCTGGGAAGGCACGATCGGATTTCAGGGCACCTATGAAGAAGCCGTAAAATTGGAACATCCTATGATTGATGAATTCCTCCATAGCCTTGAAGGTTTCCGGGATCAGTTGACCGGATTGCTTTCTAAGCAGATGTTCAGGTCGCGGTATACTACGACATTGTCTCACGGATTGGCAGACACAAACGTCACCGCCATCTTGTTTAGCGTGGAACTTGATTTAATTACCGAAACCCTGGGGCACAGGGCAGCGCTGGAGGTTGTGAAATCCCTTGGGGAATACATCAACAAGCACCTCGATGCCCTGGGAGGATTCTCCGCCCGGCAGAGCAGAGATCATATTCTGACAATACTTCCCCATGCCGAACTCAATGAAGCCGAACAATTGTTGGATAATTTTTCCAGGGAACTCCAAGACCATGCTCTGTTCGATATCGAGGCTGAAACTCTGGCAAAAATCGAATCACAGCAATGCTTTGAAATATATGTTTATGCCGGAATTACTGAAGCGAAATCCAACGAGGCTTTAGACGATATCATCAAAAATGCGAAATCCAAACAAAAAATAATTGCACTGCATCAGTGTAAGGTCTGGAGGTAAAAGAAAATGAAAAAGTATTCGATGGAAACAACCGTCGGCATTTTTGTACTTATAGGGCTCCTGTGCGTGGGATATATGACCGTAAAACTCGGAGAAGTTTCGCTCTTCGGAGACAACTCTTACTCACTCTATGCGCGATTCACTTCGGTATCAGGCCTGAGAGTAGGTAGCTCCGTAGAGATACTTGGACTTGAGGTCGGACGGGTGGAACGGTTGACTATTGACCAGGAAAAACAGATGGCATTAGTAGAAATGAAGATTAAAAAAGGCGTAAAGGTCTATGATGATGCTATTGCCTCTATCAAAACATCCGGTTTGATTGGCGACAAATACATCCAGATCGATCCCGGTGGTTCAGATGCATTATTGAAACCGGATGGAAGCATCAAAGAAACTGCATCACCTCTGGATATCGAAGAACTTATCAGTAAATATGCCTTTGGAGATGTCAGCAAGAATAAGAAAGGTGAAAATGAGAATGAAAAATAAATCAAAGGGGGCATCCATGAAAAAAGTATTTATCGGATTGCATCTTGTCGTGTTTTTGATTTTCCCACTTTCCCTTTACGCGGGTATGCCGCTTACTACTGTTGAGGGACATGTCGATAAAGTGCTCAATGTGTTGCGCGACCCAGCCCTGAAAGGAGATAAAGCCAAAAAGGCCAAAAAAGAAAAAGTTCGGGCTATCTCTGAAAAAATGTTTGATTTCACCGAGCTCTCAAAAAGGACATTAGGTACGAATTGGAAAAACTTCAACCCCGACCAACAGAAAGAATTCATAGAACTCTATAAAGATATCCTTGAAGATGCCTATATGGACAGGATCACCTCCTACACGGACGAGAAAGTAGTTTTTCAGAAAGAAATCATGCTCTCAGATGATACGGCCGAAGTCCAGAGCAACATTATCACAAAAAAAGCAGAGATACCAATTTACTACCGGGTGATCCTGAAGGACGATAGTTGGAGGGTGTACGACGTTATCATTGAGGGTGTCAGCCTGGTCAAGAACTACCGCACTCAGTTCAGGGAGATCCTGGCAAACAAATCACCTGAAGAGTTACTCAAAACCCTTCGGAAAAAAGTCGGCAAAGCTTAATGCATAACGACATACATAAAGGAGAATTATTATGAAACTCTTTTCTTTGATTATAGGAGTTGTTGGACTTCTTTCTTTTATTTTATTGGGCTTTGCTCATGACTCTCTTGCATCGACAATCACTTCATCAGATCAGAATCAAGAAGAAAAAGTTTCTCAGGTAGATCAAACTCCTCAAGACCAGAAGCAAACCACTCAGGAGCCAGATGAACGTATTGAGAAACCCGATCAAGAACAGGAACCATTTGATCAAGAAGAAGAAATTATCGAAGAAGAGGAGGAAGAGGCCCCACAGGTTGCAGATCCCTTATACCCGTGGAACAAGGGTATGTACTACTTTAATGATAAATTCTATTTCTGGCTACTGAAACCTGTAGCCCAGGGTTATTCTGCTGTTGTTCCTGAAGACATGAGAATTGCCGTCAGGAACTTTTTTTATAACCTTACCACGCCGATCCGGTTCGTCAGTAGCCTTTTGCAGCTGAAAATGAAATCCGCAGGCAATGAACTGGTGCGTTTAGTTGTAAATACCACATTTGGTGTCGGAGGCCTTGGTGATTTTGCAAAGAACAAAATGGACATTAAGCGCTGTGATGAAGATATTGGTCAAGCCTTTGGCTATTACGGCATAGGCCATGGATTTTATATTGTATGGCCCATTCTCGGGCCTTCGAGCCTGCGTGACACTGTAGGAATGGTCGGAGATCTATT
>CAZLFE010000017.1:14711-29006 GCA_964558725.1 uncultured Nitrospiraceae bacterium | reverse complement strand
ACCCATTCTATTCATAAATGTTTTGATCAACCAGAGCAGATGCAGTATCGGAGCGGCTTACAGAGTGTTCACCGCCCCGAGGCGGCTGACACTCTGTACCTCGGAGGTCTGCAGAAGCGGACCGAGAATGAGCGACGATGCTGCATCTGCTCTGCTCCTTCACGAATAGTGAATAATCTGGGCTTAGTAACTCCCGAAATCAAACCGCCCATAGCAAGAAACGGTAATGTCATAACAAGTCCGACCAAAAGCCCCCTTGATTTCTCATTTAATAAGACAATTATCAAAAGCAAAAGAGCTATAATATAAAGCATGAAAATTTCCCATAGCAGATTAATGCCTGAGGTTTATAAATATTGTTCCACGTGGAACAATTTAAAAAATACTTACTCCGTAACCTCTTTAAGCCACTTCAGGTAGTCTTCGGAGCCTTGAATTATTGGGAGAGCGATTATCTCAGGAACCGTGTAACTATGCAATTCTTTTACCTTTTTCATGAGGGGATCAAAGAGGGTCCTCTGAGTCTTTGCAACCATGAGAACTTCCTTCTCATCCTCGATTTTCCCTTGCCAGCTATAGATAGAACGGATGTCTTTAATTATGTTTACACAACCTGCGAGCCTGCTCTCTACAAGTGCTTTGGCTATTTTGGCAGCTTCATCCTCATCTGAAGCGGTTACGAAGACAACGATCTCATCCATGATATCCCCTCTTCTCATCTCATAATAGAGATAATCAGATTCGTATAGAAGGACAGGGTGGTCTCTAACGCCTGCTAATCAACGACCTTATAGACAAGATCGTGTTCTCTAACCTCGCCGTTTACCTTCAATCCTATGCTCTGGCCGCGTTCTGCTTTTTGAACATTCTGGTGCTCTATCTGCATAGACTCAACCTTTTGAGTAAGATCAGTATGGTGTCCACTGATATGTATCGAATCTCCGGCCTGCAGGGGCTCTGAAAGTTCCACAACTGCCACCCCTATCTTCTTATAAACATGAGAAATGGTACCAATCTTTACTTCCATGGGATTAATATTACCAGAATTAAAGAAATATGCAAGTCCTTTTTATCCTGCGATAGCATCTCCAAATCCGTGGGGGCAGGATATAATATCTGAGCGGTTTCTTTTGCCGATAGTCCTTATGCCTATTTTTAAATAATAAAGAGGCAAAAGCCTCGGAGGGCGATACGATGGGTTCGCCAAAGGCGGAGAACGAAAATACTATATTTGGCAGATATGTAAAAAATCATGAAGAATGGTTAGATAAGGCAAGCAGACTTTGAACGCAGGCTAACGCCTGCGTCTACAAGCTAATTCCTTCGCTGGGTAGAAAAGCTTCTCCTCAGAATCAATTCAAAAAAACCTGTAAAAACAGTAGATTGCTTCACCTTGGGCTCGCAATGTCAGGTTGAAGTAATCAATTAACTCTTCTTTGCTAACTTTATATAGTATTCAATCTCGAGCAGCCTTCTTTTGATATCAACGCCAGCTGAAAAGCCTCCAATGGATCCATCAGACTCGATAATACGATGGCATGGAAGGATAATGGGTATCGGATTCCTGCTGAGAGCCTGGCCAACCGCCCTACAGGCTGCTGGCTTCCCAACCTTTTCAGCAAGCCACTTATACGTCCTCGTCTCTCCATAGGGGACCTCTTTCAGGGCAAGCCAGACCTGCCTGTCGAATTCTGTACCCTTCGCAAATCCTATCTTCTGCGTGAATTCCTCTCTGCCATCTTCAAAATATTCCTTAAGCTCTTTCTTTATCAAAGGAGGTGCTTCTCCCTTTCGGATTATCTCGTTAGGCTTTTTAAATGCAATCTCTCTCAGGATTCTGCCGGTAAACATGAGGTAGAGCGTCCCTATAGGGCTTTCAAAAGTATCATAGAAAGACTCGGCAACCCTCTTGACTGTCCTTTTATTCTTTCTGGACATACAGTTAGTTCATTTTTTAATTGATTCAAGGAAGGGTTATCTAATACTTGTTGATTTTCCCCTTTTCAGGAAAAATCCTGAAGAAAGTTATTTTATTGCCCGCTAAATCTCAAACCTGCATAAAAACAGCAGGATGCACTATTCAAGTCATTTATAAAGGCTCTTTCTATTCCGTCCTCGAATAACACCCGCACAAGACACAGCCCACCTGGAAGATCCGAATGCTTCTCTTCGATGACTTCACCGTCGCCCCATGCACTGTAACGCATATGCCTTACGATATCACCTACCCGAAGGTAAAGTCTTTGTTTCATTCGCTAACCTTCATTTCCAGCCGTCAGCCTCCACTGCAAATAGAGCCTCCACAGTGGCTTATCTTACATAGTAACCGTAAATAGTATAAACGAAATGGCCCTCTATTGTATAGGCTTCCATACCCCATTCATCAGGCAGAGGCCAGAACGGTTCAGCATCCTTAAGTGCCCTCAAAGCAGCATCATCAAGATCTCTGTATCCTGACGTCCTGACAAGTTCAACAGCTCCCAACTTGCCATTTTTCTTAATCGTAAATCTTATAATGAGGTCTCCATAGATTCCTTTTTCTGCTGCATTACGGGGATAAATCCAGATATTTTCTATCCTCTCCTTCAGCCTTCTCAAGTATGCCAAATACCGCATTTCCCTAACGTCAAAAGAAAAGCTCCTCTCTTCCTTCTCTTCTTTTTTAATCTCTCTCTTTGCCATATCGCCAATGATACCTCTATCAAAGAGTTTCTCTCTTGTAGAAGGCATCGGCAACGCAGGCTTCCGTGTGGTCCCCTGCATTTCTGGACTGCTAATGTTTGATCCACCCTCTACCCCCTGGCTCGGAGATGCAGAAGGTGATAGGGGCTGAGGAGAGGTTATCCCTGATCCAGGGACAGGTTGTGTGCCTTTCTTAATCTCAGGTGCGGGCATAGAAGTCCTCGGCTGGGTAGTCCTGGGTTGGACAGCCATAGGTCTGACAGGCGGGGCAGATCTCACCTGAGGGATAGCAGAAATAGGCGGGGCAGAGGGAAGAAGTTCTTCAGGTGATATGAGTCTCGCAAAAAATTCCTCCCCCCTTTTACCCTTAACAGGAGAAACAATTAAAAGGGCCGCGATGAAGATGGTGATATGCAATACTATGGAATAGGCAAAAAATCTCTTGATAGTTAACATAAGAATTTACTGAAGAGCTTTATATAGCTCTGTATGCCTTCTCTGCTACTGTCCTTTCTCAGCCAGAGCCTCATAGATGCTTCCTGAACCTCAGGCCTTCTGTGTAAAGCAACAAGCTTTCCTAAAGTGACATCGGTCTTGAAGAAATATCTTCTGAGCTTGTCCATAAGGGAAAATCTCCTCTGAAACCTCGACTTCCACATCCTCTTATAATCAGCCGCCTTCCCTTGTATTATCGCCCTTGCAGCGAACTCTCCAGCCTTCATTGCGTAATAGATGCCTTCGTAACTCAAGGGCGTCACCTGACCTGCCGAATCCCCTGTAAAGATAATATTATTTTTATTATATAAATCCCCTTCCCACATTGGTATTTTATATATCCTCTTTGCCCCTTCCTGAATTATTCCTCTTTTTTCCCGAAATACCTTAAATAAGTCAAGCACTTTCCCTGGTTCAGAACTCCCCGTACCTGCAGAAATCCCCTCTGCCGCAGGAAAAACCCATGAATAAAAGCCAGGTGCATGGGACGACCCAAACCAAAACTCACAAAAATCTGCATTTACTCCTTTGATCTTCTCAGACAATGTAAAAAAAGACTTGGATGGTTTTATCCCGAGAGCAGCCCTAACCCTCGAGTTCACACCATCTGCAGCAATAATATATTCTGCAACTATATCTTTCTTTATACCTTTAATATTAGCTTGGACTCTGTATTCCTTCCCGGTTTTTGTAAGCCTTGTAAACTCTCCTTCTATCACCTGTGCACCCTTTTCCTCAGCTTCACTCCTCAGTGCTCTGTCAAATTCCCATCTTTCAACGATAGCAAGACTTCCCCCTTTTAACTCTATGTCCAGTTTTTCGCCAATAGGCGAGACTATCCTAATACATTTAACTTCTCTTTTAACCACTCTTTTGGGAATGCCAAATTCATCAAAGGCACTTAGGGGGACTCCTCCTCCACAGGGTTTTGCAAATGAGAAGTTCCGTTCAAGCAGGATGACCTCTAACTTCCATTCTGCAAGAGACCTTGCTGCAATAGCACCTGCAGGGCCTCCACCTACTACAAGAACTTTAGCGCTGAGATTCATTCTATTATGAAGAGAAAAGGATCAGCACCTTTGTCTGAATCAAGGAAAAAAGGGAACGGGAGATCCGGTAGATCGAGAACTCCTTCTTTCACCGGTCTCCAACTCCCCCTTCATTTTTCTAAATTCGGAACCCTGGCGGGAATGGACAGTGTATCTTTGCCTTCTTTACAGAGGTAACACCATTACCATTGTTAAGGAAACAGGCTGATATTTTGAAGAAGAAATCACTAACAGAGCCTGAGATTGTCCCATCTCTATTTTCGCCCCATGGCATGGTCTTTTCGTTATTGTTTATCGCAACTATCAGGTATACATGACCAGGGAGCATCTCTTTAATATCTTCGGGACTCGGTATAGGAAGGCCCTTTGTGAGGCCGAACTGTGTATGGGAATGGAAATCGCCTATTATCTGTAACTTATCGAACCTCGCAAGTATTGGTCCTATCTTCTTATGGTTCTTCCTATTATAAACAACTCCTTTATGCCTCCTGTTGGCATTTTGGACAGTAAATGCGTGTTCTACTATGAACCGGTCTTCAAGTTTATACCCGAGGAGGAAGCCAAGACATTCCTTCTTGTATACCTCTGCCGAGCTCAGGAGGAGGTCAATAAAGGCATTCTCTGAAATGTACACACGCAATAGCTTATTTCTCCTTATACATTGGCAGCCTCACAGCAAGGACGGGGCATGGCGCATATCTTACAACTTGGGATGCGGTGCTCCCAAAGAGTATCCTTCCCATACCCTTTCTACCATGTGTACCCATAATTATAAGGTCTATCTTGTTAGCCTTGGCATATTTCACTATCTCAGTGTGGGGAACACCCTTCAACACACTGCGTTCTACGCCCTTGAAGCTTCTCATCTCCTCGAGACCAAATCTGCTGAGTTCTTTCTCGGCGCTCTTTTCAATGTCCTTATACATCTCGTCCATTGATGCATGTGGAACATACCAACCTGCTGCCTTTCCTATGTCGTAAAGAACATGAACAAGATAAAGCTTGGCTCCATAACGCTTAGCCATATCAACGGCATAATCCAAAGCTTGTGATGAGCCCTCAGAAAAATCTGTCGGGAAAAGAATCCTCTTAATCTCCATTATCCTACCTCCCTTAGATATTTTGCCGCCTTTTCAGGCGATGTAGTCAGGATAAATAATCCTGAACCCAATTCAAACCCAGTCCTCCTTATGATCCTTGGAATTATTTCAAGATGCCAGTGATAATCATCCCCGAGTGTGTGCCAGTGGTTTCTTCTTGGTACCCTGTTTGGGGCAGTATGCAGAAAATAGCCAAATGGCGGTTCTCCTTTAAACACAGCTCTTATTTTTTTTAATATACTCATGAGTATAAAACCCATATCCTCGATCTCCTCATGAGAGATCTCTTGAAAGTCACAGCTATGCTTTTTCGGGATTATCCACGACTCAAAAGGGAACGAAGATGCATAGGGACAGAAACAGAGGAAGTTTTTTGATTCGAGGATTATCCTATCTCCCACCTTCAGTTCTTCCCTAATAATATCGCAAAATATGCATCTCTCTTTATAATCATAATACTGTTTTGCATTCTCGAGTTCGTCTTTGATTCTCTTGGGGATTACAGGTATCGCCACTAAAGACGATACTGGATGAAAGGATGTCCCCCAAGCATCAAACATAGAGTTTTTGGATATGAGTATATATCTCAATCTCAAATCCTTACCAAGGTCTGCGATGCGTTCTTTGTAAAGCTTTATTACCCTTATCATCTGCTCAGGTCCCATATCTTCAGGCTTCACACTATGTTCAGGACATTCGATGAGTATCTCATTGGCACCAATGCTATTCATCCTATCATAAAGCCCGACCCCTCTTCTATCCAGATTCCCTTCTACCTTAAAGAGAGGATTAAAACTCGGAATTGCCCTTACCCACCATCCCGGGGTATTGGGCAGTGTCCCTTGCTTTCTAATAGATGTTATCTCGTGCAGGGTCTCAGTTTCCCTGCCGGAACAGAGAACACAGGTCTCTTCAGCAGAGCCCTTATCCGTAGGGAGATGGTACTCTGATGGCTCCTTAGATTCTGACAGGACTTCTATCCACCTACCGAGCAAGATATCTCTCCTTAGTTCATGCACCCTTGTTCCTCATAAATATTATCTTTAAACCCTCAAGTGTAAGATTGGGACTCAGAATGTGCTTCCTCATAAGGAACCTTGAAACCATACCTCCATAACCACCTGTTACAACAACTTTCAGCCCAAAGCCAATCTCCTTTTCTATCTCCTGGAGAAGCCTTTCTGTAGCACCTGCGGTACCATAAAAAAGGCCAGACTGAATGCAACCAAATGTATCAGTGCCGAGGGCCGATTCAGGAGGACTAAGAGTAACCTCAGACAATTTCGAGGTGCCTTTAGCAAGGGATTCATTCATCAGTCCGACCCCTGGCATTATTGCGCCTCCGATATAATTCGCATTCTTTCCGACAACGCTGATTGTCGTAGCAGTGCCAAAATCAACAACTGCCACCAGACCTTTACAAAGCTCGTAAGCAGCTACAGCATTCGCTATCCTGTCTGAACCTATTTCTTCTGGTTTAGGAATATCAAATACGAGCCCCGACTTGATTTCGGGACCTGCTATTAAAAGGTCTTCTGGCATTAAACGCTTACAAGCTTCTGCCAGAACCTCGGTATGGCTTTTGACCACAGAAGATATTATAACTCCTAAAGCAGTTCTTTCAACAGAAATTTCTGGTAAAAAGTCTCTCATTAATGAGACATATTTTTCCGGGGTCTTCAGGGGATGAGTCTCAAGTTTTTGCACAAGAAGGCCCTGATCTGTAAAAAAACCTATACTTATCAAGGAGTTACCTATGTCTAAGGCAATCAGCATCTACCTCAAAATGGTCAGATCTCCGTCCCTTATCACCCTCAATGTCCCTGATGGAAGCCTCAAAATTAACATCCCCTCATCGTCTATAGACTCAGCTAAGCCTGTTAATGTTTCTTTGCCTAGAATTATCTTAACCTCTCTGCCGAGCGTTGATGTTAGTTGCTCCCACTGAGATAGGAGTTCCCGCCTTCTTTTCTCTTTAAGGATCTTGTACCAGTGGTTTATTTCATCCAAGATTTCTGTAACTATCTCTGTCCTCGAATGGAGCTTGCCTATCTCCATTTTTACTGATGTTGCCACTTCTTTTATGGCATTGGGCAAGACATCGGAATCCATATTTACATTGATGCCTATACCTGTAATAACATATTCTATCTTCTTGCGGGTTGTTCTCATCTCTGTGAGAATTCCCCCCAACTTCTTATTCGATACTAGCAAATCATTCGGCCATTTTATTGTGACATTAAGGCCTGTAACCCTCCTTATTGCAACTGTACAACCAATAGCAGCCATTATCGTTAACAACGTCGCATCCTTAGGCTCTATATCTGGCCTCAAAAGAATGCTTATATAAATGTTTACCCCGGGAGGTGATACCCAGTGCCTGCCGAGCCTACCTTTACCCTTATTCTGACAATCAGCAATGACAACTGCACCCTCTTCTTCGCCCTTTTCTGCAAGCTCTGCAGCGATTGTGTTTGTAGAATCAACTGTCTCATAGAAGAAAATCTTTCTCCCTATAGAGCCTTTAACCTTTGCTTTAATAGCCTCTACCAAAAGTTCACCAGATTTTAAGAATTCAAGAGCGTCTGGATTTTGGGAATGATTGACATTCATAAAACTAAAATATTTTCTTAAAAAGCTTGGCTATTGTTCTTGCGCCAGCCATGCTTAGGCACTGTGTCAGTTCTTAGTATTTATGTTAGAAACTGTAACTAATCCCAGACATTGACACTATTCTTCTTTTAGAATCACTACTTCAACCTTCCCTTTCAAGCCGTCAGCAAATTTCTTCGCATCATTCTCTGAGCCAACAATCGAGCCGTAGTGCATCGGAATCGCAACTTTTGGTTTTATATCAAGGGCCGCCTTGATAGCCTCATCAGCTGTCATCACATATGTGCCTGAGACAGGAAGAAGTGCTATATCAGCCTTAAATTTTTTCATCTCAGGGATATAATCCGTATCTCCAGCTATATAGATCCGATGTCCTTGTACAGTAAAAATATATCCAACCCAACCCTTATCTTTTGTGTGGAACTGTTTGTTCGTGTTATAGGCAGGCACAGCTTCAATATCGATTCCCTCAATATTAAGCTTATCACCTGCTTTAACAACCTTTGTTTTCCCTGATAGCTTTGCTGTACAATCCGAAGTCGCAACAATTACCGTATTTGGCCCTTGAATCTTTTTTACATCCTCAGGAGAACAGTGGTCAAAATGCTCATGGGTAATCAGGATAATGTCTGCTGTGTCCTTCTTTTTAATCTTGAATGGGTCTGTATATATGACCTTTTCTCCAACAACTTTAAATGTATCATGTCCAAGCCAGTGGATATTCTTTAGCATTGCTTCAACCCCCTTTCTCTCTGCCAGAACAGGATTCGGCAGAAGTGCTATTATAATTGCGATAATAATAAACACCACGCCTTTTTCCTCCTATCTTTTAAAGATTATAGCACAACTTCATGCCCGTAATTTCTTATCTTGCGATAGGTGAAAAGGCGTCATTTAGGTTATAATAATTTACTTCTATTCCCACCAAAAACTATGGGGAAAGTAATAACAATAGTAAATCAGAAAGGTGGTGTCGGAAAAACCACAACAGCTATCAATCTTGCTGCATCCCTTGCCCTCGCTGAAAAAGACATACTCCTCATCGATACAGATCCCCAAGGAAACTCAACATCCGGGCTCGGCATTGCGAGGGATAACCTCGAGAAAAGTCTCTATGATGTTTATACAGGCAAATGTGAGATTACAGAAACCTTGAAAACAACACCCGTAGAACATCTTAACATTTTACCCTCTACAATAGACCTTCTGGGCGCAGAGGTTGAGCTTGTGGGAAAAGAAGGGCGGGAAAGAATTCTGTATAAAGCAATGCGTTCGATCAAGGAACAATATCGTTTTATCTTTATAGACTGCCCTCCTTCCCTCGGGCTTTTAACATTAAATGCCCTCGTTGCTGCTGACTCCGTTATAATACCGGTGCAGTGCGAGTATTACGCACTTGAGGGCCTCAGTCTTTTACTGAGGACACTCCGCAAAGTGAGGAGTTCCTTTAATCCTGAGCTTGAAATTGAGGGAATAGTGCTTACCATGTTTGATGCAAGGAATAATTTATCCCATGAGGTTGCTGAAGAGATCAGAAAACATTTCAGGAATAAAGTTTATAACACTACAATACCGAGGAATGTCACGCTCGGAGAAGCACCAAGTTTCGGAAAACCAGCACTGTTGTATGATATACACTCAAGGGGAGCACAGAGTTATCTATCCCTGGCAAAGGAGATATTGAATGAAAACGGCCTTAGGCAAGGGGCTTGAAGCCTTAATACCAGAAAAAGGTGAAGAGGTAATATATCTTGATATTGACCGCGTCTTCCCCGGCGAGCAACAGCCGAGAAAGGCCTTCAGGGATGATTCACTCAAAGAACTTGCAGCTTCCATAAAAGAAAAAGGTGTACTACAGCCTGTGATTGTTTCACGCGTGGGAGATGGCACCTTCAGGCTTGTCACAGGTGAGCGCAGATGGAGGGCTGCAGCACTGGCAGGACTGAAAAAGATGCCTGCCCTCATAAGGGATGTTGCCTCAAAAGATTCTCTCGAGATAGCATTGATTGAGAATATCCAGAGGGAGGACCTCAATCCCATTGAGACTGCAGAGGCCTTTAGAAGATTGGTAACAGATTTTAATTTAACGCAGGAAGAACTTTCTGATAAAGTCGGAAAAGACAGAGCAACAATCGCCAATTACCTCAGGCTCTTAAAACTTCCTGAAGAGATAAAATCCCTCATCTACAATGGGTCTCTCAGCATGGGACATGCAAAAACTCTTCTTACTATAGAGGGAAGAGCTAACCAGATAGAGGCAGCAAGGAAGATCATCAAAGGGGGTCTTAGCGTCAGAGAGGCAGAGGCACTAACCAAAAAGGTCACCAAGCCCAAGAAGGCAAAGGTAATCAGAGACCCTCAGATTTCATCCCTTGAGGGGAAGTTAATCAGGAGCCTCGGGACTAAGGTCAGGATACTCCACAAAGGTAAAAAGGGGAAAATAGAGATAGAATATTATTCCCTCGATGAACTCGACAGGCTCTTAGAGATTCTGATGGGATGAAGGAGAAAACACAAGGAGGTTTTCCATGAAGAAAATGTTAGTCATTCAACTAATCGTTCTTCTTTTGATTGCTACAGGTTTGTATGGAAAGATAAATGCTGAAGAGACCAAAAAAGAAGAACCCTTTTTCAACTCAAGCCTGCATTATACTACCGGAGGAATGGCTTACTGGTATGACAAAGCAAACGGTGGGTTAGAAACCATTACAGGGATCCCTTATTTAAAACTCCCTTGTTATCACTGCCACGTATCCTCATGTGATACATGTCATAAAACCAAGCTGAATGATAAGTTTGCGTACTCAGCAGAAGTTGCTCGTAACCAAAAGATTTGCCTTGAATGCCACTCACGAGAAGCTTCCATGCAAAAAATTGACCAGGCTGCGCATCAAGAGGACGTTCATTTGGCTAAAGGAATGCAGTGCATACAGTGTCACACTGCAAAGGAAATACATGGTGATGGCATTGAATACAAATCCATGAAACAAATAGGTGCTATGGATGCCAACTGTGAGAAATGCCACGGATCCATCAAGCCAACTGTCTCTCACAAAGTCCATCGAGAAAAACTGGACTGTAAAGCCTGCCATGTGAGACATGTTGTCAGTTGCTATAACTGCCATTTTGAGACACTCGTAAAAGAGGGTAAAAAGGTTGCTATTCCAGTTTCAGGTTGGGTTTTTCTGATGAACTACAATGGCAAGGTAACGTCAGCAAACACGCAGACCTTTGTAGTATCTGATAACAAGACATTCCTTATGTTCGCTCCGCAGAACAGCCACTCGATTATGAAGGAAGGAAAGAAGTGTGGAGAGTGCCATGCGACAGAGATCGTACGAAAAGTCCAGGAAGGAAAACTGAGTCTGACCTGGCTTGAAAATGGAAACGTGAAAAATGTAAAGGGCGTTATACCTGTTGTAAATGGGGTAATATATGACGCTGTCTATCAAGACTATAAAGATGGAAAGTGGATACCGATTGAGAATCCTCCTTCACCTGTAGTGCACTATGCCGGCTTTGGCGAACCCCTTTCAAAAGAGCAATTGAAAAAGCTATCGATACCTATGGGAAGGAAATAGAAAAAAGTTAGAGATAGGTTATTGAAAGATTCTGGACAATGCCAGAATGACAGCTAAAAAAACGGGACCCAGTAGCAATCTACAAAGCATATGAGTTTAATTTTTTTCTGTTGGGTAAACGATAACTTCTGTATTTCTTACCGGTTTTCTTTTAACGAGATAGCCATACCATTTGATCGTCGAATCTACTACTACAACAACAGCAAGAATTAGCATAGCCCCCATCAAGAAGGCGTTAATCCTGAACGCAAAAGGATCAGGAGAGGTTGGAGCCTTAGAAGTAAAATCCAGGATGAGTTCCAGAGAAGCTGAAAAGGTAATTGAAGCCATGAAAAGCATGGGGAGTAATGTCACCCATAGGTATTTAGCCTTGCCCATTTTTATTATTAAGGTTGTCCCGATACAGAGTGCAAGCATTCCGAGAAGTTGATTGGCAGTTCCAAACATTGGCCAGATAGTTGAGATGGAACCTGTAAAGATAAAATATCCCCATGCAAAGACAACAATAAAGCTTGCCACAATATTTCCGGAAAGAGACCTGAGATCGCCAAGAGGTTTGTATATATAACCTCCAAGCTCCTGGACTACATAACGGGCAACCCTTGTTCCTGCATCAATCGTAGTAAGGATAAAAAGAGCTTCAAACAAAAGAGCAAACTGATACCAGTAAGCTATGAGATGTTTGAGAAACGGAATAGAAGAAAATATATACGCCATGCCAACTGCTAAAGATACAGCCCCACCTGGCCTCCCTGCCAGGTCAACTCCGACCGTAGATGATAGCTCCCTTATCTCATGAACAGGAAATCCTAAAGAAGCAAGCTCTGAGAAGGATAACTTTGTATTAATGGCAAAGTAATCCCCTGGGATCAAGACTCCTGCTGCAATTAATGCCATTATTGCCACAAATCCCTCCACGAGCATGGCTCCATATCCTATGGGTCTTGCATACCTTTCCCTCTCTATCATCTTAGGGGTCGTCCCTGAAGAAATGAGAGAATGAAATCCTGATATCGCACCACAGGCTATGGTTATAAAGACAAAAGGGAAAAGGGTTCCAGGTATTATGGGTCCTCCACCGTGAATGAATCGCGTGAGGGGAGGCATATTGAGATCAGGCGCAACTGATAAAACGCCGAGGGCAAGGAGGAATATGACCCCTATCTTCATAAAAGAAGAGAGATAATCCCTCGGCGCAAGGAGCATCCACACAGGAAGAACAGAGGCTATAAATCCATAGGCACCAAGAAGGATGGATAAGGCATTCCTGTCCAGATTGAATAAGGGGGAGAGGGGTGATGAAGGAATAGCCTTCCCAACTATTACCGTCAGAAAAAGCAGGAAAAACCCAAGGAAAGAAATTCCGGCAATTCGGGCTGGTTTAATAGATTTCATATAGATACCCATGAAGAGGGCAATGGGGATGGTCATCCCTATGATAAATGTCCCCCATGGATTGTAGAAGAGGGAGTTTATAACGGCAAGACCTAATCCTGCGATAGCAACAATCAGGATAAAGAGTATTGCTATGAGGGCCGCTCCTCCTGTTATCGGGCCTACTTCTTCCTTTGCAATCTGGGCAAGGGATTTACCGTCCCTCCTCATGGAGGCAGTAAGAATTATGAAATCATGGGCACCGCCCGCAAGAGCCGCCCCGACAAGAATCCACAGGAATCCCGGTAGATAACCGAACTGGGATGCCAAAACAGGACCTATGAGTGGACCTGCCCCTGCTATGGCAGCAAAATGATGGCCAAAGAGGACCCATTTGTTCGTTGGATAAAAATTCTTTCCATCATTTAAGCGATAAGCGGGAGTTAGCCTCATGTCATTGAGCGTGACGACCTTTGCAGCGAGGAAGGCTCCATAAAATCTATAGGCAAGAATATAGAAACATGCAGCCGCAGTAATTAACCAGATAGCGTTTATCTTTTCCTGGGGATTAAAAATTCCTGTAACAATGCCGAAGGATAGGGAGAAGAGGAGAGCCAGAAAAATCCATAGGAGGATTGATAATTTTTTCATAAGTAGTTAAGAACCCTGCGCCAAGAGCGCAGGCCGTAAAAACCAAATTTAAAATAACTGCTTATTTTAAGCTCTTCAGTTCTTCAGCACTTCAGAGGTTAAGCGCTTCCGCGCTCTTTGCTCTCTCAGTCTTCTCGTAACCTCTTTAGCCCCTTCTGTCTTATCATCTTTATCATCTCTTCTGACGCGAGGCTTTTGAGAAACTCTGTCCTCCTTTTTTTGTCGCGGATTTCATTCATCGCCTTTTTCCGGATTTTTTCTAATAATCTCAGATAATCGGCAAATCCAGGACCATAGAGTTTTTCGAGTTCCTTGCGAATCGACTTCGAAAGGGCTGGGCTGATGCCGCTCGTTGAGATGGCGATGGTTAAATGACCTCGTTGTATAACAGAGGGAACTATGAAATTACATAAAGAGGGAGAGTCAACAACATTCACAAGACAGAGGGCTTCTTCAGAAACTTTTTTGTTGATCTCCTGAGAATCTGTCGCTGCAATCACGAGTAAAGCCTTTTTGCTATCACTTTTCCTGTATTGTCTCGGGATATGTTTTATCCTGCCTTTCAGCTTCTCTTTCTCAATCCTCCTGGTAATATCAGGGCTTATAACTGTTATATTTGCACCAGCCTTAAGGAGTGCAAGTATCTTTCTTTCTGCAACCTTTCCACCTCCGATGACGACTGCTTCTTTGCCTTTAAGGTTCAGAAATGCAGGATAATAGGCGTGATTTCCCCCCTCTCCCTTCCTTCCC
>CAZLFE010000017.1:0-14701 GCA_964558725.1 uncultured Nitrospiraceae bacterium | reverse complement strand
TGGGGGTGCCTTTTGCGTCTGCGGAGTTTTTACGCTTCACGCCTTATGGTTTGGTATGGGCGAGTTCTTTCTTAGCATCAGCAGCAAGTTTGTTATTCGGATGCTTCTCGACAAGGCGTTTTAGATACTCTAAAGCCTTATCTTTCTGACCGAGGTTTTTATACGACATTCCGATATAAAAAAGCATATCAGCCTCTCTCTGGTAAGCAGGATAGGTTTTCAACAATTCTTCGAACCTGCTGATTGCTGCGTTGAAAGAACCTTTCTTATAATAGAACTCTCCGACTTGGAACTCGTAATTCGCTATTACACTTCTGCACTTTTCAATTTTGAGATCAATAACTTCCCTGTAGGGGTTTCTCGGATACATCTTCTTGAGCTTTTCGAATTCTTCAAGGGCTTTAGCCGCACCGCTATATCCCCTTTCAGGACCCTCTATCTGGTCGAAGTAGATTGAAGCAATCTGATATTGGGCATATGCAGCATATTTGTGGCCAGGATAGACTTCAAGGAATCTCCGATACTCAGCAACAGCCTGTTCAGGTTCGTCCTCTTTCACATAAGAATCAGCAATCTTAAGCTGAGCAAGGGGCGCAAATTTCTTTGACATATCTCTATTTTTAATTTCAAGGAAGGAAGCCCTTGCCTCATCATAATATTTTTTCTCCAGCAGTTCACTCCCCTTTTCAAATGCCTTTTCAGGGTCAAAAGAAGTCTCTGCAGGCTTAACTGCAGCAGGTTTTCCCGAGCAGGAGCAAATCAAAAGAATTAAAAGAAGAAGAAAAAACTTTTTAACCAACACTATACCATTAAACATTTTAACCATTCTTCACGTCAAGTACAGATTCTCTCTCAATTGTCCTATTCATGCTTCCCATTCTGTAGCCGTCGAGGTCAAGAGATACGAATCTATATCCAAGAGATCTTAGTTTTTCAGCAATAAGCCTTCTGCTTTCTGGTGCTAATACCAAGTTAATTCCCTCCTCATCAACCTCTATCCTCGCTACATTTTCATGGTCCCTCACTCGTACCTCATGGAATCCAATTCCCCTGAGGAATTCTTCTGCTTTCTCTACTCTTCTCAATGCCTCTTTTGTTATCCTCTGGCTGTATGGGAATCTCGAGGAAAGGCAGGGAGAAGAGGGTTTATCCCATGTCGGAAGACCAAGTTGTCTCGAGAGTTCTCTGATATCTTTTTTTGAAAGATCAGCTTCTATTAAAGGACTTCTCACATTATATCTTTTTGCTGCCCTCATACCCGGCCTGTAATCCAGGGTGTCATCTATATTGCTCCCATCAAGCAAAAACATGTATCCTTCGGATGAGGCTATGTCAGAGAGTTTCTTGAAAAGCTCATTCTTACAGAAAAAGCATCTCTCTGGTGTATTACTTACGAATTCCTCCATTGAAAGCTCATCTGTTTTTATAATCCTGTGTTCTACTCTCAACTCTGCTGCCACCCTTTTTGCTGTCAGCAAATCATTGCGGGGAGTTTTTTCTGAGACGGCAGTCACGGCGAGAACCCGTATACCGGAAATCTGCAGTACCTTGAGAAGAAATGTGCTGTCAACACCCCCGGAATAGGCAAGAACAGCACTCTGTATATTCTTGAGAATATTTATCAGGTCCGTTAATTTGTTGTCGCTCATTATTTATAGCACCGCAACCTCATAATTCTCTTGATGGAAATTTCGGTTCTCCCTTACCGTGACCTTTACGTTATACAAATTTTCTATGACTTCAAGCCCTGGTCGCTCCTCATCAGAGAGAAGCTCTGCAACTAATGGATGGGCTGTAACAATAATCCCCGCCCCACCACGTCTCGCAATCTTCTTTATCTTCCTGAATATCTCATAACAGAGGGTCCGAGGTGACCTGACGAAGCCTTTGCCTTCACAATACGGACAGGGCTCACAGAGTATTCTGCCGAGGCTCTCCCTGACGCGTTTTCTTGTCATCTGTATGAGTCCGAGTTCTGATATATGGGATATCGTATTTTTCGCCCTATCCTTCTTCATCGCCTCGCCAAATGCATTGAACACCCTTTCCCTGTTTTCAGGTCTTTCCATATCTATGAAATCCACTATTATGATACCCCCTAAATTCCTGAGTCTTATCTGATACGCTATTTCCTTTACTGCCTCGATGTTGGTCCTGAATATTGTGTCTTCAAGCTCTTCTTTTCCGACAAACTTGCCAGTATTCACATCTATAACAGTCATCGCCTCTGTCTGGTCGATAATGATATAGCCGCCAGATTTCAACCATACTTTTCTTCCGAGGGCTCTTGAGATATCGAGCTCTATTCCAAAGGCATCAAACATGGACTCTGCGCCTTCATAAAGCTCTATCTTCCCCAAAAGTTTTTCAAAGTTGGTTCTGACAAAATCCTTAAGTTTTTCGTATTCCTCTTCAGAGTCTATAACAAGCCTTTTAACATCCGGACTCATGAGGTCCCTTACACTCCTGAAGACAAGGTCAAGGTCACTGTAAATAAGAGACGGTGCGGTAACTTTATCTTTTTTCTTCGAAATCGTTTCCCATAAGAGGAGGAGGAACTCAAGGTCTTTTTTAACATCTTCTTCTGTAGAACCCTCGCTTGCAGTTCGGATGATAAGCCCGTACCCTTTTGGCCTTATACCTTCGACAATACCTCTGAGCCTTGTCCTCTCTTCCTCATCTGTTATCCTTCTCGATATGCCTATATGTTCAACACTTGGCATAAGTACAAGATATCTCCCGGGTAGCGTTACATATGAAGTAAGTCGAGCCCCTTTGCTCCCGATAGGATCTTTAGATACCTGGACAAGGATTTCCTGTCCTTCCTGGACAAGGTCTTCTATCGTAAGTTCCGTTCTCCCCTTCCTTGAAACCAGTTCAAGGGAATCATCTTTCTCTTCGACAAGGGGCGCATATTCCTCAATATCAGCTATATCAGCTCTGATGTCTGTAACATAAAGAAAAGCTGCCTTTTCGAGTCCGATATCAACAAAGGCTGATTGCATGCCTGGAAGAATTTTCAAGATTCTTCCTTTATAGATATTCCCGACAAGGCTTGCATCATGCTTCCTCTCAACATAAAACTCCACAACCACCCCTCCCTCAAGAAGGGCGACCCTGGTTTCCTCACGTGTCACATTAATCAGGATTTCGCTGTCCATTGAGAACTCCGTTCAAGAGGCTTTACCCATCCGCTCTTCCATCCATAAAGGGCTACCCTCGTTATCCCTAACTCTTCCAAAGACACATGAAAGACCTTTGGAAGAAGTTCACCAAGCCTTACCTTTACATCTCCCTGATCTACAACTATTAAATATACTATATCCTCATCTATCTGTCTTGCCTCTTCCACCATAGATCTGATATTTATAACATTTCGTTCTCTCTGTATGGTTATCTCTTTTTCTGCCAAAAACCTGTTGATATGAGATAAGTCTCTGCCTTTTATTTCATATCCATATCTTGTTATAAAGCTGCTGAGAGATTCCTCTTTTGATGGAATAACTACCATGTCTTTTACGTAGAGTCCTTTAGGGAGTGTGCTGTTTAACTTTCTCCTGTTATTGACTATATCAAAAGGAGGAACTACTTCCATGTCAAAATATTCACCAAGACCCCCAATGCCAACCCCGAGGGGAGGGCCAAAAGATATTTTTGGAGAAGGATGATAGCCCTCTGAGTAGACAAGGGGAAACTCTGCTCTCCTTATTGCCCGATGCAGAGCAGCCATAAGTTCGAGATGTGAAAGGAACCTTAACCCATCTGTCTTTGAGAATTCGACTCTTATCTTTACAGGCTTAAATCGCTTATTCAGTCGAGAGTCGAGAGTCAAGAGTCGAGAGTCTTTTACCTCCTGAACTGTATTCAAATGACTGATGACAGGTGACTGATGACTAATGACTGACGCTTCACATCCAAGCCCACAGTTCTGGCAGGACCTCCTGCAATCAGGAGTGATATTACCTTCCGGTGCACTCTGTCTTTCCTTCCACAGGAACTCTTTTGTCACACCAATGTCTATATTATTTTCCCAGGGGAGTTGATCTGATCTCTCATAACTCTTTCCTGCAAAATCTGCTGCATCTATCCCAGTAAGATCCATCGCCTTTTTCCACTTTTTCATATCGAAGACTTCTGACCATCCATCAAGTCTGCATCCCAATGACCAGGCTTTTTCAATAAGGATTGCAAGGTTTTCACCACCCCGGCAAAAAGCAGCTTCAAGCAGGCTCATTTCTACATCATGGGCTTTGACATGGAAACCCTTTTTTGTCAGGACATCTCTCAGATAATCTTTTTTACGTTGAAGCTCATCAAGAGGGTTCTGACCACACCACTGAAAAGGTGTGTGAGGTTTTGGGACAAAAGGTGAAACTCCAACATTGATATTCACAAACCTTTTTGTATGCTGTTTTGCGACCTTCAGCGCCTTCATAACCATTGTAAGGATCGCCTCTATATCTTCATCTCTCTCTGTTGGCAGCCCTATCATAAAATAGAGTTTCACGTTATGCCATCCTTCTTCAAAGAGTGATTTCAGGGCCTTTTCATATTCATCCTCAGAAAAATCTTTATTTATGACCTTCCTCAGCCTCTCACTGCCTGCTTCAGGTGCAATGGTAAAGCCCGTCTTTCTTACAGAGCGTATCTCTCTCAGAAGTTCACAGTTTATCGATGCTACTCTGAGAGAAGGGAGTGAGAGGGCAATCTTATCCTTCAAAAATCTTTTATTAAATTCCCCCACCACCTGTAAAAGGCAGCTATAATCACCTGCACTCAGGGATGTGAATGAAACCTCTTCATATCCAGTGTTCCTCAGAGAGTTTTCTGCAATCTCTAAAACCCTTTCAGGACTTCTCTCGCGAACCGGCCTGTAGATTATTCCGGCCTGACAGAACCTGCAGCCCCTCGAGCATCCTCTCGAAACCTCGATATTCACTCTATCGTGGACTATAGAGGTGTAAGGGATAATTGGATGCTCTGGATAAGGAGCATCATCGAGGGATTCAATGAAACGCCTTTTAATTCCCCCACGCCCCCCTTTAGTAAAGGGGGGTAAGGGGGGATTATTATGGACAAAAGGCACATACATTCCTTCAATCTCCGATAGGGCCAGAAGGATGGACTCCTTTTTGCCGTCTCCGCTCATTTTCCACTTATACACTGCATCAATTATTTCCCTTATAGCCTCCTCACCATCGCCTATTAAAAATGCATCGACAAAGGGAGACATTGGTGCTGGATTGACAGTGCACGGCCCACCAGCAATAACAATTGGATAATAGTTGGAAGATGAATTATTCCTTTCCTCAGCCCTCAGTGGAATGCCTCCAAGGTAGAGCATATTAAGTACTGTCGTATATGAAAGCTCATACTGGAGGCTAAAGCCAAGGATATCGAACTCTTTTAATGGACGGTTTGATTCCAGGGATGAAAGGACAATTCCCTTTGCTTTCATTTCAGCCTCAAGATCAAGCCACGGAGAAAAAACCCTCTCTGCAGAAGCAAAGGGCATGTCATTGATTATCTTGTAAAGTATTTTAAGTCCAAGATGAGACATCCCGACTTCGTATACATCTGGAAATGCAAGGGCCACCTTTACGGGGGCTTCTTTGTGAATCGAGTTGATCTCACTGTTTATATATCTGCTCGGTTTCTGAAAGGATAAAAGATTCATAGCTAAGAATACCACCCCGAAAGTCTCTTTGGCAAGGCAGAATACCTGATGTTTAAGGTCTGTGCTTTCCCCTTGCATGCTATAATACGTAAACAAAATATCCTTGCACTGCTCAGGGAGTTGAAGAATCATGGAAGAAAAGAAGTTTTACCCCACCAAACGATATATCGAGTTTCAACAGAATGCGACTTCAAATTTAGAAAAGTTCTGGGGGAAAGAGGCTGAAAAAATCCTCTGGTTTAAACGCTGGGATAAGGTTCTTCAATGGGAAGAGCCCTATGCACGGTGGTTTGTAGGTGGTCTGCTTAATGCCTCTTATGGATGTCTAGATGCCCATCTGAATTCATGGCGAAAGAATAAAGTGGCAATATACTGGGAAGACGAGCAAGGGAATACAAAATCTTTCAGCTATGCCCAACTCCATAGAGAGGTAAATAGATTTGCCTCTGTTCTGAAAAATATTGGGGTCAAGAAAGGTGATATTGTGGTTCTCTACCTGCCCATGATACCTGAACTCGTAATTTCAATGCTTGCAACAGTAAGAATAGGTGCTATTCATACGGTTGTCTTTTCGGGATTTAGCAGTAAAGCTTTAGCAGATAGGATTAACGATACAGGCGCAAAGGTCGTGATAACAGCAGACTTCGGAATAAGAAGGGGGAAGCTTGTTCCTCTTAAGGAGATCGTTGATAATGCCTTGAAGCTTGCTCCGACAGTCGAAAAGCTGATTTTAATAAAGAGGACAGAAGAGGAAGTAAATATTGAAGGGGGAAGAGATCTTCTTTACCATGAATTGATGAAAGGTGCAGAAAGATATGTGGAGCCTGAACCTATCGAAGCCACCCATCCGTTGTATATTCTCTATACATCAGGCACCACGGGAAAACCAAAGGGGATTGTCCACTCAACAGGAGGTTACTTAGTTTACAACTATGCCACTTACAAGTGGGTTTTCAACATTTCTGATGAATCTATCTACTGGTGTACTGCAGATGTCGGCTGGGTTACAGGCCATTCAGCCATAGTTTATGCGCCTCTACTCCATGGAGCAACGATTCTCGTGTATGAAGGATCGCCGGATTATCCGTACCTCGATAAATGGTGGGAGATTATAGAAAAGTATGGGGTAACGATTTTGTATACCTCACCGACAGCTCTCAGGATGTTCATCCGCTATGGAGAAGAGTGGATTAAAAAACATGATTTAAACAGCCTGCAGATCCTTGGGACTGTTGGTGAGGCTATTAACCCTGAGGTATGGGAATGGTATTACAAAAATATTGGGAATGAGAAGTGCCCGATTGTTGATACCTGGTGGCAGACAGAATCTGGAGGAATCATGATTTCCCCTGTTCCTGGATTAGAGCTCGTTCCTCTTAAACCAGGTTCTGCCACCCTGCCATTGCCAGGAATTGATGCAGAAGTGGTGGATGATTCTGGCAATCCTGTCTCTCCCGGGACAAAAGGATATTTAGTCATACGGAAGCCCTGGCCTGGAATGCTCATGGATATCTATAAGGACCCAGCCCGTTACTCAGATACATACTGGTCAAGATTCAAAGGGATGTATTACACAGCCGATTATGCAATGAAAGATAATGAGGGATATTTCTGGCTTCTTGGAAGAGCAGATGAGGTCTTGAAAGTGGCTGGGCACAGGATTGGCACTGCTGAGATAGAGAGTGCTGTTGTTGCAACCCCTTTTGCAGCTGAGGCTGCTGTTGTCGGTGCACCTGATCCCGTAAAAGGAGAGGCTATTGTCCTTTTTGTGATTCTCAAGGAAGGATATAAGCCCGAAGAAAACATTAAAGAAAAGATCATTGATAGTATTCGTTTACAGATTGGCCCTATCGCTACGCCGAGGGAGCTGTACTTTGTGGCAAGGCTTCCAAAAACGAGGTCGGGTAAGATCATGAGGAGGATATTAAAAGCGATAATTCTGAACAAGCCCATAGGAGACATTACAACCCTGGAAGACGAAGCCTCTGTAGAGGAAATAAAAATCGCCTACGAGGAATTCAAGAGTATGTTAAAAGGATAAATCTCCTTTACAACAAGCCCAATTCCTCTGAATACTTCCTGAATAACTCAAGTCCTCTCTCATGCTCCTCTGTAAAGTCAAAAGATATCCCCTTCCAGTAAGAGATAATCTCTTCCTCTGTTAAGTTCAATGAATGGTGACTGAGGAGTAATGGTCTCAATGCCTGTGCTATTTTATATAAATTTTGTAAAGCGAGTTCTTTAACCTTATGAAGATCACGAATAAAGCTATTGAAGATTTCAGCTTTTTCTGTAAAGCAATCTTTCCTCGCTATCCATAACGCAAAGACAAAAGGGAGACTTGTGTTTTTGTACCACAAATCCCCAAGGTCATAGATATAAACACCCCCCCACCCCTGCCCTCCCCCTCGAGGGGGGAGGGTAAGGGAGGGGGTGTCTCCTAACTGGTAACTTGAAACTGTTTTTGCCGCTTTCAGGGCATCATCACCAATAGCAAGGTAAGCCTCTACTTTGTTTATTACGGAATCCAGTAATTCATCTGTTGGTTTCAGAGAACACTCAATCTTGTAAAATTTCCTCAGAATAATACCGAGGAGGGCAACAGAGGTTGCGGACTGAGATGGTACGAGGACTGTTTTCCCCTTCAATTCCTCTATTGGTCTCCTACTCAACAGCAATATGCTACCCACAGGACCTTTTGAGGTTATTGAATGACCTTCAATAAGGGTATATCTATTCTGGTATCTGAAATACTCAATAGACGAAGATGGGCTTATATCTATATCCCCGGATCTTAAAAGTCTGTTGAGTGTCGAAGGAACCCCCTCAATGAACTCATACCGGGAGCAGTCACATTCTCTTTGAAGCATAAAAAAGATGGGAAAAAGATTTGCATAAGGAATCTTTCCTATCCTGAGGATAGATTTGCTTTTTTCACCAGTCAAATATTTTTGCCTTCCTTCAATTCCCCTTGGCCTTTCTGCAGGGGAGGATATTAGTGTATAAGAAATTCTTGATTCGTTTCAACAAATCCTTCTGACAGCCTGTGGGAATTTTGATGAGGGACTGCAATGCTATAGTAAGACTACACCTATGCTATACTTTTATAGGTGGATACTGGAAGTAAAAGAAAGCTCAATGAAAAGAAGTTTCCTAACTGGGAGGAATTACCAAGTGGCGGTAGAAAATATTGGCTCGAAGTTAAAGGAAGACATGGCTGGAAAGCAAGATATGTTAAGGAAGTGAACGATACAGAGGAAACGGTTAGATTTTATCAGGAAATCTATGGTGAAAACAGTAAGTTAATAGAAATTCATGAAAAATTTCCTGTGAACGATGGCCATAGGAAAATAGAGGAGGGATAGCAAAATGGTTATAACAAGAAAGTTACTTGCAGATATGCTCGTGAAATACATAAACCGGGAAATTGACTTATCAAGGCTTGTTAATTGGTCAGAGGATATGATAAGAGAAGCTGATTTTGAAGACACAAGCTTTGAACTTATAAGAGATATTCTTGCTCGCATAGGGCTTTCAGATGTCCGCGAATTTGGCCTCACTTGGGATGATTGTCATGATTACCTTCATAAACTCGGCTATGATGTGAAGGTAGAGTTATTAGAGGTATAAGGTTTTAATATGATTAAACGTCTCGAAGAGAAAATATTAGAGGGAGAGCATATATCAAGAGAGGATGCCTTTAATATTGTCGGCGTTACAGGAACCGAAATCTTTGAGCTCTTTGCATCGGCAAACAAAATACGAACCCATTTCAGGGGAAACACTGTAGGCATCTGCTCCATAGTCAATGCAAAATCAGGATCATGCTCTGAAGACTGCTCTTTCTGTGCCCAATCATCAAAAAGCAAAGCCAGGATAGAAGTTTATCCCCTTCTCAGTAAAGAAATAATTCTTCAAAAAGCAAGGGAAGCGAAAAAATCAGGTGCAGAAAGGTTCTCAATCGTAACAAGCGGGAGAAAGATTTCAGAAATAGACCTATTGCTGATAGCCGATATGATCTCCAGGATTAGGCAGATGGGGCTTATCCCCTGTGCAAGTCTTGGCATGCTCAGAGAAAAAGAACTTTCGACACTCAAATCAGCCGGGCTTGACCGCTACCATCATAATATAGAAACCTCTGAAGGTTTCTTCCCTCAGGTATGCAGCACTCATAGTTATACTGATAAACTCAAGACCATTAATACATTAAAATCCATTGGCCTTTCTCTCTGTTCTGGTGGCATCTTCGGTCTTGGAGAGACGTGGCAGGACAGAATTGATATGGCTTTTCTACTGAGGGAACTCGATGTTGACTCTATCCCGATAAACTTCCTCATTCCGATAAAGGGGACTGCCTTAGGTCATAGACAATTCCTTCATCCTTTTGAGGCATTAAAGATTATAAGTCTCTTTAGATATATCCTCCCCCAAAAAGAGATAAGGATCTGCGGTGGCAGAATGCAGATCCTCGGTGAGTTTAACTCTATGGTCTTTATCGCCGGGGCTGACAGCCTGCTTATCGGGAATTATCTGACCACCTCAGGAAGAAGTTATGAAGATGATTTTAAAATCATCGAAACATACGGGCTTATTCAACATAAAAAGGCTCCAAAAGTTTAAAAGTTTAATGGTTGAATAGTTTAATGGTTTTCAAAACCATTTAACCTTTAAACCATTTAACCTGAAACATCTGAGAGAGGTTTGAATGGAAGATAGATCGGACATTTATGATGTACTCATAATCGGTGGAGGACCCGCCGGACTGACGGCATCTCTTTATGCATCAAGATCGAAACTCAAGGCAGTAATACTCGACAAATCACCAACTGCCGGTGCACTCGCATACTCTCACAAGATAGAAAACTACCCAGGGCTTACAAGCCCTGTCTCTGGTAAAGAACTGCTTGATACCATGAAAAGACAGGCAATAGGGTTTGGAGCTGAATACAGGGAAACCCAGGTCGTTGGGCTTAATCTTTCAGGTGATATCAAAGAAGTTTTTACTATGGATAAGACATACAAAGGAAAAACCATAATCATAGCTACGGGTTCAATGGGGAGGAAACCGAGCATAAAAGGTGAAGGTGAGTTTCTTGGAAAAGGGGTTAGCTACTGTGCCATATGTGATGCGGCTTTCTTCAGAGGAAAAACCGTCTGTATTATAGGAAATTCTGAAGAGACCATAAAAGAGGCTGGAGTACTTGCGAGGTTTGCAGAGATGGTATATCTCATCTCTCCTGCCAAAAAACTCAATGTGGATGACCACCCTGGCCTTAAGATACCTAATATCAAAGTGCTGTTAGGCTATACTGTTTCCGCTATTGAAGGTAAAGATGTGGTTGAGAGGATAAAAATGCTCGATTCCGATCATAAGGAAGTTGAATTAAATCTGTCCGGAGTCTTTGTCTATCTCCATGGTAACAAACCCATAACAGACTTTCTCGCTGGCACCATCGAGACAGGAGAGGATGGATGCATACAGGTAAACTGCATGATGGAGACATCCATACCAGGTGTTTTAGCAGCTGGTGATGTCACCTGTACAGAGATACGGCAGGTTGTTGTAGCAGCATCACAGGGTTGTATCGCAGCCCTTGCAGCAGAGAAATATCTTTACAAAAGAACGAGATACCGGATGGATTGGGCTAAATGACCTAAATCTTTTTCCCCATTAGAATGGCCAATGTTTCAATCCCGTTAGTAATGATAGACCCAATAGCGATATCACAACGTAACATTTCTAACGGGGGGACCCTATAAGGGTGGCCAGCTCTGATGCATTTTGGGGTGCGTAGCCAAGGGCATCATTGTTAAAATAAATGAAAACATCTTTTTTCTGCCTCAAATAAGCCTTGATCCTCTTTGCATCTTTCTTCAATGATTCCATACTGTAGGATGTTGTAAAACTACCTTCTTTTCCATGCCTTCTGATATATACAAAGTCGGCAGTCAGAGGTAGTTTATCAAGAAAATCAGGCCAGTCTGCCATGCAGAGTGATGCCTTCTCCTTCTTGAGGAGATCGAAAACCTTCTTGTTTATCCATGTATTATTTCTGAACTCAAAGGTGTTTCTCATACCATAAGGTTTTAGTATTTCGAGGAAGTCTTTGAGACGTTCCATGTCAACCGCAAAAGTGGGAGGGAACTGCCATAAGATGATACCCAATTTTTCTTTCAGGAGGTTTGCCCTTGAAAAAAAGGCCTCAACAGGCTCTGCACAATCCTTAAGTTTTTTTACATGTGTTATAAATCTGCTACCCTTAAGCGAAAAGGTAAAACCTTCTGGAGTGGCCGAATACCATTTTAAGAAAGTTTCCCTATCAGGGAGCTTGTAAAAAGTGACGTTCAGCTCTACGGTTGAAAAATGCCTGCTGTAGTACTCAAGCCAATAGTTCTTTGAGAGATCATCTGGATAAAAATTCTTTCTCCAGTGATCGTATAGAAAGCCGCTGCAGCCTATCTTTAAATCTGCCAATGTCAAATATTTTACCATACAAACCCCAACAAGACACAGAAATGGAAAAAATAAGGGGAAACAAGGCACCCACAAACCAGATTTGTTAACAGAAAACCGAGGTTTTGTGATATCATGGTGCATAGATCAAGACAAGAATCTGTAAGATATTAATTTTTATGAGTTGCATGTATGCCTGAGCCCGAGAGAAAAAACTCTATCCCGCCATATAAACTTACCAAGCGCCCACTGGGCAAAATTTTGGTCAATGGTGAGTTTATTGCGCCTCAAAACCTTGAACAGGCTTTAGAAGATCAAATACATACCAATGAATTCTTGGGAGAAGTTCTTGTTCGTATGGGGGTAGTTGACCCGGTAGATCTTGAGGTTGTCCTTTCCATCCAGAAGGACCTGGTGTCTCTCGAAGACGCTCTTACGCTTGCTGCAGGAGTGCGCCAGCTCCTTGGAGAGCTTCTGATTCAAGCCAAGCGAATTACTCCTGAACAGCTTGAGTATGCTCTGCAAGAGCAGCAACAAACCAGTGAAAAACTCGGAGAAGTGTTCGTGCGTCTTCAGGTTATTTCTGAACAGGAACTCAATGGCTTGCTGGCATTTCAGCAACATCAAAGTGATCCTCTGCGAGCTCTACGACTCAGACTCGGACAGCTTCTTGTAACCACCAATAAGATTACCCACGATCAACTTCAAAATGCTTTAAGAAAGCAGCAGCTTTCGCCCCACAAGAAAATCGGCGAACTGCTCGTTGAAGAAGGTTACGTTACACATGAGGAAGTTACTCATGGACTTAAACTTCAGCGTAAACTCTTAACTGCTGCCCTGTCAGCAATTTTGTCTATCAGTTCTCCAATCAGCCCCTTTATAGCACACTCAGAGGCTGGTTCATCTCATGAGCAAACAACGGTGAGTGAGACAGCTGCAGCATATGCAACACTGAAAGTATCTTACCAAGCCCCAGAGTTAGTCGTCACTCATGCCGACATCCTTCGAGGTTACGTTGAAGTTACATCAGCCTCCCGCATCGAGATCAGAAGCAATGTCTTTTTCTTTCTGAGGTTTAGCGGTTTAGGAGAGCCATTCAAAGAAGTACAGATACAGGGGTTTGGTAAAGATGTTCTCGTTGACGCAGAGGGCAGCTCTTTCTTTCTGCCAGATATACGAGGCTTCGCCACCTTTGAACTTACCTACAAATTTATCCTGTCAAAAGATGCCCACCCAGGAACTTATGCATGGCCACTGGAAATTTCAGCTCACCCAACAATGGTCGCTTAAAGCCTTTAAAAAGAAAGGCTTCGGTTATCCTCTCACCCATGTGAAGCATAATAAGGAAACCGACGCCCTTAAAGAAAAAACATATTAGGTGGAAATTTTGTCGGCAGATAATCTCATGTACAAATTTATTTCATTCCAAACACGGTCTGTGCTAATAAAGAATGTCTACAACAGCAGTCTCAGGCTTGCCCATCTCTTTTAATGCTGTTGCTGCTTTTTTTCTGACGATTGGGCTTTCATCCTTGAGAGCAGCAGTTAAAGGCTCTGCTGCACTGGTATCTTTTATCTCTCCCAGCGCCATTGCTGCGTTCCTTCTGACAACAGGATTTTCATCTTTTAAAGCAGTAATCAAGGGATTTACTGCACTGGCATCCTTTATCTTTCCGAGCGCCGTTGCTGCGTTCCTTCTGACAATAGGGTTTTCATCCTTTAAAGCAGTAATCAATGGCTCTACCGCAGGTTTCCCTATCTTTACCAGGGCATTTGCTGACGTACATCCACATTTTTCATCTTTCAGGTTAGCAATCAAGGGTTCCACTGCGCGGGCATCCCTGGTTTCGCCCAGTGCCTTTATTGCATGCAGGCGGGCAATCAAGTCTTCGCTTTTCAGTTGTTGGACTAATTCGTCAAAGGTGGCCGCTTGAAGATATCCAATGGGAAGCAAACAGAAAGAAATAACTACCATAATCATCGTTAGTTTAATGCTTTTACTTATTACCTTGTCTTTTCGATGCATAATATATTACCCTCCCTTTCTGCCAGACAAAATTTCACCTAAATATCTAAAATAGACCGCGGATACATCTGAAACTGCGCATATTTGTAAAATGAATTTTCTAACCACCTCCTTCCTCATCTTCTACTCTCAAGTTCTCAAACCTCAGTATTTTCCAGAGTTCATGGAGATTTGTAAAGGCATTTCTCTCCTCAACTCCAACCTCCTCCACCACACCAACAAGGCTGCGAGGATTGTTTTTCTCACAACGGTAAATACGAACTACATAATTTTTCAAAATCAATGCTTCCCTCCCAATTGCTTAAGAGTTATGCTCATTGTAATTTTGAAGTTAGATTTTACTATAGAGGAAGTCACAGATTGGTCACAGATTCTATAAAAGGGGAAAAACGAGGAATTGAGGATTTTGTTACCCATTTCACATTTCTCTATTATCCGATTCACAAACAGCAAGGATTAAAAACAACTTCTGCGAAGCCATTTACTTTTAGTTTTTTATTCTGAATTGCTTCAAAACTCTATCACAAAATGCTTCACCTATCAA
>CAZLFE010000016.1:0-29320 GCA_964558725.1 uncultured Nitrospiraceae bacterium | reverse complement strand
CTATCGTCCCAACATTTACATGGGGCTTTACCCTCTCAAATTTAGCCTTTGCCATATTTCCCTCCTTATTCTCCTCTTACTTTTGCTACGATTTCTTCAGAAACACCTTTTGGAACCTCTTCATAATGCGAAAACTGCATTGTGTAAGTAGCCCTGCCCTGGGTCATCGATCTCAAATCAGTAGCATAACCAAACATTTCTGAAAGGGGGGCATGTGCCCTTATTACCTGGGCATTACCCCTTCTCTCGATACTCTGAACTTTTCCCCGACGTGAGTTAATATCTCCTATTACATCACCCAAGAACTCCTCAGGGGTCACAGTCTCGACACTCATGATTGGCTCAAGAAGTACAGGCTTAGCTTTCTTTGCAGCTTCTCTGAATCCTATTGATCCTGCAATCTTGAATGCCAGTTCAGAGGAATCAACCTCATGATATGAACCATCATAAAGTTTAGCCTTTATGTCAACAATGGGATAACCTGCAAGAATCCCCCTGTCAACTGCCTCTTTTATCCCTTTCCCAACAGCAGAAATATATTCCCTCGGAATCGCGCCACCCACAATAGCATTAACAAACTCAAACCCTTTGCCAGGCTCTAACGGCTCGACTTCAATGAGAACATGACCGTACTGTCCCCGCCCTCCTGTTTGCCTGACAAACTTCCCCTCTGCTTTTGATACCGATCTGATTGTCTCCTTATAGGCAACCTGTGGTTTTCCAACATTTGCGCCGACCTTAAACTCTCTCAAGAGCCTGTCCACAATTATCTCAAGGTGAAGTTCTCCCATACCGGATATAATCGTCTGCCCTGTTTCCTCATTAAAAGAAACCTTAAAGGATGGGTCTTCCTGAGCAAGCTTAGAGAGCGCTTGTGAAAGTTTCTCTTGGTCAGCTTTTGTTTTTGGCTCGATTGCGACAGACATGACCGGTTCAGGGAACTCCATCGAAACGAGGATAATGGGGTTTTTCTCGTCACAGAGGGTATCTCCCGTGAGGGTGTGTCTGAGTCCGACAACCGCTGCGATATCACCTGCAGAGACCTCTTTGATATCTTCACGCTTGTTTGCATGCATCGTCAGAAGTCTCCCGACTCTTTCCTTTGTATCCTTTGTCGAGTTATAGACATAGGAACCTGCATGGAGCTTGCCCGAATAAACCCTTATGAATGTGAGCTGCCCCACAAATGGGTCCGTCATCACCTTAAATGCGAGGGCAGAAAAGGGTTCACTGTCATCAACATGCCTGGTTATTTTGGAGCCGTCTTTTGGCGATATGCCTGTTACAGGCGGAACATCAAGGGGGGAAGGAAGATAGTCAATTATTGCATCGAGCAGAAGTTGAACACCTTTGTTTCTAAAGGCAGAACCGCATAAAACTGGTGTAAGCTTCTGCTGTACTGTACCTTTCCTTATCGCTGCCTTTATCTCATCTACAAGTATCTCTTCTCCCTTAAGGAATTTATCCATAATATTGTCATCTACATCAGCCAATGCCTCGATCATCTTTTCCCTGTATTCCCGAGCCATAGGCATAATCCGATCAGGGATATCACCTTCTACGTATTTTGCACCTAATGTTTCGTCATCAAAATATATTGCCTTCATCCTGACAAGATCTATATGCCCCCTGAATTCATTTTCAGCTCCTATGGGTATCTGAAGGGGAACAGGATGAGCACCAAGGCGCTCTATCATGCTATCCACACTCATAAAAAAATCAGCACCCACTCTATCCATCTTATTCATAAAAGCAATCCTCGGAACATCGTACTTATCTGCCTGTCTCCAGACAGTTTCTGACTGAGGTTCAACACCTGCAACAGAATCAAAGAGGGCAACAGCCCCATCGAGAACCCTTAAAGACCTCTCGACTTCAATAGTAAAATCGACATGTCCAGGCGTATCGATGATATTAATTCTGTGGTCTTCCCAAAAACAGGTGGTAGCAGCTGAGGTAATTGTTATCCCTCTCTCTTGCTCCTGAACCATCCAGTCCATAACAGCAGTGCCTTCGTCTACCTCCCCCATCTTGTAAGTAACACCGGTATAATAGAGGATACGTTCTGTTGTTGTAGTCTTCCCTGCATCTATGTGTGCCATTATCCCGATATTGCGTGTCTTTTCTAAAGGAAATCTTAACAAATGTCCTCTCCTCTACTTTTACCATCTATAATGGGCAAAGGCCTTATTGGCTTCTGCCATCTTATGGGTATCTTCTTTTTTCTTTATAGAAGAACCCGTATTGTTATAAGCATCCATTAATTCACCGGCCAGCCTTTCCTGCATGGTCTTTTCACTTCTACCTCTTGAATAATTGATAATCCACCTGAACGCCAGAGCTGAACGTCTATGTGCCCTTACTTCGACCGGGACCTGATACGTTGCGCCACCAACTCTTCTCGGCTTAACCTCCACAAGGGGCTTTACATTTTCGATCGCTGTCTTGAATACCTTGAGAGGATCGCTTCCTGTCTTTTCCCTCATGTTATCAAAGGCACCATAGCAGATTTTCTCTGCTGTGGACTTTTTACCATCTGCCATGATTGCATTGATAAACTTACTCACAAGTTTGCTGTTGTATTTTGGGTCAGGTAAAATTTCTCTCTTTTCTGCTACCCTTCTTCTCGGCATACACTCCCTATCTATTTAGGTCTTTTAGACCCGTACTTGGACCTTCCCTGTCTTCTGTCTGCAACTCCCATTGTATCAAGGGTACCCCTGATGATGTGGTACCTGACTCCAGGAAGGTCTTTCACTCTGCCACCCCTTATCATCACAATAGAATGTTCCTGGAGATTATGACCTACACCTGGTATATACGCAGTGACTTCCATGCCATTCATAAGTCTTACTCGTGCAACCTTTCTGAGCGCAGAATTTGGCTTCTTAGGAGTAGTTGTATAAACTCTCACACATACCCCTCTCTGCTGGGGGCAGCCTCTTAATGCCGGGCTTTTCGTCTTGATCTCGACTTTCTTACGCCCATGTCTTACTAACTGTGCTATAGTTGGCACTCTTCCTCCGATGATTTCTCTTAAGGCTTAGGATTTTAAGAGAAAGTTAAGGATACCAAAGAAACTTTTTTTTGTCAAGGCATCGAATTGCATCGAATTTTTTCACTCCTTTTCTTTTGCTTCCTCCCATAACTTATCCATCTCTTCCAGTGTCAAGTCAGAGAGTTTTCTGCCTTGATCTGCTGCACTCATCTCAATATAACGGACTCGTGAAATGAACTTTGCTATTGTTTTCCTCAATGCATCCTCGGGGTTGATACCAATAAACCGTGATACATTCACAAGCATAAAGAATATATCACCAAGTTCATCTTCTATCTCATCCTGCTTTCTCTCCTCCAGTGCCTTTTTAAACCCCTCCATTTCTTCATCGAGCTTTTTGAGGGCATCCTCAACCTTAATCCAATCAAAACCAACCCTTGCTGCCCTATCCTGAAGTCGATGGGCTCGTAGTAAAGAGGGCAATGTCTCAGGGACTCCCTCAAGGATAGAGGTTTGCTGTTTACCCTCACGCCTTTTCTGCTCTTCCCAGTATTCCAGAACCTCTCCTTTTGTTTTGTAACCTGCTTTTCCGAAGACATGGGGATGTCTCAAAATCATCTTTTTACCGATTTTTTCGATGACATCGGAGATCTCAAACTCTTTCTTCTCCTTTGCTATCTGGCTTTGAAAGACTATCTGAAACAGAAGGTCTCCAAGTTCCTCTTTTATCTTTCCCGGGTCACCTTCATCAATAGCCTCAAGAAGCTCGTATGCCTCTTCAAGAATAAAAGGTTTGAGCGATTCCCTCGTCTGCTCCTTATCCCAGGGGCAACCTTTTTCAGCCCTGAGTTTTTCCATAATGTTTAATAGCTCTTGAAAATCCATAACAAACCTATCGGGTGAACATTTCATTTCTCTCTCTTCAGATAAAAATACGCTGATACCGAAACCAGAACCAAGGTCAGAACAAATATCATCCCGCGCGACAAATCAATATAGACAAGCTTTTCCACGTAGTAAATTATGAATGAACCACTATAGGTAAGAGATGGCTCATATCTCTTTCTTAGCCAAATTTCAAGATGAGTCAGCGGACAGTACCACCCAAATATCTGTATCAGAACGGCAAAACCGAGACCCGCTATATGGAATATCTTTAAAACTCGACGCTTCCTTCCTATGAAAGCGCCGAAGATTAAGAAAACAATCCATAGAAAATGGATGAGGACCACAAAATCTGCTGCTACCCTGTAAAACATTCTCACTAAGCCGCACTATACTCTTCCCTGTCGAGAGAAAAACCTTTCCAGATCAACCCCGATTGAATCTGCTGCAGCCTTCCAGCGTTCACTTACTGGAATATCAAAGATAATTTTATTACCTATGGGGGCGACCAGCCAGCTATCTATCATAAGCTCATACTCGAGCTGTCCAGCAGCCCATCCTGCATACCCAATGGCAAAGAGGAACTTTTCTGGCCCTTTACCTGCCGCAACATCAAGCAAGATTTCCTTTGTCGTGGTCAGAGCAAGGCCATCATTAACTTTTATCGATGTGTATTTACTACCCTCAGGTGTATAGAGCATATATCCCTGTTCAGGCTTAACAGGACCACCATAGAACACTGGAAGATCTATTACATTTTCTTTTATATCGAGCCAACTGAGGAAGGGTACAAAGCTATTGAGCAGGATGCGATTTATAACGAGCCCAAAGGCACCGTCCTTAGTATGATCACAGATGAGGACAAGAGTACGTTCAAAGTTTGGATCTTTTAAACCCGGAACGGCTATCAGAAACATGCCTGTCAGATTTTTGATATTGATATCATTCATGCTCTATCCATCTCTTTTTTACATCTCTTGATTTCAAGCCTTGCAAGTTTATCGCATCTCTCATTTTCGGGGTAACCATCATGTCCTCTGATCCACTCCCATTCAATCTCGTGCTTATTTGAGAGATTAAGGAGTCTCTCCCAGAGGTCACGGTTAATTACCTCCTGTTTCTGGGCATTCTTCCAGTTGTTTTTAAGCCATCTAAAGATCCATGAGGTCATACCCTGAACGACATAATTTGAATCCGTAACCACTTTAACCTTGCATGGTCTTTTAAGGGCTTCAAGTGCCTTGATTACCCCAGTTAGTTCCATTCGGTTGTTTGTCGTCATAGGAGTACATCCTGACAGTTCCTTTTCTTTCCTGTTAGATCTCAAGATAACACCATAACCTCCCACACCTGGATTGCCACTGCAGGCACCATCTGCAAAAATCTCAACAGAGGGTTTTTCAATTCCTTTTAATCGAGAATTCTTATTCGAAGTCAACATTATTAGTATCGTCTCTGAAGTATGTTATAAGTACTGTTGTACCTATTGCCCAAGATAAATCCTACCTTTCAGACAAAACCTCTCTGAAATACTCTGCCGTTTTTCCTAATCCCTCCTCCAAACTAACCTTTGGCTGCCATCCCAATATACTCTTTGCTAGCGTGATATCAGGGCATCTTCGAACAGGGTCATCCTGAGGGAGAGTTTTAAAGACTATTCTTGATTTTGAATCAGTTATCTTTAAAACCTTCTCTGCTAACTCGAGAATGCTGATTTCAGAGGGATTGCCAAGATTAATAGGTCCAGTAAAATCATCAGAAGTGCTCATGAGTCTAATCAGGCCATTGACCATGTCATCGATGTAACAGAAACTCCTCGTCTGACTCCCATCTCCATATACGGTAATATCTTCGTCCTTCAATGCTTGAATGATAAAATTACTCACAACCCTTCCGTCATTAATATGCATTCTCGGCCCATAAGTATTAAAGATCCTTGCCACTTTTATCTTTAGTTTGTGCTGGCGGTAATAGTCAAAGAACAAGGTCTCTGCACAACGCTTGCCTTCGTCGTAGCAACTACGAATCCCGATGGGATTCACGCTACCCCAGTAACTTTCAGGCTGTGGATGAACGGATGGATTCCCATATATCTCTGACGTAGAGGCCTGAAGAATCCTTATCTTGAGTCTTTTGGCAAGACCGAGCATGTTTATTGCTCCATGGACAGCCGTCTTAATTGTCTGGACAGGGTCAAGCTGATAATGGATTGGAGAGGCAGGGCAGGCAAGATTATATATTTCATCAACCTCTAGATAGAGAGGAAAGGTTATATCATGCCTTAAGACCTCAAAATAGGGAGTGTTTATGAGATGGGCAATGTTACTCTTTGCCCCTGTAAAAAAATTATCCACACATAATAGCTCATTCCCTTCACTGAGCAACCTTTCGCACAAATGACTCCCTATAAAACCTCCTCCACCTGTTACAAGAACTCTCTTCATTGAATCCTCCTGCTTGATTTTTTTGGTTGTTTCATTCTTCCATCCTCCCATAATAATCCTCTATCCTCACAATATCATCCTCTCCTACATATTCCCCATTCTGCACTTCGATTATCTCCAGCGGTACTTTGCCCGGGTTTTCGAGCCTGTGAAGCGTTGATTTCGGCACATATGCTGATTCATTCTCATGTGTAAAAATCTCTTGATCTCCAATCGTTACCTTTGCAGTCCCTTTCACAACCACCCAGTGCTCAGACCGGTGATAGTGCTTTTGAAGGCTTAACCTTTCTCCAGGATTTACCACTACCCTCTTAATCTTATATCGTTCTCCTTCTTCCAAAACGGTATAGCTACCCCAGGGCCTGTAAGTAGTTACATGTTCCGATACCTCTTTACGATCCTCTAACTTAAGCCTCTCTACAATATCCTTCACCTTCTGTGCATGTCCTCTTTTTGCTACCAATAAGGCATCGCTTGTTTCTACTACCAGACAATCCTGCAGGCCTATGGTAGCTATCAATCTTTTATCACCAATAATCATGCTCTCCTTTGTTTCCATGGTGATAATGTCACCTGTTCTTATATTCCCATTTTCATCTTTACCCAAAATTTCAAATAATGCATCCCAGGAACCTATGTCATTCCAGTAAATCTCCACTGGAAGTGTCACAACTCTGTCTGACCTTTCCAATATGGCATAATCAATAGATATGTTAGGCATCTCTGTAAATTTTTTTCTAAATTCCTCAAAACTCAGGTCAAGGAACTTTCCTATTTCAGGGGCATATTTCATAAATTCCTGCACTATCAAGCCTATTTTGAAGGCAAAAATCCCCGAGTTCCAGTAATAATTGCCTTCTTCTAAATACTTCTGTGCTGTTTCAGTATCAGGCTTTTCAGTAAATTTTTCTACTTTAAGAAAATCCTGACCACTGACTGCTGACTGTTGACTGCTGACTTTCATGTATCCATAGCCTTTCTCAGGACGTGTTGGCTTAATACCAAAAGTTACAATATAACCTTCTTCCGCCATCTCTTCAGCCTGCTTCACATATTTCCAGAATTTCTCAGCAGGCTTTATTATATGATCACAGGGGGAGATAAAAAGGACCTCCTCTTCCATACATCCAAGTTTCTCAAGACAATACTTAACCCCGAGTGCAATTGCCGGAGCTGTATTCCTGCTTCCGGGCTCAAGAATCATGTGAGTAATTGGCGATGGGCAGGTGATGGGCAAAGAGCTCAGTTCAGATTTAACATGGAATTTGTATTCATTGTTAGTCATGATAATTATGTCATCAGGCAATAGCACGCCTGTCAATCTTTCTACTGTCTGCTGGAGAAGGGACTTGCTTCCATTCAGTTTCAAGAACTGTTTTGGATAATTTTTCCTGGACAATGGCCACAGTCTTGTACCAGAGCCGCCTGCAAGGATTATTGCCTTCATAAATTACCCCCTTCCCTCATTGTCAATTTCCTTGCTTGGATCATCTTTGTCACTTTTTAATTATAAAGCAATACTCAAGGATTTTGACATCTCATTCGCCTACTCTCTATTATAAAATGAGGAAATAAATAACCCAAACTTGTCTTTGGGTATACGGAGGTGTAATGATG
Organism: uncultured Nitrospiraceae bacterium; assembly: GCA_964558725.1. GTDB lineage: Bacteria > Nitrospirota > Thermodesulfovibrionia > Thermodesulfovibrionales > SM23-35 > DASPRG01. Next base: position 21,376 of record CAZLFE010000016.1, on the reverse strand, counting down.
AAGATCTGTGTGACCGGTGGGGCTGGCTTTATAGGCTCTCATGTTGTTGACAGCTATATTGCAGAAGGTCATGAGGTTATTGTAATTGATAATCTTTTCACTGGTAAAAGGCAAAACCTCAATTCTTCAGCAAGGTTTTATCTCATGGATATTAGGTCTGAGCTCTTAAAGGAGGTTTTTGAAATCGAAAGGCCAGAAATTGTTAACCACCACGCTGCTCAAGCCTCAGTTCCTGCCTCTGTGGCAAACCCTCTGTTCGATGCTGATGTAAATCTATTGGGTCTTCTCAATCTGCTCGAGTGCTCTGTAAAATATGGCGCCAGGAAAATAATATTCATCTCTTCTGGCGGAGCAGTATATGGAGAGGCAGAAAATGTCCCCACACCCGAAGAACATCCGCCTCTCCCCTCCTCTCCCTATGCCATTAGTAAATTTGCCTCGGAGCACTACTTGAATTCTTACAGGAATAGTTATGGCCTTGATTTTACTGTTCTTCGATATGCCAACATTTACGGACCGAGACAGGTACCCCATGGCGAAGCAGGTGTTGTGGCCATCTTTATGGAGAAGCTCTTGAGGGGTGAAGTCCCCACTATATACCACTACGAAGGGGAACCGGATGGAATGATGAGGGATTATTGCTATGTGGAAGACATAGCAAGAGCAAATCTCCTCGCCATCGAGAGAGGTTCAGGAGAGACCTTCAATATAGGCACAGGCGTTGGGACTGTAACAACCGATCTGTATCGTAACATTCTCAACCTCATGAGAGGTTTCAGTTATGCAAAAGAACATATCTATGATGAGCCTCATACAGGACCAGCAAGGCCGGGTGATCTCAGGAAAAGCTGTCTTGACACCAGAAAGGCAAAAAACCGTTTTGGCTGGACTTCAGAATATGACCTGAGGGCTGGCCTGGCAAAGACTCTGAACTGGCTTTTAGCTACTGCGACTAAAGAAAAATAATTGTGTTATAATTTTTTAAGGAGCTGCATTTGATCAAAGAAATACATTACCTGGAACCAGAGGACCTGCCGAAAGTCCCCATCGTCCTTGAAGGTATATCATCCCGCTTTATTCGCGAAAACAGGGTCATCCCTTTAGAGCTTAAGAATAGTTTATTGAAGGTCTTGATGGCAAGCCCTGAGGATAAGGCAACAATAGATGCCCTCAGAGTGGCAACATCAGCAGATATCATCGTATATGTCAGTGATACAGCAGTATTGGACGAATATATATCCAGATTCTATGGTCAAGAAACGCAGAATATAAACAGGATCATCGAAGACATAGGTGAAAGAGGTCTTGAATTCCTGAGGGAAGAGGAAGAAGACATAGGATATCTCAAGGATTTAGCCTCAGAGGCTCCTATCATTAAACTCGTTAACCTTTTTATAACAAGGGCTGTTGAGAGCAGGGCAAGTGATATTCATATAGAACCCTTTCAGGATGAACTGAAAGTGAGATATCGTATAGATGGTGTGCTCCATGACATAGAATCGGTACCAAAGAAACTCCAGGCAGCAATTGTTTCGAGGATCAAGATCATGGCAAAACTGAACATAGCTGAAAGAAGGTTGCCGCAGGACGGACGTATCAGATTAAAAATAGGTGAAAAGGAGATAGATATCAGGGTATCAACAATACCTGTGCTCTATGGAGAAAGTGTCGTGATGAGACTTCTCGATAAAGAGGGCATTGTTATAGACCTCAACCTCTTAGGATTTTCTCCACAGACACTTTCAGCTTTTGACCAGCTTATCAAAAAGCCGAATGGCATAATACTCGTTACAGGTCCTACAGGAAGTGGGAAGACCACAACCCTTTATGGTGCATTGGATAAGATAAATTCCCCTGACAAAAAGATAATCACCGTTGAGGACCCGGTTGAGTATCAGCTGAAAGGGGTCAACCAGATACAGGTAAAACCACAGATTGGTCTTAATTTTGCCAACACCCTGAGGCACGTTGTCAGGCAAGATCCTGATATTATCATGATCGGCGAGATTAGAGATCTCGAGACTGCGGAGATAGCCATTCAATCAGCCCTTACAGGACACCTCGTATTCTCAACATTACATACCAATGATGCACCAAGTGCAGTAACAAGACTCCTTGATATGGGAGTCGAAAACTTTCTCCTCTCTTCTACGATAAGGGGGATTCTTGCCCAGAGGCTTGTCAGGGTCATCTGTCCCGTGTGCAAAGAAATAGACCCTTCAACTGTTGACAAGGAAGAATTGACCATCCTCGGTATCGGGAGTGATGCAACTCTTCATAGAGGAAAAAGATGTGAAAAATGCGCCTTTACAGGCTACTATGGCAGAATAGGCATATTCGAACTCCTTTTCATTGATGATGACATACGCAAATTAATCCTGAGAAATGCTGATTCAAACCAGATAAGGGAAGTTGCGAGAATGCATGGCATGAAAACCTTGCTCGAGGATGGTGCAGAAAAAGTGAAAGCAGGCATAGCAACCCTCAGCGAGGTTCTCAGGGTAACACAGGAGACGTAGGACGTAGGTGGCCATTTTTTCTTACAGAGCAACCACATTGGATGGTACCATTATGGAAGGGGTTATTGAGGCGGCAGATGAAAGAGCAGCTATTGAAATACTAAAAAATACAGGCATCATCCCCCTAAAGGTCGCTGCGCCCGGAGAAGGTATTAAAAAAAGGCTTACCCTCAGGTCATCAAAAGGTGACCTCCTGACATTCACAACAGAGCTATCTGCACTTTTAAGTGCTGGGCTTCCCCTCGACAGGAGCCTCAACATACTTTCTGAGATATCCGAAAACAAAGAAATGAAGAACATAGTTCAATCCATTCTTAAATCCATAAGAGAAGGTAGCTCCTTTTCTGATGCCCTTGCAAGGCATCCCAAGGTATTTCCGAGACTCTATGTAAACATGACAAAAGCTGGCGAGGCAGGTGGGGTGCTGGATGTAGTACTGGATAAGCTGAGTGAATTTCTAGAATCTACGAAAGAATTAAAAGAACACGTCTTTTCCGCAATGATCTATCCGGCAATATTGACTGTGGCAGGTGGGGCATCCATCATTATTCTTCTTACATACGTTCTTCCAAAATTCTCTACCATCTTTGCCGAGCTCGGAGGTTCGTTACCATTTTCAACAAAGATCATCCTCTCTTTCAGTAATGGTCTTCAATCATACTGGTGGTTTGTCTTGCTCTCAATAATAATCGGGTGGATGATCTTCAAGAACTACATAAAATCTGATATGGGTGGATATAGATGGGATGCCTTCAAACTAAAGATGATGGGCGAGGTTATACGAAAGCTTGAGACAGCCCGTTTTTGCAGAACCCTCGGCACACTCCTCAAAAGCGGGGTACCTCTTCTTCAGGCATTAACCAATTCAAAGGATGTTATCAGTAATCGTGTAATAGCCTCTTCAATTGATGGGGTTTTAAAAGGCGCAAAGGAAGGCAAGGGGATAGCCGTTCCCCTCTCTGATGCAAATGTCTTTCCACCCCTTGCACTCTCCATGATCAAGGTCGGGGAAGAAACAGGTCAGCTGGACAGTATGCTTATGAAGGTGGCTTCTACCTATGAGAAAAGCTTAAAGGTAGCTATAAAGAGATTCGTAAGTCTCTTCGAGCCTGTTGTGATTCTTGGAATGGGTCTGATTATTGGCTTTATCGTCATCTCGATGCTCATGGCCATATTCAGTATGACAGAACTACCTTTCTAAAAATGCAAAATGCACAATGCAAAATCAAAAACAGTGGATTCACACTCTTAGAACTGATCATTGTCCTTTTCCTCATTGTACTCATACTCGGACTCTCTACTATCTTTTTTGCCAATATCCTGCCTTCAAGCAGACTCAATGCAACAGCAAGAGAGATCTCGGCAACCATCAGGCATGCTAAACACCTCGCACTTATAAACGGCGAAAAGCAGACAATCACCATAAACCTTGATACAAGAAATTATGGGATAGAAGGTATTGCTCATAAAAACATCCCATCTGCTATAACCATCAAGGTGATAGATCCGTTGTTAGGAGAGATTCGCAATGGGAAATACCCTATTATATTTAGTGCGACTGGTGGTATGGAGGGTGGAACAATTGTATTGTCCACCAAGAAAAAAACAGTGAGTATACAGTTAGATCCTGTAGTTGGATCAGTGGTGATAAAATGACAGTTTCGCTGAATTCCCGAAAGAAGGGGTTTACCCTTCTTGAGATTCTAGTAGCTCTTGCAATCTTAGGTATTGCAATAACGATAATCCTGCAGCTCTTCTCTGCCAATCTGAGGGCATTATCTGTATCAGGGAATTATGTATCAGCTGTTACCAAGGCTGAGGCAAAGATGAGAGAGATCCTTGACGATTCGAATCTTTCAGAAAAGTCATGGAGTGAGGTAACAGATGACGGCTATAGATTTGATGCTTCGTTGACAGAAACGTTAAAAGACAGAACAGAGAATCTCCAGGTCAGACTATTAGAGGTTGCCCTAACAGTGCAATGGACAGAGGGCTCAAAAAAGAAGTCCCTTACCCTGAAGACAATGAAGGTTGTGAATAAGCAGATATAGATGAATAATTCAGGGAACAGAGATGTAAAGTTTAATCTTTTTCCCCTCATCCCCCCCTTTACTAAAGGGGGGCTAAGTGGGGATTATGGCTTCACTCTCCTTGAATTAATGATTTCTCTCGTACTCCTCGTGATTATTATCGTAATTATAGTTGGTGCCATGAGACTCGGTTTTCGTTCTGTTGATGCAGGCGAAAAAAAAATAGAATCCCTCGAGAGAATCAGGGCGTCTTTCAATATCATGGATTCACAGATTCAGTCCCAAATCCCGTTATCCTACGATGAAGAGGGTGTCAAAAAATATTACTTTACAGGTGACAAGGAGTCCCTGCAATTTTCAACAAATTACTCTATCTGGGGCGGTCAGAAAGGTTATGTGATCGTTACCTACAGGGTTTCATCAGAAGGTAATGGAAAGCCAGTTTTATATGCTTCCGAAAATATTGTGGGCATCGAAGGCAGTAGAGAGACAAAGCTCTTAGATGCCTTCGATGACATCTATTTCGAGTATTTCTACAAAGACCCTACAGAGGAAGCGGGAAATTGGGTCGAGCAATGGACAGATAGTTCCACTATCCCTGAAAAGATAAAGGTGCATCTCGTCACCGGGGCAAAAGATCTTTCCCTGATTCTTCCTGTCAGGATAAGAAAGTCAATGATTCCATCATCCATTCCAGCATCTACAGATAATGATGAGGATGAGTAAGAAGAGTAGGATATGATATGATCAAGCAGGATATGAATGATCTGAAAATAGACAAAAGAACTGTGACATCAGAGAAAGGGATTGCCTTACTCATGCTCTTATGGGTATTAACCATCTTGATGGTTCTTGTTCTTTCCTTTTCATTTATGACAAGGACTGAGACTCATGCTACCCTCTCTTTTAAGGAAGGAGCAGAAAAGAAATTCCTTGCTGAGGCAGGAATAGAAAGAGGTATAATGGAACTCTTCTACAGAAATGTAAATAAAAACCAAGCTATTGTCATCGAAGGACATGAGGTGTGGAAAATAGATGGCACATCCTATAAAAGCCAGATGGCAGATGGAGAGTACTCTGTCAGGATTACGGACGAGTCAGGGAAAATAGACATAAATGCAGTAACTGATGCAAGCTCAGATATTTTAAGAAATCTTTTAAAAAACTTAGGGGGTCAGGAAGAAGAGGTCAATACAATAGTGGATTCTCTCCTGGACTGGAAGGATGCTGATGATCTCCACCATCTCAGCGGTGCTGAGAGTGATTATTATATGTCTCTGCCAAACCCCTACAAGGCAAAGGATGCAAATTTTGATACCGTAGAAGAACTCCTACTCGTTAAAGGAACGACGCCTGAGATTCTCTATGGAAATGGGGAAAAAAATGGTGTCATCGATCTCCTCACCGTCAATTCAAGGATGAATAAAATTCAAATTAATGTAAATGCAGCACCAAAAGAGGTTTTGATGGCAATTCCTGGGATTACCCCTGAGATAGCTGATTCAATCGTAAGCTACAGGGAGCATGACGACATTAAGAGCGCTGGGGATGTGGGAATTCCCGGGGAAAGTTTACCATATGTTACTTTTGCAGACTCCAATACATTCACTATTGACGCTGTTGGTCACAAGGGAAATGCAAAGGCTGGCTTTGACATCAGAGCAACTGTCATCATCGAAGGGAATAACAGATACAGCTATGCCTATTACAAAAGTCCTGCAAACAGAAAACAATGACAGGGACAATCGTAATTAAAAAATTAACAACTCTTGCCTCTACCTCAGCAACATACTTGAGGAGGATAGGGAGACCTGCATGGAGGGTGCTGACCTTCAGTCCTTCCGATGATGTCATCTCACTGAAAAAATCCCTCTGTGTCTCTCTTGAGAAGGGTGCTTTGTCTGTTGTCTTTGGCTCAAGATTCTTATCAAAGATTAAGATAAAGGGTTTCAGAAGATACTCTTTTGAAGAAGACAGATACCATCAACCAGAGGGCCTCGCCTCTTCTGTGGCTTTAGCCATCAATGATCTTGGAGCAGCCGGAACCGAGGTGACCCTGAGCATCCCAAAGGCATGGGTTATTATTAAGACCGCAGAGTTTCCATCAACGGTTAAAGAAAATCTCGCCAATGTCCTCTCCTATGAGTTAGACAGGCTGACCCCTTTCAACCCAGAAGATGCAGTCTATGACTTTCGGATACTGAAGGACGATGCAGAGAAGCTCACCTTATTAGTTATGGCAGCAAAGGCTGATCTGATACAGCAATACATAGATGCCCTGAGAGAAAGGGGTATTAACGTCAGCAGAGTAACAGTTAATCTCTCAGGTATAGGTACCCTCTGTCGGTATATTGATAAAGGAAGTGATTCTCTCTTTGTTGAGATAGATGAAAATGAATATGAAGGTGCTTTATTCCTTGATGGTTTCATAACCGGCACCTCGGTGGGCAGTTTCCCCATGGAGAGCGAGAAATCAAAGGTAGACACAATTTCGGGAGAAATCCTGTCCCTTTTGGATGCTGCTAAAAAACAGGGCAGGTCACCCCAGATTGTGGTACTTTTAAAAAATATAAATTCTTCCTTAAAGGAACTGCTAAAGCTTCAAATAAACCAGCCTGTTAAGATACTGAATGAAACATATATAAAGCTCAGACCCCCGGGACCTCAAAAGGGGGTTTCCTACTCTGCCATTGGCGGGGTCTTGGAATCCTTATGGCCAAAGGCAAAAGGGCTGGACCTCCTAAAAAAGGGCCGGTATGATAAACCAAAAACTCCTTTTGCACTTACAGCTCTACTCATACTTATAATCTTTGGTATGTGGATTCTCTATATGGTTGCCCCTGTTCGAATTGAAAAGAAAAGACTCGAAGAGATTGACCGGCAGATAACGCAGAGAAGGGAAGAGGTGAAAAAGGTTGAGACTCTCAAAAAGGACATAGAAAATTTGAACAATGAGGTCTCCACAATAAACAATTTCAAAGGAAACAGGCCTATGGCCCTCACTATACTAAGAGAGCTCACAACCACCCTTCCCCAGTCCACCTGGCTGACGAGAGTGAGGATTACAGAGACAACTGCTGATATCGAGGGGTATGCAAGCTCTGCAACTGGTCTTCTGTCAAAGCTTGAGGCATCTAAATATTTCAGAAAGGCTGAGTTTGCATCCCCAACATTCAGGGATGCAAGACAGAATGCTGATAGATTCATTATAAAGATGGAGATAGAGGGTGTGAAAATAGAAACTCCCAAAACGGCTGTAGGAGAGGAACCAGAAGATGAAGAAGACTAAGACACTGATAGTCTCTATACCTTTAATGATCATTTTGATGGGGCTTCTTATCTATCAATATGGATATTTGAGGATTCGATCAGAGTTAGCCACTATTCAAGAAGAGCAGTCTATTAAGACAAGGACCCTCGAAAAATATATCAACCTGATCTCAGAAAAACCCCATCTGGAAGCAAGACTTGCCTCTCTGAGAGAGACGAGAAAAGCTGATGATTCAAAACTCATTGAGGGACAGACGCCTTCTCTTGCAGCAGCACAGCTGCAGGAAATAGTGAAAAGCACCATTACCGGTAGGGGAGGAACAATATCCAGCGAAAGGGTCGGAAAACCTGAAGACCTCGGTAAGTTCAAGATCATAAAAGTCAGTGTAGATGCTGTAATACCTGACCCGAGGGCGCTGAGCGAAATTCTTTACTCCATCGAGACAAGAACACCCAATCTCGTTATAAAAGAACTCGATACAAGAGTCAAAAACTACAGGGATCCGAGAGAACTTATGGTAAAATTGGATGTATCAGCCCTAACGGCTGGAAAATAATATGCAAAAAGTAACCCGCCTGTTAAGAAACATGAATCTACTCAATATTATTCTGATAGCTTCCATCATCTTAATGGCCAGTTATGTAGTTTTCCCCCTACTCAATGTGAAAGTAAAGTACACGCCGGCCACCTCAAAGAAAGTATCAACTGTTAAAGAGGAAGTATCTGCTCAGGGCCAGACTCCATCCCCATCTGACTTTACAATTATTGCTGAACAGAACTTATTTCATCCTGAAAGGAAGATACCTCCAGAGAAAAAAGAGGAAGCTCCCCTGCCAAAGCCCGAGTTTGTCCTCTATGGCACATTAATAACAGATAACGTGAGCTTCGCCTATTTAGAGGACAAAAAGTCTTTGCGCACCACACCCGGAAGAGGTAAAAGACAAACAGCGTTGAAAAAGGGCGACACCATGAGTGGTTTTACATTGAAAGAGGTAGATCACGACAAAGTAGTTATGGTAAAAGGAGAAGAAACTTTAATTGTAAAAGTTATAGACAGCAGTGTAAAAAAGGATAGAGAGGTGGCTTCTACTTCCTCTACTTCTCTTACTCCTGCTCCCCAGATACAGACTGCTCCTGGTGGACAGAGAACCCAAAGACCGCAGCCATCCCCTCCCAGACCTGACCAGGCAGTAAAGCCACAAAGAACACCCTACCGGCCTCAGTAAGATAGTATAGTAAGAATTAGTATAAAAGAGCCTGAATTTTATGGGGAAGGAGATTCGGGAGGAGAACCTTTTTGTTTGTTTACTTTTTCTTTTATGAATTCCTCTATCTTTATCTCTTTCTTGGTTTTCATAAATCTATTGAGATAATCAGATGTTATTTCTTTAGCCTCTTGTATGTTCCTCATAACATGAGGTGTGAGAAGCATTATAAGCTCAGTTCTTAGGGTCTTGTCTAATACACTGGAGAACAGATTGCCTATAAGAGGGATTTTGCTAAGAATCGGTATGCCTTCTTTTGTTTTATTAATATTCTCTTGAATAAGACCACCAATAATAATCGTCTCACCATCCTGCACAACAAGGTTCGTGGTGGCCTCGGTCTTTGTCAGGGATGCAAACTCCTGCCCTGCGATTAGCACACTTTCTCCAAGATCTGAGTTCTCCTGAGAAATTTCAAGGGATACTAAGCCACTGTCGTTGATCTGTGGTTTCACCTTGAGTATAATTCCTGTATCTTTATATTGAATTGATGATGTAATTGCAGCGGTGGGTACTGTTACTCCAGTTTCAGGAGTAGTAATCGTCTGGGTTGCAAGAGGAACCTGCCTGCCTACCTGAATTCTCGCCTCACGATTATCCGCTACAAGAATGTGGGGGGAAGCAAGAATCTTACCTTTAGTCTCTTCTAAAGCGGCAAATATTCTTGCCCTAACAATACCTGTCGGATCGGTGCCCACAAAAGTAAAACCATCCCCAGCAGCTTTATCAAAAGTTGTACCTTTGGGTTTACTTAATATATCACCGCGAAGATTAATATCTCTGTTAAAGGGTTTTATGTTTGTAATATTGATATCGGTATTTAAAGACCATGAAAAACCAAAGCTTAAGTTGTCTGTAATGTCCATTCGTACAAGAAGCGCTTCAATTACTACCTGCCTCGGTACAATATCGATCTTCTTTATTACTTCGGCTATGGTAGCAAAATCTTCAGGTGTTGCGAGTATTATTATAGTGTTAGTTATCTCATCAGCAAATATCCTCGTAACCTCAGAAACGAGGGCTTCTCCTCCTAATTCTGCAGAGGGCTGGGGCGGGCTCGGTGTAGGTGCTGGCGTTGCTGTCTTGGGAGCTGTTGTTGGTTGTTTTGCTGGTGCAGCCGATGGCTTTGCACCGAGGAATATCTGTTGAAGCATAGCAGCGACATCTTTTGCCTTGCTGTTTTGAACAGCGTATACAAAGACTTGCGGTTTAGCCAACTTTAGCTTTTCGCTATCGAAGATTTCCACAACCTGAAGCAGCCTCTTTACATTGGCATCCGTATCTGCAATTATTAAAAAACTCGGCGGTACATCAAGTATCGAACCTCCCTGCGAAAGCAAAGGCGTAAGGATCTTTAGAATTTCTGATGAACTCGTATATTTGAGCTGCACCACCTGAACAATGGCAACACCCTTTAATTCAACTGCGTTAGGGTCTCTTCCAAAACGTATGGGAGCTGGCTCCTTAGGGATATCAGCAATAGATATAATCCTGTAGAGCCCATGTTCTTCAACAACAGCGATACCATTTAGTCTGAGGATGATCTCCATGACAGGAAGTACCTCATCCTTGGGGATAGGTGTAGTTGTCCTGAAATTGACTCTCCCTTTTATCTTCGGATCCACGATGTAATTGACTTTAAGCACCTCACCGAAGATTGTCTGGATTACCTCATAAACGTCAGCATCATCGAAAAAGAAACTGACATCTGCGGATGGCTTCTTTTCAGCCTTTGGTGGCGCCGGTTTGACAGGGACCTCCTCTTTAGTTTCGGGTGGTTTTGCCTCTGCAGGCGGCGGCATTGGCTTGCCAGGAGTCTCCCCTTTACCTTCTGGAGGTTTTGTCTCTGCTGGTGGTGTCATAACCTCTTCATCATCCTCTTCCGATTGCATAACTGCTTTTTTAACTAATCCTGAGCTTATATTTTTCTCTTTCATATCTGCAGGTGTTGATCGCTTCGCATTTCTCTGGACGTCGAATACAAGCCTTGATGGAGCAGAAAGCCTGAAAAATTTTATCTCAACCTTTTCCTTGAAATTAATTTCCAATAATTTATCCGTTGCTACCACCTCAAAGGGAAGTTCTTTCGGGGCCTCCAGCTCCAGATCGAATGGTTCTATGAATTCTATCTTAACCCGGGGAGGAAAGGTGGCAACCTTTGCTGTATTGATAAATGATTCTTTGCCTTCTAACACAACCCGCATGAATCCTTCATGTCTACCGAACCTCAGTAAGACTTCCGCCTTTTCCTGGGCAATCAGTAGAACAACCTTATCAGATAACTCAACAGGTTTTTGTTCGGCACACAACATCGGACCCTTTTCTGAAAAAGGGCTGATAAGAAAGACAATAATGATTGTAAGAAACAGGAGATCCTTAATTCTCCCGTGTCGAAGGGTTTCCATAACTGCTTTAAGATAATTTATTTCTTCCCCTATGTCAATAAAAACTGAGGGCTTGAGATATTGAATATCCCGTGCCATAATGAATAAATTCGGAAAATCGGAAAAGTACTGAATCAATTAAAAGAGGTGAAAATTTGAACCTTTTTAGTCTCACGATTTCAGAGGTCAGAGACCTGCTCGACAGAAAAGAGATCTCTGTTAACGATTTAATCAAATCTTTCTATGGGAGGATAGCTGCCGTTGAGGATAGAGTAAAGGCGTTTGTCACCATAACAGAAGACAACGCCTTGAAGATGGCAGACAAAGTGCAGGGGAAAATCAAAGAAAAGACTCGGGATACAGAATTCTTACTCGGAGTACCCCTCGCCATCAAAGACAATATCTGCACAAAGGAGTCCCTTACAACTTGTTCATCAAAAATACTATCCACCTTCATACCACCCTATGAAAGTACGGTTACATCAAAACTGCTCGAGCAGGGATACATCCTTATCGGGAAGACAAACATGGATGAATTTGCAATGGGCTCATCAACAGAGAACTCCGGCTTTTATTCCACAAGAAACCCCTGGGATTTGGAGAGAATACCAGGTGGCTCAAGCGGAGGCTCTGCAGCAGCAGTTGCTGCAGATGAATGCATTGCAGCATTAGGCTCTGACACAGGGGGCTCCATAAGGCAGCCTGCGGCTTTATGTGGAGTTGTCGGGTTAAAGCCAACGTATGGCAGGGTATCACGATATGGTCTTGTTGCCTTTGCATCATCCCTTGACCAGATAGGTCCTATCACAAAGAACGTAAGAGATGCTGCAATAGTAATGAATATCATCTCGGGCCATGACTCCCTTGACTCTACATCAGCACCTCTGCCCGTTCCTGATTTCACAGCAGCCCTCGGTAAAGATATGAAAGGACTGAAATTAGGCGTGCCAAAGGAATACTTTATTGAAGGAATAGAAAGAGAAGTAGAGATCCGCGTTAAGGATGCAATCAAGAAACTTGAAGCCCTCGGTGCAATTCCTGTTGAGATATCTCTGCCCCATACAGGCTATGCCGTTGCAACATATTATATTCTTGCTACATCAGAGGCTTCTTCTAACCTTGCACGATACGATGGAGTTAAATACGGATTCAGGGCAGAGGGCAAGGATTTAATGGATATGTATATGAATACAAGGGCTCAGGGATTTGGGCCAGAGGTGAAAAGAAGAATCATGCTTGGCACGTATGCCCTCTCATCAGGATACTATGAGGCTTACTATAAAAAGGCTCAGCAGGTGAGAACACTCATAAAACAGGATTTCGAAAAGGCATTCCAGCAAGTGGATGTTATTGTCACACCCACATACCCAACCGCTGCATTCAAGCTGGGTGAGAAGACAGCAGACCCTCTTCAGATGTATCTGTCCGACATATTCACGATTTCTGTTAATCTTGCCGGGGTGCCTGGGATTTCTATACCGTGCGGATTTACAGCAAACAATTTGCCTGTTGGGCTCCAGCTAATCGGAAGGCATTTTGATGAGGAATCTCTTCTGAAAGTCGCATATGCCTACGAGCAGGCAACAGAGTGGCATAAGAGGAGACCCAACTTATGAAATACGAAGCAGTTATCGGTCTCGAGGTCCATGCCCAGATGCTTACAGAGACAAAGATATTCTGCAGGTGCTCTACAAAATTCGGCTCGGAGCCAAATACCCAGACATGCCCTGTATGTATCGGAATGCCCGGAGTGTTACCTGTTTTAAATAAAAAGGCCCTTGAATTTTCTATAAAGACGGGGCAAGCAATGAACTGCACAATTTCTTCCTGTAGCCGATTTGCAAGAAAAAATTATTTTTATCCAGACCTTCCAAAGGGGTACCAGATCAGCCAATATGATCTTCCGATATGCGAGCATGGGCATGTAGAGATCGTCTTTGATGGAGAAATAAAGAAGATCGGTATTACCAGAATCCATATGGAAGAAGATGCAGGGAAAAACATCCACGAGTCCGCCTCTGGCGGAGGAAATTATAGTTTTGTAGATTTAAACAGAGCTGGAGTCCCTCTTATGGAAATAGTCTCAGAGCCTGACATCAGAAGCCCAAAGGAAGCTGTTGAGTACATGAAAAAGCTGAGGACGATCCTCCGATATCTTGAAGTCTGTGATGGGAACATGGAGCAGGGATCCCTCAGGTGCGATGCAAATATATCGGTGAGACCTGTCGAACAAAAGGGGTTCGGGGTAAAAACCGAGATCAAAAATCTTAATTCTTTTAAATTTGTTGAAAAAGCCCTTGAATACGAGATAGAGCGGCAGAAGAAGATACTGGAGGAAGGTGGAAAGATCGTTCAGGAGACACGGCTATGGAATTCGGAGAGAGGGATAACAGAATCCATGCGAACAAAAGAAGAAGCCCATGACTACCGCTATTTCCCTGAACCAGACCTTGTACCTATCATTATTCAAAAGACCCCTCAAATTATATCGCCTTTAGGTATGCCTTCAGAGGAAGCCTTTGGCATCCCAGAAATAAAGCTTATAGAGTTACCTGATCCAAAACGTAAACGGTTTGTCTCTGAATACGGACTTCCTGAATATGATGCTGACATCCTGACATCAGAAAGGCCTCTTGCTGACTGGTTTGAAGAGGCAGTTCGGCTTGGAGGACAGCCCAAGGCTGTCTCGAACTGGATTATGGTTGAGTTGATGAGATTATTAAACGAAGAGAATAAATCGATCGAAGAGTGTCCATTGAAACCGAAACAGCTTGCTGACATGCTGAAGCTTATAGACAAAGGCACTATCAGCGGAAAAATAGCAAAGACTGTTTTTGAGGAAATGTATAAGACCAGAAAGGATGCAGAATCTATCGTAAAAGAAAAAGGTCTAGTACAGATAAGTGATGCAGGTGAAATTGAAAAGGTTGTTGACGAGGTAATTGCAAAGAATCCAAAAGAAGTTGTACGGTATAGAGCGGGCGATGAGAAACTTTTAGGGTTCTTTGTAGGTCATGTCATGAAATTAACAAAAGGCAAGGCAAACCCTCAGATGGTGAATGAGCTATTGAAAAAGAAATTATCATAGGCAAAGCCCTTTTATTTCACACGCCTGAAAAGTCTTTAAGTAAGCATCTCCGATTCCGCCGCCAATTCAAAGTGCATAGATTTTGTCATGCTGAATTTATTTCAGCATCGTGTATTATCAATGTTACTACTGCAAGAGATCCTGAAACGAGTTCAGAGATGACAATTGTCAAACACCCTGTTTAGACACAGAGACTAACCTTGATTTTATATCTATCTTTTCATTAATCTTAATAAAGACCGTGATGCGTAATCCGTAATGCGTGATGTGTAAAATAAAGTAATAAATATTTTTGACTCATCACGAATCACTCATTGCGTATTACGATGAGTGGAGAGATGTCCGAGAGGCTGAAGGAGCACGACTGGAAATCGTGTGTGGGGGATAAAAACCTCACCGAGGGTTCAAATCCCTCTCTCTCCGCCACTGAACAACAGTTATAAGTTATGAGTTGAAAATTAAAATCCTGAATTTTAGAAACTTTAAACCTCCAACAGTAGTTGGATGTTTTTTCGCAGTCAGGAAAGGGCACTATGCAACGGATGGGTGTAAACCCCGTCAGATCCGGAAGGAAGCAGCGGTAAGCATTTTATCTGTGTGACATAGAAGGTCTTTTCCTGGCTGCCAAAAAGATAAAAATCAGGATTCAAGGACTCAAGGGTTCGAGCGAAAGATAAATCACTTGAATCCTATCCCCCTTGAACCCTTATGATCAATTAATTCGGAAAAACAAAAATCTATGAGTTATTTAGTACTGGCAAGGAAGTGGAGACCTCAAGGGTTTAATGACCTCATCGGACAGGAACCCATAATCCGAATCCTTAAAAATTCGATAGATCAAGGAAAGGTTGCCCATGCCTATCTCTTCTCAGGTCCGAGAGGTGTAGGGAAAACCTCAACAGCAAGGATACTCGCAAAGGCGCTGAACTGCACAGATGGTCCAACATCTAACCCGTGTGGTATATGCGCATCGTGTATATCAGTAGCAGATGGTTCTTCTGTTGATGTGATGGAGATAGACGGTGCATCGAACAACAGCGTCAATGACATAAGAGACCTCAGGGAGAGGGTTAAATATGTGCCCTCAGGAGGAAGATACAAAGTCTATATCATTGACGAATCTCATATGCTCTCGGATGCTGCATTCAATGCTCTCCTGAAAACCCTCGAAGAGCCACCACCTCATGTTGTTTTTGTCCTTGCTACAACAGCTCAGAAAAAGATTCCCTCAACGGTGCTTTCCCGCTGTCAACATCTTCCCTTCAGGAGGATACCCAGTCAGGAGATAAAGGAGAGACTGAAAAACATATCCCTTGCCGAAAATATAAACATCTCTGGCCCTGCGCTGGAATTGATTGCGAGGGCTGCTGATGGAAGCCTTCGGGATTCACTCACAATCATGGATCAGCTCTCATCCTTCTCATCTGACATAAAGGAGCCTGATGTTAAAGACTTGCTGGGGATAACAGACTTTGGACTCCTTTCCCAGATTTCAGTAGCCCTTATCGAGGGAAAGAGAGAGGAAATATTGAAGATTATAGGGGAGCTCGTTGAACAGGGCACCGATATCAAATCCTTTGTAAAAGAACTCGTCCAGTTCTTCAGAGATCTGCTTGTTGCAAGTGTCATAAAGAGGCCAGAGGAGGTGCTCGATTTAGGTAAAGAAGAGATGGATGTGCTGAAAAATATCGTGGGCAGGACATCCGAGGACCAGTTCACTCTTCTCCTCTCAGAAATACTGAAGACAGAGATGGATGTGAGAAATGCATCAGCACCACGGCTTGCCCTTGAGATGTCTCTCATCAAGGCAAGTTTCTTGAGCAGTATGAGACCCCTGAAAGAAATCTTGGAAAACATAGAGGCATATACAAAAGATTCATTGCCTGAGATCAAAAAGTCTGCTCCTTCTGAACCTGAAACAAAGCAGCATAAATGTCATGCTGAACCTTGCTCTGAATCAAGTTCAGGGTCTACGATTTCAGCGTCTAATGAGACCCCGAAACTCGAAGCGAGTCTACGCGAAGAGTCGCTCCGACAATCTCAGAGTGACAAAAAGAAAGTATCCCCTGAAGTCGAAGCAGAGGGGTTCTGGGAAAGGTCTATAAAGAAGATAGATACGCCCCTTGCCTCTAAGCTATCAAGGGCAGAGTTTAAACTTTCCGGAGATGAACTGAAGATCATTCTCACTGGCGGTGACTCACTTTTTGCTGACTCTATTGGGAATAATTTAGAAGTGATAGAAAAGATCTTCTCTGAAGAAATCGGTACAAAGGTCAAGGTAACAATAGAAACGGTAAAAGTAAAGAGAATAACCAAAAAAGACCTGAAGGAAAAGGTGATGGGAGAGCCAATTATTAAAGAGGCCCTTGAACTCTTTGAGGGAAGGATTGCAGATGTAATTCCGATAACAGAGCAGAGAGGGCAGAATACGGGAGGATGAGATGTCAAAAAAGATGTTCGGAAACATAATGCGTGAGGCCCAGAAGCTTCAGGCCGAAATGATGAGAATGCAAGAAGAGGCAAAGACAAAGACCGTTGAAGCGACAGCAGGGGGCGGCATGGTCACCGCCATTGCAAACGGTGCAGGTGAACTCGTATCTCTAAAGATAGAGAAAGACGTTGTGAATCCTGATGACGTTGAAATGCTCCAGGACCTCATCATTGCAGCAGCAAATGAGGCATTACGCCGTGCCCATGAGATGGTCAACAGCGAAATGGCAAAATTGACAGGTGGACTACAGCTTCCGGGACTTGGGGGGCTGGGAAATATTTTTGGAAAATAACAAGCGTAATCTGTAATGCGTCATGAATAATGGGTACGTCTTCAACTCGTCATGCATCACACGTTACGCGTTACGAACTTTATGACACAAGGAATTATAGAAACTCTGATTACTGAGCTCATGAAGCTTCCCGGCATAGGAAGAAAAACCGCCCAAAGGCTTGCATTCTTTATACTCTCGATGCCCGAGGTAGACGCAAAGGGCATAGCGAGGGCAATAAATGAAGTAAAGGATAAGGCGCGATTCTGTAGTGAGTGTTTCAATATTACAGAGAATGAGGTTTGCAGTATATGTAGTAACAGTTCAAGGGACCGAAGGAAACTCTGTGTCGTAGAGGAACCAAGCAACATCCTTGTTGTTGAAAGGACAGGTGGCTTTAAAGGACTCTACCATGTACTTCTTGGTGCCCTCTCACCAATAGACAACATGACTCCCGAGAAGCTAAAGATTAAGGAACTTGTGGAAAGAGTCAAGAAAGATGAAATAAAAGAGGTTATCCTCGCAACAAATCCGAATACCAAGGGCGAGATGACTGCCCAGTATGTAAGAGAGCTCCTGAAACCCTTTGATGTGAAAGTCACGCGAATTGCCTATGGCCTACCTATGGGTGGAGATATCGAGTTTGCGGATGAGGTAACACTTGGTAAAGCCCTTGAGGGAAGAAGAGAGATATAGATTTTCTTTATGAAAATCTCTGTAAGGGTAAAGCCGGGTACGAAGCAGGAAAAGATTGAGAAGATAGGGGAGAGAGATTTTATTATATGGGTAAAGGAGAAGCCTCAGGAAGGGAAGGCAAATCAGGCGGTGATAAGGGTATTGGCTGAGTATTTTGGTGTTGCTAAATCTGGGGTGACTCTACTGAAGGGGCAAACAGCAAGGGAGAAAGTTTTTGAGATTAAGAAATCATAATCAATGTTCGCAACCGCTTATCTTCTCACACCACTTTTTCGCCTTATAAAGAATCTCTGACTCATCGGTCGTTGTAAGTTTTCCATCATTAACGACTATCTTTCCATCAACCATTACCATCTCCACATCAGAGGGTCTCATTGAATAAACGATGTGAGAGTAAATGCTGTACATCGGTACAAGATGTGGTTTATTGAGATCAGCCATTACAAGGTCCGCAGCTTTGCCCTCCTCAATACTTCCTGTGACTTTTCCAAGACCCAAAACCTCTGCTCCCCATCTCGTAGCCATGAGAAGGGCTGTTTTCGCATCAAGGGCAGTGGGGTCTCCTGATACTGCCTTGTGAAGCTTTGCAGCTGTAGACATCTCGCTCAGGATATTTAAATCGTTATTGCTTCCAGCTCCATCTGTGCCAAAGGTCACTCTAACCCCTGCCTTCAGCATTCTGACCACAGGTGCAATTCCCGATGCAAGTTTGAGATTGCTCTCAATGCAGTGAGAGACGCCAACCCTCCTTTTGGCAAGGATTTCTATTTCGAGTTCTGTTAACCAGACACAATGAGCAGCAAGAACCCTCTCGTTGAGAAATCCGAGGCTCTCAAGATATTCCACAGGGCTCATCCCAAACCGCCTCATGATCTCCTCTGCTTCCCACTTCGTTTCGGAAAGATGTATATGAATCGGGATATCGTAGATATCAGCAACCTTTCTTGCCCTCTTTAATGTCTCTGGACCACAGGTGTAGAGTGCATGGGGGGCAATGCAGGGAGTTATCAAGTTATCCCCCTTCCAGCCTTTTATAAAGGACTCTGCATTGGCAAAGTACTCCTCGGTAGTACTGGCAGATTTCGTCGGAAAATCAAGAAGACCGACCCCCAGGACTGCTCTCATACCTACCCTCTTTGTAGCCTCACCTGCAGCATCTTCATAGAAATACATATCGTTATACGTTGTGATCCCTCCCTTGAGCATTTCAAGACAGGCAAGCTCAATTGCATCTGAGATAAATTCAGGGCTGAGCCATTGATTCTCTGCTGGCCATATATGATTCTCGAGCCATTCCTTTAAGGGCTGGTCATCTGCTATGCCCCTGAAATAGACCATTGCTGCATGGGTATGGGTATTGATAAGTCCCGGAAACACAACATGTTGGCTTCCGTTGATTATTGCCCTTGGGGAATATTTTTTGAAAATCTCTTGCGATGTCCCGACCTTAAGTACCTTGGTGCCTTTTACAGCGATTGCGCCGTCCTTAATAACGGCAAGACTTTCATCCATCGGAAGAACATAATCGGCATGAATGATGTAATCAACATTTTGCATGGGCTATATTATTCATCAGACGGTCACGATGCCCGTTTCGTTTGTCGGTTAAGTTATTCGTAAAAGGCGTTACCTATAATCGGTACCGATACGGGCCTCGTAGCCTTCGGGACGTTACCGTAACCTGGTTATTAACCTTTAGACCTTCTCGATTAGCTTTTCTGCAATCTGTACTGCATTCAGGGCAGCCCCCTTCCTGAGATTGTCTGCAACTATCCACAGGTTGATACCTTTCTCTATAGATTCATCCTCTCTTATCCTTCCAACATAGGTCTCATCCTTGCCAGCTACATTGATAGGAAGGGGATAGATATTCTTATGAGGTGCATCGAAGACAACAATACCTGGGGCATTTGAAAGAATTGCCCTCACCTCATTAGCAGTGAGTTTTTTCTCCGTCTCTATATTCACACTCTCCGAATGGCCTTTGAATACAGGCACCCTCACCGTTGTCGCTGTTATCCTGATTGAGTCATCCCCCAAGATCTTTCTCGTCTCATTCACCATCTTCATCTCTTCCTTCGTATAGTCGTTCTCAAGAAACTTATCAATATGGGGAAGGACATTAAATGCTATCTGATATGGATAGACATTACATGTGACCTCTCTGAAATTGAGTAAATCCTTTGTCTGCTGCAACAGCTCATCCATAGCTTTCTGACCAGTACCTGAGACAGACTGAAAGGTCGTTACGACAACCCTTTTTATTTTTGCCACATCATGTATTGGCTTTAATACAACCACCATCTGTATTGTTGAGCAGTTCGGATTCGCTATGATGCCTTTATGCCATTCCAAGTCATTGGGGTTAACCTCTGGCACAACGAGGGGAACCCCTGGGTCCATTCTCCACTGGCTTGAATTGTCGATCACGACACAGCCTGACCTGACAGCCACCGGTGCCCATATCTTTGACCTATCTGCACCTGCCGAGAAAAGGGCAATGTCAATACCTTCAAAGGAATTCTCTTGCAGGGTTTCAACAGGGATATCCCTGTTTCTGAACTTCAGAATTTTACCTTCAGAGCGTTCTGATGCAAAGAGCCTGAGACTTTTTACGGGAAAGTCTCTTTCCTCGAGCGTTGTTATCATCTCGTTACCAACAGCTCCAGTCGCTCCTACAACAACAACAACGTACTTTTCCTTCTCCTTGAGCATGTATCAAATCCCTCCTCGTAATTGATTTAATTTATCATAATCTCTCTAAAAGTTCTATATCACTGGTCCCTGGAGGCCTCATAAGATACGATAGCATAAGAGTTTAAAGAGCATCTAACCTGAAAAAGTTAGTGTCTTGAACTCGCCAGGTGGGTTGAAAAAAGCTTATAAAATCTCTAAGCTTGAGATGACAAAAAGAAAGCCTTCTCAAACTCCATATTGACGAGAAGGTAGAAAAATCTAAGTCTATTATTAAGTAGGCAATCTCCAATCCTCGCCAACTAATATCCAATTTTCTCTTTAATTTTAAGTAGTTGTAGATGACTATTATTGGTATAAAATTTGCTTTAACAATGCTATAATAAAACAGGAATTTATTTTGGTAATATTGTTGTGCAAATTATAGTGAATACCCTGCGGCAGAGACCGCAGGGCGTCTGAAAATTGAATATTTGTTTTCAGTGTCATTCCCGCTTGTCGGGAATCCTTCCGACTTGTTCGGGATCGCAAGAAAGATTCTGGACAAGCCAGAATGACAGAAATATGGAACTGCGGCAGAGACCGCAGGGTGTAATTTTTATAATTATAATGAAAATATAAAAAGGAGTCGTTAAACATGGATGAGAAAAAGAAGAATCTTTACTGG
>CAZLFE010000015.1:16259-29686 GCA_964558725.1 uncultured Nitrospiraceae bacterium | reverse complement strand
TGTTGGGAGAAATAAGGCTGAGAATGAGAAAATATGGTCCCTACCAGTAAAGGGGTGTCTACTGAAGATTGAGGGGTATGGAAGTCCGACAACCTTGGTAGTAGGAGAGATTACTGATGAGGCTTTACAGATTGCTGCTTCTCTCTGCGCAAGGTATTCTGATGCAAAGAATCTTTCTGAAGTAGAGGTAATAGTCATTAAAGGAAACGACACATTTACATTCAGGGTTTCACCGGCAGACAATGAAATAATCGATGCCTTGAGGATAGGAAAAACTGCCGGGGGCTACGGTAGCGAAGCCCGTATCGGTTATGTATAACGGTAATGTGAGAAAGCCGGGTGATGTAACCATCAGACGAAACCGGTTTCGTAACCGTACCCCTAACTGCTTGCTTTGTTAAAGCCTTACAGGCACTCCCTTTGACTTTAAATATTCTTTTGCTTCCCTGATTGTGTATTCCCTGTAATGAAATATAGATGCTGCAAGGACTGCATCTGCCTTTCCATATGCGATGGCTTCGAATAAGTGTTCGAGATTCCCTGCTCCACCTGAGGCAATAACAGGGATGGAGACAGATTCCGATATAGCACGAGTTAATTCAATATCATATCCGTCTTTAGTCCCGTCCTTATCCATACTTGTAAGCATGATCTCGCCTGCTCCAAGCTCTTCCATTTTTTTTGCCCATTGAACAGCATCTATAAGTCTCATCTTTCTGCCGCCATGGGTCGAGATTGCCCATAATCCTCCCTCGCCTCCCGATAAATCCCCCCATCCCCCCTTTGCTAAAGGGGGGCGAGAGGGGATTTTTTTAGGCAGTTTAAGACAAACATCTCTTAATGAAGGATCATCAAACCACTTTTCACTAGTTGTATCAGGCAAACTACCATATATTCTCTTTGCGTCGATCGCAATTACTATACACTGGGTTCCGAACTTCTCAGCAGCCATGCTTATAAAATAGGGGTCTTTTACAGCAGCTGTATTAATTGATACCTTGTCGCATCCAGCTTTCAGAAGATCTCTGATATCATCGAGAGTCCTGATACCCCCTCCTACCGTCAGGGGCATGAATACATCTGACGCGGTTTTCATGACGACATCCAGGATTATCTTTCTCTTCTCATGGGAAGCAGTAATATCAAGAAATATAAGCTCATCTGCTCCCTGTTCATCATAGAACTTTGCATTCTCAACAGGATCACCTGCATCCCTCAAATTGACGAAACTCACCCCTTTAACCACACGTCCATCTTTTACATCGAGACAGGGTATTATTCTCTTAGCAAGCATCTGCATCCCAAAAATAGAGACAGGACCAAAAATGTGGTAAATCTACCAGGTTAGACAGGGAAGGCTGGTGAAGAATTTTCATACGACACCTTAAAGTAAAACCTCCTTCCCTGTCTCTATTTTGTTCTTCAAATTTAATTTTTACCGCGAACAATCTGAATTGCCTCTTTAAGATCAAGGCTCCCTGAATAAATTGCCTTTCCCGTGATCACTCCCCAAAGGTTTTTTATCTGCATCAGATTTTTAATGTCCTCGATGCTGGAGACTCCACCGGCAGCGATTACGGGGATGCTAACGCTTTCGACCATCTTTCTTATAGCCTCGATATTCGGACCTGAAAGCGTGCCATCTCTCGCTACGTCTGTATATACAATACCTGCTGCGCCTGCAACCTCTAAATGCCCTGCAACTTCCCTTGCATCAAGAGATGTAATCTCCTCCCACCCTTTGATGGCTACCATCCCTTCTTTCGCATCAATGCCGATTATGACCCTTTTAGGATATCTACTACAGGAAGATTTTACAAATTCAGGATCTTCTATAGCTGCAGTCCCAATAATGGCTCTCTCTATACCCGCTGCAAAGAGGTTTGTGATATTTTCCATATTCCTTATGCCTCCACCTACCTGGAGGGCAATTTTTATTGATTGCCTGATTTTTATTATTGCATCCAAGTTTGCCTGATTGCCTGTGAATGCACCATCGAGGTCAACAATATGTATCAGCTCCGCCCCATAGGATTCCCATTTTTTTGCAGTAGCAACAGGATCGTTCGAATATGTCGTCACGGCATCTCTCTTACCCTGGAAAAGCCTGACGCACTGCCCCTCTTTCAAATCTATTGCAGGAATAACAAGCATACTTTAATATACCATACAAAAGGAGCCATCCCTTTTGGAGGGAATTATTGATACCAATATCAGTAGTGATCGTAACAAAGAATGAAGAGGAGAATATTAAAGACGCCCTCGAAAGCGCAAAGGATTTTTCTGAAATAATAGTAATAGATTCCTTCAGTTCTGACCAAACCATTGATATCTGCAAAAAATACACAGAGAACGTATTTCAGGAAGAATGGAAGGGCTATGCGAAGCAGAAACAGAAAGGCATTGACAGGGCATCTATGCCCTGGGTCTTGATACTGGATGCCGATGAGAGGCTAACACCAGAACTGAAATCAGAGATTTTCACGGCTCTGGATGATAAAAGTGACAGCGGTTTCTACATACCGAGAAAAAATTTTTTCCTCGGCAGGTGGATAAGACACGGTGGATGGTGGCCAGATTATACACTCAGACTTTTCAGGAAAGACAGGGCATATATTGAGGAGCGCGAGGTGCATGAAAAGGTAGTGGTTAAAGGCAGCACAAAGTATCTCAAAAATTCTATGGAGCACCATACCTCGAGAACTCTCTCTGATTTCTTAAAGAAGATAGAAGACTACTCAACTCTTTCAGCAAAAGAAATAGGCAGAAAAGGCATCAAGCCCGGCATACTTTCCCTCATTGTGCGACCCCTTTTTACATTCTCAAAAATGTTCTTCCTCAGATTGGGTTTTCTCGATGGGAAACATGGATTGATACTATCGCTGCTTTACAGTTATTATACTTTCTTAAAATATGTGAAGGCATGGGAGAAAGGGGAAAAATAATATGAAAAGGAGATCAGCATGCATATAGGTGTAATTGGGACAGGCTATGTTGGCCTGGTAACAGGTGCTTGTTTTGCTGAATTCGGGGTCTTTGTCACATGTGTAGATAAAGATACAAAAAAGATAAAATCTTTAAAAGATGGACACGTCCCTTTTTATGAGCCTGGCCTTGAAGAGCTTGTACAGAGAAACATTAAAGAAGGAAGGCTTGCTTTCAGTACTGATATCGCAGATGCTGTCAGGTCTTCTCTGGTGATATTTATAGCAGTTGGCACACCGCCGAGAGGGGATGGCTCAGCAGACCTAAGGTATATCGAAGAAGTTGCCAAGGAAATAGCCTCAAATCTTGACGGGTACAAGGTTATTGTCACAAAGAGTACAGTTCCCGTAGGGACAGGCGACAGAATAAGGAAGATAGTTTCGAAAAACCTTAAGGAACAGGTTGATTTTGATATCGTATCAAACCCTGAATTCCTCAGGGAGGGCTCTGCAATAGAGGATTTTATGAGGCCCAATAGAGTTATAATTGGCGCAAATAGTCAACAGGCTGTTGCCATAATGAGCGATCTCTATAAGCCGCTCTATCTCATAGAAACCCCTTTTGTAATAACAAATATCAAGACTGCAGAGCTTATTAAGTATGCCTCTAACTCTTTTCTTGCTGCAAAGATCTCTTTTATCAATGAGATTGCAAACCTCTGTGAGAAGATAGGTGCTGATGTCCATATGGTTGCCAAAGGCATAGGTCTTGACCAGAGAATAGGCCCAAAATTTCTTCACCCTGGACCAGGCTATGGTGGTTCCTGCCTTCCGAAAGACACACTGGCCCTTTTAAAGATGGCTGAGGAGCAGGGTGTTGAACTCAGTATTGTGGATGCGGCGGTAAAGGCTAATGAAAGGCAGTGGGAATCGATGATTAAAAAGATTAGAGATGCTATAGGTGCACTTAAAAACAAGACAATTGCCATCCTTGGTCTTTCTTTCAAGCCGAACACAGACGATATCCGGGAAGCCCCATCCCTCAATATCATAAAAAAGCTCCTTAAAGAGGGTGCGAAGATTAGGGCTTACGACCCGGTTTCCATGAAGAGTGCAAATAGTATTTTGCCTGATATAACATACTGCAAAGACCCTTATGAGGCTGTGAATGGCGCAAATGCACTCGTTATTGTGACTGAATGGAATCAGTTCAGAAACCTCGAACTCGATAGATTGAAGAGGCTCCTGAAAGAACCTTATTTCTTCGATTTGAGAAATATCTATGAACCACAGAAACTCAAAGCTAAGGGGTTCAAATATTTCAGCGTGGGCAGGTCTTAGAAAAATGTTAAAATAAATAATGAAAGTTGTTTGCCAGAATAGAAAAGCATACCATGACTACCATATTGAGGAGACCGTAGAGGCAGGCATTGCCTTATTGGGGACCGAGGTGAAGTCCCTGAGAGAGGGCAAGGCTAATTTAAAAGACAGTTACGTTCTTGCTAAAGAAGGAGAAGCTTTCCTCCTGAACTGTCATATCAGCCCTTACAGTCACGGAAATATTTTGAACCATGACCCTCTGAGGACGAGAAAACTCCTCATGCACAGGGAAGAGATAGACAAACTGAGTGGTAAAGCCGCTACAAAGGGATATACGCTGATCCCGCTCAAGATTTATTTTAAGGATTCCTTTGCAAAGGTTGAAATCGGAGTTGCGAAGGGTAAAAGGCTCTTTGAAAAAAGGGAAACAATAAAAGAAAGAGAGGCAAGGAGAGAAATAGCAAGAGCCATAAAAAGTCATAATGCGTAAAGCGTTATACGTTATGTGTAAAAGTTTATTACGCATTACGGTAAGTCGGGGGCGAAAGGGCTCGACGGGGGTTATGAGGCTCGGGTCGCATGTCGTGGTTCCGTCACCACGTAAAAAGGCGGAAACAAACACAAACGCCAATAACGAACTGGCACTTGCTGCTTAATTAAATAAGCGGCACGCTGCCCTGAAATTGTCTGTGTTTCAGGGGACAGCGTCATACAGCAGGCTGGCTCCAGGGACTTTCCCCTGACCCTGGGGTGAGATTAAGGGGGATGGGATTTCAGGACGCCAGCCTTCCGGCAGCCTGGGATCCGAGAATCAATAGGCAGGATAAACATGTAGAAGCCTGAGAGTAGTACTTTCGGACGCGGGTTCAATTCCCGCCGCCTCCACCAAAAAATATTTTTGAGGTTCATCTCTGAATCAATTAATGCATTTGAGAGGGTTCAAGGATCCGAGGGTTCAAGGATTCAAGCATAAATTAATCACTATAGAGTCCTCGAATCCCTAGAACCCTTGAACCCTATTTTATAACTCCTTTGGAGCAGAATCACTTTTCATAATGACAAGAAGATCTTATTTTCAACTAAAAAGAGGTTTCTTTTTATTTTTAGTCCTGTTGGTTACGACAGTTCCCCTGCTTGCCCAGAAGAAGACGGAGGTTCTGCTGAAGTTCAGCAAACAGGAAGGGCTGATACGAATTGTGTTTGAGTCCGAAGAATCATTTATAACGAAAACAAAAGCCACTACATCGCCCTCTCAAATAAAAATAGAATTCCCGGGACCATTCAATCTGATAGCACAGAAGGACACCCCCTTTAAGGTAGCGCCAACTGACACATCATTAGTAATAAATCTGGAAGAAAAGGGAGAGGTAAAACTCCTGAGGCTTTCTTCTCCAGCAAGATTGGTATTCGATATACAGAAAAGTGAGAAGCAAGCCGTACAAATACTTTCCAGGGTCTTTGTCATTGATGCAGGACATGGCGGCTATGATTTTGGTATCGCCTCTGGCGATGCGAAAGAGAAAGATTTAAGCCTCGGCCTGGCTCAAGATTTAGATACAAGCTTATCAAAGAAAGGTAAGAAGGTCTTTCTGACACGCAAGGTAGATCAGTACATGTCTCTTATCGAGAGAATAAAATTTGTAAATCAAAAAACCCCTGATGTATTTTTAAGTCTCCATTCCTCAATGTCTGAGAATTTTGTTCTCTATGTTGCTAAGTTCAAAGACGAGGGCTCTGATGAGATCGTTGATCTTTATAGTCTTTCATCAAGGCAGAAAAAATATATCGGAAAAAGCAAGGCCCTTTCTGAGAACATCGGAAAGGCGCTCAAAGATGAATTCAAGAAGAGTATTATTTACAGGGAAATGCCCTTACCCATTCTTAATTCTACAAGCGCCCCTTCTGTTGTCGTAGAATTCCCTTCACCGGGATCTGTCGTTTATGATCAACAGATGAGAGCAAGACTGATAAATTCAATTATAAACGGACTTGCAGCATATGGACAATAAGAATAACAAAGGGCAAATAGTAACGTGTAAAGAGTTAAGACAAAAAATTCTCTGCTCCACGCTCTATGCTCTTTGCTTTATGCGTATACTTGGAGGACTGTAGTACGAATACGAAAAGATTGTCGATCATAATACTGCTGGGATTGCTTTTCATAGGCGGTTTGGCAGGAGGGTATTTTTATTTTTCGAAGGTCTCCCATAAGCACGTCCCGGAAGAGAGAGTTGAGCCCTTACCTCAGGCAGGGGATCTTTTCGTCTTAAAGATTTACTATCCCGTTGGTAATCGTCTCCAGATCGAAGAAAGAAGGCTTCTGAGGAGGACCGCCAAGATAGCAATTGCAGAAGCTATAGTAGAAGAATTCCTTAAGGGACCTGTTAACATGAAGATATCAGATATGCCAAAAGATGCGCGACTCCTTGGTATTTATCGAGATGAAAACAGAATACTTTATATTGACTTATCAGATGAGTTTAGGAGGAATTTTCAAGGCGATGCCCTCATGGAATTTCTTCTCCTTAAAGGTCTGTATGAGAGCCTGAGCTCAAATTTAGGTGAAATCGAGGATGTAAAAGTTCTTATAGAAGGCAGGGAGATAGAAACACTCGGAGGCCATCTTTGTCTCTCTTATCCCTTAAAAGATATGGTTTTATATGAAATAAATAAATTGCAGAGCGGTACAAGGAATGATGAAAAAGAGCAATCCTCCTCTCCCCATTAGTCTTCGACCATAGGGGAAAGGAGTATCGATAAAGTTATTTTCAGGGGCAATGTGAAACATGAATAAGAAAAATAGGCCAATTGCTGTCTTCGACTCCGGAATAGGCGGTCTTACTGTTTTAAAAGAAATAGTAAAAGAAATGCCTGGTGAAGGCACTATTTATCTTGGTGATACTGCAAGAGTCCCCTACGGTATAAGGTCGCCGGAAACAGTTATCAGATATTCCTTCGAAAACACAAGGTTCCTGTTTTCAAAGGATATTAAACTCCTCGTAGTAGCCTGCAATACTGCATCTTCTGTGGGACTTGATAAAATTAAAAGCGTTGTACCTATTCCTGTCATTGGAGTTATTGAGCCTGGGGCAAAGGCTGCTGTCAAGGCAACAAAGAACAAAAAAATCGGGATTATAGGTACAGAAGCAACAATAAGGAGCGATTCTTATACAAGGCTGATTAAAGCCATCGACAGAGATGTGGAGGTATCTGGTCTTCCCTGTCCCTTATTTGTGTCCCTTGTTGAGGAAGGATGGACCGAGGGAGACATCGTTACCCAGATTGCCGAAAGATATCTTAAGGAAATAAAGAGTAAAGGTATAGACACCCTCGTACTTGGATGCACCCATTATCCTTTACTGAAACAAGTCATATCAAAGGTAATGGGTGAAGGTGTTAGACTCATAGATTCTGCAGTTGAGGTAGCAAAGGAGGTAAAGGCAATTCTTGAGATTTCTGGGTTAAAGCGAGAACAGAAGGAAAGGCCATTAAGAGAGTTTTATGTTACCGATTCACCTGACAGGTTTATAAAAGTCGGCGAAAGATTCCTCGAAAACAAGATAGAACACATAGAAAAAATAACAGTCAGCTAAGAACTGGAGGTTAAATGAGACCTGATGGAAGAGAAAACAACGAAATGCGTGAAGTAAAGATCCGGAGGAATTTCATAGGGGTTGCTGAAGGCTCAGTATTGATTGAAATAGGAAATACAAGGGTAATATGTACAGCCACAATTGAAGACAAGGTGCCACCTTTTATGAAAGACCAGAAAAGAGGATGGATAACAGCAGAGTATTCCATGCTTCCGAGAGCAACCCAAACGAGGATGGTAAGGGACTCCAGCACAGGAAGAATTAGTGGAAGGACACACGAGATACAGAGGCTTATAGGCAGGGCGCTCAGGTCTGTTGTTGACCTATCATCCCTCGGCGAAAGGACGATCTGGATAGATTGCGATGTAATACAGGCAGACGGTGGCACAAGAACAGCATCAATAACAGGTGCATTTATATGTCTTTCCGATGCATTGAGATACGCGCTGAGAAATGGGCTTATAGAAAAAATTCCGATTAAGGATTATCTCGCTGCTATAAGCGTAGGGATTGTAAATGGAGAGCCCAGACTTGACCTTTGTTATTTAGAGGATTCTATTGCTGAGGTAGATATGAATATTGTGATGACAGGAAACGGCAGATTTGTCGAAATACAAGGGACTGCAGAAGGAATGACCTTCTCAAAAGCTACATTAGATAGTCTTTTAACACTTGCAGAAGAGGGTATACATAGTCTTATAGCGATGCAAAAGAAGTTAATAGAGGGTAACGGGAAACAGTTACTGAAAAGCATTGATATGGTAAAATAATATTAAGAGGTAAGGAATTGAACATTTATAGAAGTCTCTTTGTCTGGCTATTCATTGGAATAGTAATTATACTTCTTTTCAATCTTTTTAGTGCCCCTAAGAAGACAGGAGAAGAGATCATATTCTCAGAGTTCATGACCAAACTTGAGGCAGGCGAAGTTGAAGAGGTCGTCATTAAAGACAGCAATTTAGCGGGGCAATTAAAAGACGGCAAAAGGTTTAAGACCTATGCTCCGGCATACCCTGACCTTGTTAAGGTTTTAAGGTCTCAGAACGTAAAAATTACGGTAAAACCTACGGAACAGAATCCCTGGTATTGGAGCCTCCTTTTCTCCTGGGGCCCCATAATCCTGCTTGTTGCCGTATGGATATTTTTCATGCGACAGATGCAAACAGGCGGTAACAAGGCATTATCCTTCGGTAAAGCGAAAGCAAAATTAGCCTCTGAAAAGTCAGTAAAGGTAACATTTTCTGACGTTGCAGGAATAGAAGAGGCCAAGGCAGAAGTTCAGGAGATAATAGACTTCCTCAAGGCTCCCCAGAAATTCCAGAAGCTCGGAGGTAAGATTCCTAAGGGTGTACTCTTGGTGGGAGCGCCAGGCACAGGTAAAACCCTTCTTGCAAGGGCTATAGCAGGCGAAGCCGGGGTACCCTTCTTCTCGATATCAGGCTCCGACTTTGTGGAGTTATTTGTTGGAGTAGGCGCATCAAGGGTAAGGGACCTCTTTGACCAGGCAAAAAAGAATGCACCTTGTATTATTTTTATTGATGAGTTAGATGCCGTTGGCCGTCACAGGGGAGCTGGCCTTGGTGGAGGTCATGATGAGCGTGAGCAGACTCTGAATCAGCTCCTTGTAGAAATGGATGGCTTTGAAACCAATCAGGGAATTATTATTCTTGCAGCTACAAATAGGCCTGATGTCCTCGATCCAGCTCTTCTGAGACCTGGCAGATTTGACAGACAGGTAGTCGTTCCGCAACCGGATGTAAAGGGAAGGCTTGAAATTCTCAAAGTACACACGAGAAACATACCCCTTGATGAGAGGGTTAATCTTGAGCAGATAGCCCGCGGGACACCCGGTTTTTCTGGCGCTGACCTCGCAAACCTCGTCAATGAAGCTGCCCTGCTTGCAGCAAGGAAATCAAAAAGCAAGGTCGAGATGTCTGATTTTGAGGCAGCAAAGGACAAGGTGCTGATGGGCGTGGAGAGAAAGAGCATGATCATAAGCGAGTCTGAGAAGAAGAATACTGCCTACCATGAAGCAGGCCACACACTTGTAGCTAAACTCACTCCAGGTACTGACCCAATACACAAGGTAAGCATCATCCCGAGGGGAATGGCACTTGGTATAACACAGCAGTTGCCTATAGATGATAGATACACGTATTCTAAGGACTATCTTATGAAGGCCCTCTCGATCTTGCTCGGTGGCAGGGCTGCAGAGGAGATCGCCCTGGAACACTTGACAACAGGGGCTGGCAATGACCTTGAAAGGGCAACAGAGCTTTCAAGAAAGATGGTTACAGAGTGGGGAATGTCTGAAAAGCTTGGCCCCCTCACCTTCGGGAAAAAAGACGAACATATCTTCCTCGGAAAAGAGATAGCAAGGCATAAAGACTATAGCGAAAAGACTGCAATTGATATAGACGAAGAGGTTAAGAGAATAGTAATCGAGGCATACGATACATCTAAAAAACTCGTTACAGAAAACCTTGATCTTCTTGAGGCATTAGCAAAAAGTCTTCTCGAAAAGGAGACTATGGATGGGGCCGAGATAGATGCACTCATCCAGGAAGTGATGTCAAAAAGGACAGTTCAGGTTTGAGGTCGTTAAAGGTTAAAGGTTTTAGTGGTTTGCCAAAATTGAGGATAGAGCAGATCATAGAATCTATAAATTCAAATACCTAAGCCTAAGATTTTCAGTTTCTAACTGAATTGAGTGACCGTATGTCGCCCTGAACTCGTTTCAGGGTCGCAAAACCTATTTATGAGATGCTGAAATGAATTCAGCATGACAGATAGGGCAAATACGGAATGAGAATGTACCATCTATCTGTAATGCCCTTATCCCAATCTGACCTTTTGCTCCTTCCTATGAGAATCTCCACTTGCAAAAAAGATAGTTTTGTGTTAGGCTTTCATTCCTAAAGGTATTGCCAAAAAGTCGACATTGGCCTCTTTCCAATAGGTCGGCAGTCAAAAACAGTAAGGAAAAGGGAAAAGAACAGGAGGAGAAAAGGAAGATATGGTAGCTACAATCAAGGAACTTCTTGAGGCGGGTGTACACTTTGGTCATCAGGTAAAGAGATGGCATCCCAAAATGAAGAAATATATCTTTGGGGAGAAAAACGGTATTTACATCATTGACCTTCAGAAGACACTCAAAGGGCTTGAAGATGCCTATAATTTTATAAGAGAGGTGGCCTCAACAGGGGCTCCAATACTCTTCGTTGGAACAAAGAAGCAATCACAAGACTCTATCCATGAGGAATCAACCCGCGCAGGGGGGTTTTTTGTTAATCAGCGTTGGCTTGGGGGTATGCTGACGAATTTCTCTACAATAAAGAAAAGCATTGAGAGACTAAAAAAGATTGAGGCTATGAAAGAGGATGGCACTTATGAACTCCTTCCCAAAAAAGAGGTTGCTGCCCTTGAAAAGGAAAGGGCTCAATTAGAAAGAAATCTCTCAGGCATCAAAGACATGCCAGGACTACCAGGGGCTATTTATATAGTAGATCCG
Organism: uncultured Nitrospiraceae bacterium; assembly: GCA_964558725.1. Lineage (GTDB taxonomy): Bacteria > Nitrospirota > Thermodesulfovibrionia > Thermodesulfovibrionales > SM23-35 > DASPRG01. Next base: position 18,338 of record CAZLFE010000015.1, on the reverse strand, counting down.
AAGAAAGAGAGGATAGCCATAGCTGAGGCAAGGAAGCTTGCTGTGCCGATCGTTGCAATAGTAGACACAAACTGTGACCCTGATGAGGTTGACTATGTGATCCCTGGTAATGATGATGCTATAAGGGCCATAAGACTGATAACATCTAAGATGGCTGATGCTGTTCTTGAAGGCAGAGATGTCCTATCAAAGAAAATGGCAGAAGAGGCAGAGAAGGTCAAAGTTGAGGAAAAGATACAGCAGGAAGAAACCGAGGCAACAAAATGATAACGATCTCATCAGAAATGGTCAGGGACCTCAGGGAAAAGACAGGTGCCGGCATGATGGATTGCAAAAGGGCACTTTCAGAAAGTAGCGGAGATTTTGAAAAAGCCGTGGGTCTGCTCAGGCAGAAGGGTCTTGCAGCAGCAGCAAGGAGGGCCGGTAGGACAGCTTCCGAGGGAGTAATTGGTTCATACGTACATATGGGGAAGATAGGAGTAATGGTCGAAATGAACTGCGAGACAGACTTTGTTGCAAAGACTGAGGATTTTAAGGAACTTGTCAAGGATATAGCTATGCATGTAGCCGCTGCAAACCCTTCATATCTGTCGAGGGAGGATGTTCCACAGAATGTTATAGAACAGGAAAGGGAGATATATAGAGCACAGATTACAGACAAACCACCGCACGTTATTGAAAAAATTGTGGAAGGAAAGTTCGAGAAATTTTACTCTGAGAACTGCCTTCTTGACCAGGTATTCATCAAAGATCCCGACCAGAAGAAGAGGATTAAAGACTTGATTGCCGAGAGTATCTCACGATTAGGGGAGAATATTGTTATCAGGAGGTTCGTCAGGTTCCAGCTTGGAGAGACAGCTAAGGAATGAGAGGATTAAAATACCGAAGGATCCTTCTGAAGATTAGTGGTGAAGCCATGATGGGAGATAAGGGCTATGGCATTGATTCATTTACTGCGGACTTTATAGCTAAAGAGATAAAAGAAGCAGTCTCACGGGGGGTTGAAATAGCAATAGTAGTAGGGGGAGGAAATATCTTCAGAGGAGTAGAGGCGAGCATGAAAGGGGTGGAAAGGGCAACAGCAGATTACATGGGAATGCTTGCAACTGTCATTAATGCCCTTGCCCTTCAAAACTCCCTTGAAAAGCAGGATATTCCCACAAGGGTCCAGTCGGCGATCGAAATGAAGGAAATTGCAGAGCCGTACATAAGGCGGAAGGCAATGAGACATCTGGAAAAAGGAAGGACAGTTATTTTTGCCGCAGGCACAGGCAACCCCTACTTTACAACTGATACAGCTGCAGCTTTGAGGGCAATGGAAATTGGCGCAGATGCAATACTCAAGGCAACGAAGGTAGATGGCATATATTCCTCCGACCCTGTAAAAGACCCCAGAGCAAAAAAATATGACACCGTGACTTACATTGACGTTCTGAAAAGGGGACTCACCGTTATGGATTCAGCGGCAGTATCACTGTGCATGGACAACAATCTCCCCATCATAGTATTTAATCTGAGGGGCAAGGGTAATATAAGAAAGATTATAGAAGGGAAAAAAATAGGGACTCTTGTGAGGGGAACTAATGGAACAAGAGTTAAAAAGAAAGACCACTGAGCGGATGGCTGGCGCCATCGAAGCTCTGAAAAAGGAATTTGCCTCAATCAGAACAGGAAGGGCTTCTTTAGCACTTCTTGATGCAATAATAGTTAATTACTATGGCACTTCAACTCCTCTTCAACAACTTGCAAGCCTGAGCATACCCGAGAGCCGACAGGTAGCTATACAGCCTTGGGATCCAAAAATCATTCCTGATATCGAAAAAGCTATTATGAAATCAGACCTCGGTATTACTCCTGTTAACGATGGCAGGATAATAAGGATACACATTCCTCCCCTGACAGAGGAAAGAAGAAAGCAACTCGTAAAGGTTGTAAAGAAAAAGGCAGAAGAGGCAAAGATAGCAATAAGGAATGTCAGGAGAGACACAAACGAGGAGCTCAAAAAGCTTGAGAAAGAAAAACACCTCAGTGAAGATGATGTCAAGAGATCTCAGGATGAAATACAGAAGATTACAGATT